>CAMAVH010000042.1 GCA_945861615.1 Rhizobium sp. Q54 | reverse complement strand
CGTCGAAGAAGGTCGCCAAGAAGGCCAAAAAGAAGGCCGCGAAGAAGAAGTAAGCGTTACATCGCGCTCACGACAAAAGGGCCGGGATCACTCCCGGCCCTTTCCTATGGATTGCGCGTTTGCGCGCCTGTCGCTCAATGCTGGTTGTTGGCCTCGCGGACCTTATGGTCTTCCTCGCTCATGCCGACCCAGGTGCTGGGGGGCAATTTGGCCGGCTCCAGCGGGATGCGTTTCGACATCTTCGCGCCTTTCGGATAACCGGCGATCTGTAGCAGCCACGCCTCCTCGTCGCCGACGCTGCCGAACCAGTAGCGCGAGTTTTCCGGCAGCAACAGCCCCTCCTGCGGACCGAAATTGCCGATCTCGACGTCGCCCGGACCGTAGAACTTCACCCGGCCTTTGAGGACCATGTAGATCAGGTCCATGTTGGGGTGGTAGTGCAGATTGTTCTCGCCGCCCTTGTTGAGCACCTGAATCGAGGCGCGGCAGGAATCGGTGCCGGCCAGCTTCACATGCAGCTTCTTGCCTTCTTCGATGGCGATTTCCGGACCGTTGAAGTCGAAGGTCTTGATGCCGGCTTCGGCGGCGAGGAAGAAAGCTTCCTTCTTCTCGGCCCCATGAAGATCTGCGGCGGCGTCTTTCACATCGCTCATGCAATGTCTCCCTCTGTCGCGCGCATCATGACGCGCGATATTTATGGAGAAAGCATAACGGCAGGCCGGCGCGGCGAGAAGCGCGGTTGCGCGCAAACACTATGACGATTTGTGCCGAGTCTTATGGATGAGCGGTCTTCTAGAAGTCCGCTACTCGATGTCGGCGACGGCGCCCTTCTTGGGTTTTTCGCCAGTCACGCGTTGGGCCAAAGCAGCCTGCATGAACGGATCGAGATCGCCGTCGAGCACGCCGCCCGAGTTGCTGGTTTCCACGCCGGTGCGCAGATCCTTGACCATCTGATAGGGCTGCAGCACGTAGGAGCGGATCTGGTGGCCCCAGCCGATGTCGGTCTTCTGGTCCTCGATCGCCTGGGCCGCCGCTTCGCGGATCGCCAGCTCGCGCTCGTAGAGCCGGGCCTTCAGCATGTCGAACGCATAAGCGCGGTTGCGATGCTGCGAGCGGTCGGTCTGGCAGGACACGACGATGCCGGTCGGCAAGTGGGTGATGCGGATGGCGCTATCGGTCTTGTTGATATGCTGTCCGCCGGCGCCCGACGCGCGGTAGGTGTCGATGCGCAAATCCTTGTCGAGAATCTCGACCTCGATGCTGTCGTCGATCTCGGGATAGACGTAGATCGACGAAAAGCTGGTGTGGCGGCGCCCCGCCGAGTCGTAAGGCGAGATGCGCACCAAGCGATGCACGCCGGTTTCGGTCTTGAGCCAGCCGAAGGCGTTGGGGCCGATGATCTTGACGGTGGCCGATTTGAGTCCGGCCTCTTCGCCCTGGCTCTCTTCCATCCATTCGACCTTGTAGCCGTGCTGCTCGGCCCAGCGCGTGTACATGCGGAGCAAAATCTCCGCCCAGTCCTGCGACTCGGTGCCGCCGGCGCCGGCATGCACTTCGAGGAAAGCGTTATTGAGATCGGCTTCGCCGGACAGCAGGCTTTCGAACTGGCGCTTCTTCGCCTCGTCGCGTAGCACGGTCAGGGCCGCCTGCACCTCGTCGAGCGTCGCCTGATCGCCCTCGGCGTCGGCCATCTCGGCCAATTCGACGTTGTCTTTATATTCCTGCTCGGTCTTGCGCACGCCCTCGACCAGCGTCGACAGCTGGGTGCGCTCGCGCATGATCTTCTGCGCGGCTTGGGCGTTATTCCAGAGAGCGGGGTCTTCGGCCTTGGCGTCGAGTTCGCTCAGGCGGCGCAGCGCGTTATCCCAGTCAAAGATACCTCCTCAGCAGCGCAAGCGACTGCTGGGTTTCGGCGGTCAGTTTCTCGATCTCGGCGCGCATGGAAAATCCTAAAGCAACGCGAATAACGCTTGCCGCGGTTTATGGCGGAAAAGACAGGATCAGTAAAGGCCGCCGGCCCCTAAGGAGGAACCGCCGCCTGGGCTACGCAAGGGCCCGGTCGAGGCGGCCAGCGGATCGGCGCCGCTGCCATCGAGCACGCTATCGCGCCCGCTCGGCTCGGTGCCCGGCTTGAAGGCCTCGAGGATGCTGCCGCGCTCGCTTGCCGAGGCGAGTTGGCCGCTGCGCGGATCGACGCGCACCAGGCGGATACCCGGCGGCACGCGGAACGGAATGGCCGGCTGGTCCTTCAGCGCCGCTTCCATGAAATCGCGGAAGATCGGCACGGCGATCGACGAACCGGTCTCGTCCTTGCCGAGGGTCTTCGGGTTGTCGAAGCCGATATAGGTGCCAACCACCAAGTCGGGCGAGAACCCGACGAACCAGGCATCGGTGTAATCGTTGGTCGTACCTGTCTTGCCCGCCAGCGTCTTGCCGAGCGAGGCGATGCGGATGCCGGTGCCGCGCTGCACGACGCCCTGTAGCATGGAGACCATCTGATAGGCGGTGCGCGGATCTTCGATCTGCTCGCGCGTGTCTGGCAGCGCCGGCAGGCGATTGACGTCCGCCGCGCCATCCGTGCAGCCGTCGCAGGCACGCGCGTCATGGCGATAGATCGTCTTGCCGTGACGGTCTTGGATACGATCGATCAGGCTCGGCGTGATGCGCTTGCCGCCGTTGACGAACATGGCGTAGCCCGTCGTCATGCGCAGCAGCGTCGTCTCGCCGGCGCCGAGCGACATGGACAGCACCGGATCGAGCCGGTCGATGACGCCGAACTTCTTGGCGTAGGTCGCCACCTTGTCCATGCCGATGGTCTGCGCCAGGCGCACGGTCATCAGGTTGCGCGACTTCTCGATGCCGGTGCGCAGCGTGCTCGGCCCGAGGAAGTCGTTGGCGTAGTTGCCCGGTTTCCACAGGCCGAGGCCGGGCCCCTGGTCCATGACAAAGGGCGCATCGAGCACCAGGCTCGATGGCGTGAATCCCGAATCGAGCGCGGCGGTATAGACGAACGGCTTGAACGACGAGCCGGTCTGGCGCATCGCCTGGGTCGCGCGGTTGAACTGGCTGGCGGCATAGGAGAAACCGCCGCTCATCGCGAGCACCCGGCCGGTATGCGGGTCGAGCGCCAAGAGGCCGCCGTTCACGTCGGGAATTTGCTTAAGCGAATAGCTATCCTTGCCTTCCGGCTCCACGGCGACGACATCGCCAACGGCGAGCACGTCGGCCGGCGACTTCGGCGCCGCGCCGACATGCTGATCCTTTTGCCAGGGGCGCGCCCAGCGCATCAGCTCGAACCGGATCACGCCTTCGCCAAGCCCATCGACGCCGACGCGCGCATGATCTCCCGCGACTTGCAGCACGACGGCGGCCTTCCACGGCGCGAGCGCCGGCGGCAAGGCGACGGCGCGCAGCTTGCCGGTCCAATCGGCGCCGTCATCCAGCTTCACGCGGGCGATCGGCCCGCGGTAGCCGTGACGGCGGTCGTAGCGGATCATGCCCTCGCGCAGCGCCTTGTCGGCGATCGCTTGCAATCTGGAATCCAACGTCGCGCGCACCGACAGGCCGCCGCGATAAAGGCCCGTCTCGCCGTAGCGATCATAAAGCTGGCGGCGCACTTCTTCAGCGAAGAAACCCGCTTCGATAATGCGCGTCTCGCTCGCCGGGCGCACGCCGAGCGGCTGCGTCTGGGACGCCATCGCCTGCTCGTCGGTGATGAAATTCTCCTCCGCCATGCGGTCGAGCACCCAATCGCGACGGGCCTTGGCGGCGGCAGCCAAGCGATAGGGATTGTAGTTATTCGGCGCTTTCGGCAGCGCGGCGAGATATGCCGCCTCGCCGACCGTCAGTTCGTCGAGCGACTTGTTAAAATAGTTAAGCGCGGCAGCGCCGACGCCATAGGACCCGAAGCCGAGATAAATCTCGTTGAGATAGAGTTCGAGAATGCGGTCTTTCGAGAGCGCGCGCTCGATGCGCAGCGAGATCAGCGCTTCCTTGATCTTGCGCTCGATCGACACTTCGTTGGTCAGCAGAAAGTTTTTGGCGACCTGCTGAGTGATCGTCGAGGCGCCGACCGGACGGCGGTTCTGGCCGACCTGCGACAGGTTCTGCAGTGAGGCGCGGACGATGCCAAAAACGTCGATACCGGGATGGCTATAGAAGTTCTTGTCCTCGGCGGCGAGGAAGGCCTCCTTCACCAAGGTCGGAATGGCGTCGATCGGCACGAAGACGCGCTTCTCGGTGGCGTATTCGGCGATCAGGCTGCCGTCGCCGGCATGGACGCGCGTGACCACCGGCGGCTCATAGGTGGCGAGTTGCTGGTAGTCGGGCAAGCCACGGCCGTAATGGTAAAAAACGGCCAGCACCCCGCCGATGCCGACAAGGACGAGCAACGCGAGACCCGCCAAGAGGGCTGCGAAAGACCTTAAGATGCGCATGTAACCATAAGACCCATCGTGGGGCCGCTCCTTGCCGTGACGCCCCCCGGCTGCCGTAACGGCAGAATAGCGCAGACATATGGGCGCGGTTAAGCAACGTCAATGCCCGCGAAACACTCCTGAGATCGGGAGATTTCGGCGTGGCCGCGGGGCAACGCCCCTAAATCCGCCATCCGAAGGCCGAGTTTCGCCAAAACCCTAGAGATTTGGCCGTTCGCGGAAAAAGCGGTCGGCTGCCCGGACGATGCCGTCGGCCATCTTGAGGCGATAATCGGGGCGCAAAAGCTCCCGCTCCTCCGCCGCGTTCGACAAATAGCCCATTTCGAACAGCACGGAGGGCACGTCCGGCGCCTTCAGCACGGCAAAGCCGGCGAAGCGGTGGGAATTGCTGAGCAACCGCACCGACTTGCCCAATTCGCTCACCATCATGGCGGCGAAGCGCGCCGAGTAGTTCATCGTCTCGCGCTGGGCGAGATCGAGCAGGATGCTGGCGACCTCGCGGCTTTCATGGCTGAGATCCATGCCGGCGATCAGGTCGGCCTTATTTTCCTTGGCGGCCAGCGATTCCGCCTCTTTGTCGGAGGCCACCTCCGACAAGGTGTAGATCGAGCCGCCGCGCGTGTTGCGATTGGCGATCGCGTCGGCATGTAGCGAAATGAACATCTCGGCGCCCGCCGTGCGGGCGATCGCGACGCGTTCGCGCAAAGGGATAAAGATGTCGCTGTCGCGCGTCAGCACCACCTTGTAGCGCCCGGTCGCCTCCATGCGCGTCTTCACCTGGCGCGCCATGGCGAGCGTCACATTCTTTTCGTAGGTGCCCGCGGGCCCGATCGTGCCGGGATCGACGCCGCCATGGCCGGCATCGATCACAACGACGCGGCGGCTATCGCCCCGCTCGCGCGGGCGCGGCTGCGGTTGCGGCGCCGGCGGACGCGGCGCGATCGCCGCTTGCGCCGCCGCCGATGGGACCGGCAGGGCCTGGGGACGCGGCGCGGCGGGGTTCTGATCGCGGAAGGCCGAGGCGGCAACGCGCTCGATGTCGAGCACCAGGCGGTAGCGATGGCCTTCGCGCGGCTCGATGACGAAGGCGCCCTTGACGGCGACCGGCGCATTGACGTCGATCACCAGACGCGAGCGGCCGGCTTCGAACAGGCCGAAGCGGAAACCGTCGACCAAGCCGCCTTTGGCGCCGATGTCGTTGGGCGGCAAGCGCCAGCCCACTTCCGGCAGATCGACAACAACCCGGTAGGGCGAGCCGAGGGTAAAAACCTCGGGTTTGACCGAATTGGTCATTTCCAGGACGAAACGGGTGGAAGCGGGCGTGCCGCCGATGCGGATTCCGAGGACCGTGGCGCCGCCCTGCGCCGCCGCCGGGACGGCCAATAGGGCCGACTGGAGGCAAAAAACCGTCAGGGCGACAATTGCCGCCATGCAGACGCGGGCGCGCCGTAACGGCAAAAGCCGCCAATTCCGCCCCATTTCCCGCATATCCTCAGGCATATATCGACAACCGCCTCCCACAGGCCGCTAGATATAGCGTCGGCAGGCCGCCAGCGGCAACCCGAAAGCCCCCTCGGCCGCCTCGGACTTGGTCTATTAACCGATTGTGGAAAATCACTTATGCGATTATTTTGACTGCGGAATAACTCCGGTCGGCCTTTCCTGACCGCCCTACGCCTCGGAAATCGCGACAAACCGGGCGTCGGCTGGGAATAGGCGGCGCGGCGTGATTCAGGGGACGGCAGACCATGAGCGCCGTCGGATGAATCAAGGCGCGCTCAGACAGTCAGGAGTCGTATGAACCCTGAAGCTGCCCTTCGGCAACCCCGGTTTTCAAGAACCGCCGCCGCAGGGATCGCGGTCCCCTCCGCCCTCCCCGTCTCCCGATTCCCAGCGTTAGGGTTTCCAGGTCACGCGGGTCGAGACGAGACACCGCCAGCTTCGCAGATATGACGACGCTACCGCCGGCGCGCGCCCCGATATGGCGCGCAGCCTGAAGATGCGTCGCGGAGCATAAGGATACATGGTTAAGCGCATGCTGATCGATGCGACCCACCTCGAGGAAACTCGGGTGGTCATCGCAAACGGAACCCGCCTCGACGAATTCGACTTCGAAAGTTCAACCAAGAAGCAGCTCAAGGGCAACATCTACCTCGCGAAAGTCACGCGGGTCGAGCCCTCGCTGCAAGCTGCCTTCGTCGATTTCGGTGGCAATCGCCACGGCTTCCTGCCGTTCAGCGAAATCCATCCCGACTACTATCAAATCCCCGCCGCCGACCGGCTGGCGCTGATTGAAGAACAGCGCCGCTCCGGCGGTTTCGGTGGCGGCGACGATGCTGACTTCGGCCCCGAGCCCGACGACGAGCCGGTGCCCGAGCAAGAACAGCCCGATCACGATCACGTCGCCCATGGCGACCATGAGCACGATCACGAGAATGGCCAGGATCATGCGACGCATGATCACGACGATCACGGCCAGAACAATTACGGTCATGACGGCGTCCCGCCCTCCGCGGCGGCGCCCGGCTATGCGGTCGACGACGTCCAGCCAGCACCGACCGACGCGCCGGCCGCCGAAGACTTGCCGCCTGCCCCCGCCCCCGAAGCGGCGCCTGCGGCTGATGACAGCGCGACCCAGGCCGAACCGGCCGCCATCGCTCTCGACAATCCGCCGGCCGAGGGCGATGTGCTCGCCAGCGCCGAGATCGCCGCGCCGAATGCTGACGCCGCCAGCGGCGACGGCGAAATCGCCGAAGTCTCTCAGGCTGAGGATGGCGCCGAGAACATCGCCGAGGTCGCCGATGCCGCCGCGCAAAAGCCGGTTGAGATCGTCGGCGGCGCCGATGAAGTCGAAGCCGAGGTCGAAAGCGCCGCCGCCGAACGGCGCCGCGGCCGCAGCCGCAGCCGGCATCACTACAAGATTCAGGACGTCATCAAGCGCCGGCAGATTCTGCTCGTGCAGGTCGTCAAGGAAGAGCGCGGCAACAAAGGCGCCGCGCTGACCACCTACCTCTCGCTCGCCGGCCGTTATTGCGTGCTGATGCCCAACACCGCGCGCGGTGGCGGCATCTCCCGCAAGATCAGCAATCCGGCCGACCGCAAGCGCCTCAAGTCCCATCTCGACGAGTTGGAGATTCCCGAGGGCATGGCGGTCATCCTGCGCACGGCCGCCGTCGAGCGCAGCAAGACAGAACTGCGCCGCGATTACGACTACCTCGTCCGCCAATGGGACGAAGTGCGCGAACTGACTCTCAAGTCGATCGCGCCGGCGCCGGTCTATGAGGAAGCGACGCTGATCAAGCGCTCGATCCGCGACCATTACAGCAAGGATATCGACGAGGTTCTCGTCGAAGGCGACGAAGGCTACCGCAACGCCAAAGAATTCATGCGTATGCTGATGCCGAGCCACGCCCGCAAGGTGCAGCAGTACCGCGATCCGGAAATTCCGCTGTTCCACCGCTATCAGATCGAGACTCAGCTCGACGCCATGCACAACCCGGTGGTGACGCTGAAATCCGGCGGCTACATCGTCATTAACCCGACCGAAGCGCTCGTCTCGATCGACGTGAACTCGGGCCGCGCCACGCGCGAACGCAATATCGAAGACACCGCCTACAAGACCAATCTGGAAGCGGCCGAGGAAATCGCCCGCCAGCTTCGCCTGCGCGATCTCGCCGGCCTGATCGTGATCGACTTCATCGACATGGAGGAATCGCGCAATCAGCACACCGTCGAAAAGCGCCTGAAAGAAGCCATGCGCGTCGACCGCGCGCGCATCCAGATCGGCAAGATCAGCGCCTTCGGTCTGCTCGAACTGTCGCGCCAGCGCCTACGTCCGAGCTTCCTCGAAGCCTCGACCGAGATCTGCAAGCATTGCGCCGGCACCGGCGTGACCCGCTCGACCGAGTCGGCCGCGCTGCACGTCATCCGCGCCGTCGAGGAAGAAGGCATCCGCCGCCGCGCCAGCGAAGTGAAACTGACCGTGCCATCGACGGTAGCCATCTACCTGATGAACCACAAGCGCTCGGCCATCGCTTCGCTCGAAGCGCGCTATGATTTCCGTATCTTCGTCGGCACCGACGACGCGCTGATCCCGCCGGACTTCAAGATCGACCGCCTGAAGGCGCAGACCAATCCGCCGCCGGTGCGCACCATCGAGCCGGTCCTGCCCGACCCCGAAGACGATCTCATCGACGAAGAGCTCGAAGAAGACGAGGTCGAGGAAACCACCGAGAAAGTCGACGAGAACGAAGAGCCCAAAGAACGCAGCAGCGGCGAAGACGGCGAACGCCGTGGCCGCCGCCGGCGGCGCCGGCGCCGTGGTGACGAGCGCGAGCCGCGCGCCCCGCAGGGCGATGCCGCCGTTGAGGGCGAACAAGCCGCCTTCGCCGGCGAAGACATCGCCGATGCCACCTCCGACTCTAGCGAAACCGCGGGCGAGACGAGCGAAGCCCGCCCCGGTTCTGACGCCGACACCGCGCGTGGCGAGGATGGCGAGCGCAAGCGTCGCCGCCGGGGCAAGCGCGGCGGTCGCCGCCGGCGTCGCGATGGCGAGCGTCCCGAAGGGGAGCGCCTCAACGGCGAACATCCGGTCCGCAGCGAGAACGCCGACTTCGAGCAGGCCGCCCAAGACGGCAATGGCCGCGCGCAGCACAACGACGAGACCATGGCGCAACCGTCGTCGTGGCGCTCCGAGACCACGCCGCACACGATCGCCGACCCCACCGTTGAGCCGGTCGCCGCGCCACGCAACGATTACGGCGCCCAGACCGCTTATGCGCCGCCCCCCGTCGCTGCTCCGCAACCGGCGCCGGAACCGCAGGAAGATCCCAACGCGCCCAAGCGCAAGGGTTGGTGGCAGCGCCTCACCGAATAGACAGAGGGCCGAATAGTCGGCCTGCTCATAAAGCAAAAAAGCCGCGCATCCCAAGATGCGCGGCTTTTTCTTTCCCTGCGATGCGCTAAGGCTTGAGCCAAGCCTTGAGCCGGCGCGATGCCTCGCGCATCTCCGCTTCGCTCCCGGCAAAGGAAAAACGCACGAAGCCTTCGCCGCGCGGCTCATCGAAATCGACACCGGGCGTCGCCGCAATGCCGGTCTCGTCCAGCAGCTTTGCGCAAAAAGCCGTGCTGCTGTCCGTCGCGTTCCTGACATCGGCATAGAGATAGAACGCGCCGTCGGCCGGCGCGAGACGGTCCAAGCCGGCAGCGGCGAGGCCCTCCATCAAAATCATCCGATTGCGCGCATAGCGTCCGACGTTGCCGCGCAATTCATCATGCGCGTCGAACGCCGCGACTGCCGCGATCTGGGCCAGCGTCGGCGGCGAAATGAACAGATTTTGCGCCAGGCATTCGATGGCGCGCGTCAGATCGGCGGGCACGATCATCCAGCCGAGCCGCCAACCGGTCATCGAGAAATATTTCGAGAAGCTGTTGATGACGATGGCCTCGGGATCGGACTTGAGCGCGGTTTCGGCGCGGGGCCCATAGGCGATGCCATGATAGATCTCGTCCGAGATCAGCCGCACAGCGTGCGCGCGGCACCAGCCGGCGACATCTGCCAGGGCTTGCGGCGTCATCATGCTGCCGGTGGGATTGGCCGGCGAGGCGATGATGAGGCCGCTGAGCGGCGATAGCGCGTGGGCTTGCGCCAATAGGGCCGGCGTGGGCTGAAAGGCGTCGGCCAGGGTCGCGGGCAAGCCGACCGCCGTCACGTCCACGGCGCGCAGGATATTGCGATAGGCGGGATAGCCCGGCTCGGCGAGCGCCACGCGGTCGCCGGCATCGAATGCCGCGAGGAAGGCGAGCAGAAAGGCTCCGGACGAGCCGGTGGTGATCACCACGCGCGCCGGATCGACGGCGACGTCGTAAGTTTCGCGATAATGCTGAGAGATGCGTACGCGCAAGTTCGGCAGGCCGAGCGCTTCGGTATAGCCGAGCCGGTCACGCGACAAGGCCGCTTGCGCGGCGGCGATCACGGTCTGCGGTGCGCCGGTCGAGGGCTGGCCGACTTCGAGGTGGATGACATCGCCGCCCGCCGCCGCGCGCGCATGGGCGGCGCGCATTACCTCCATGACGATGAAAGGCGAAATGCGTCCGCGTTGCGAGACTTTGAGGGTCATGCGGCGGCCCTCAGCGCCATGAATGTGCTTTCATAGGCTCAGCGCGTGGCCAAACCGAAGCCGCGCCGATCCGATTCGACGCTGCAGACGCTGGTCGGCTTTTCGGCGCCGGGCGAGACGAGACCTTCGGGGCAATAGAACGCGTTCAGCAAGCCAAGAGGAATCTGCGGCTCTGTAGCAATGCGGCCGGCGGAAATCCAATGACTACGCGGGGTGGCGAGCGCGGCCGCCAGAGGCTTGCCCGCGATCATCGTCTCCAGGCCCACCAGCACTTCGGCCGCCGGCACCGGTGCGCCACCCGAGCCGGCGGTCGCGAAGAACATCTTGTTGACGCGCGGATTGACCGTCAGCATCGGTGCGATGGCGAGCGCGTCGCTGCCCGTCGGCGGCACGGCCAATACGATGCCGCTGTCGCCGGCCACCTTGGCGCTGCCGAACATGCGCCCCATAGTAAAGGCGCAAGCCACCGTGTTGCTGTCCTGATCGGCGATCACGAAACTCGCTCCGCTCTGCCGCGCGCCGAGCGGCAGCTCGCGCAATCCGGACACGACCTGCGCGACCGCCTTGGCTTGCGTGTCGGCGAGCAAAGCCGGACGCGCCTGGGCCGCAGCGTCGCGATATTGCCCCTCGGCGGCGAGCGCCGTCCACATGCGGGCTGCGACCGCACCGCCCGGCGTCGGCGCGAAATGGCTGATGAGCAGATCCTGCGTCACCTGGATCGTCTCCTTGAACTGCGGCACGTAACTGCGCATCGCATCGACCGTCACGTCGCTGCCGGCGGCACGTGCGCCGGCGACATAGCTCTGCAGGAACGCGCCATTATAGAAATCGCCCGGCGCACGGCGGATGACGCCGAGGGTCGCCGCGAGGGCCAACTGGCTCGCCCGCTCGCCTTCGAGCGGCATGCGCCCGCCCGGGCCGGCATAGAGCCGCGCCAAGTCGGGGTTGTCGGCCAGGATGGCGCTCGCCGCCGCCAAATCGCGGGCGAAACCGCGCGAAACCAAAAAGCCGAAGCGCGCCATATCCTCGGCCGGCTTGACCATCTGCTCCCAGCGCAGGCGACCGTATTTGGCATGCAGCGCGTACATCCCGCGCGGTGCCCCCGGCACGCCCGGCGGCGCGGCGAAATCGAGCGCCTCGACGCGTTTGGCCTTCTCCCCGAACAGCACGCATTGTCCGCGGCTCGCCAGGCCGGCGATCGACGGGCGCGTGACGGTCATGGCGAAGAACACCGCCACGGCCGCATCCATGGCATTGCCGCCCGCCGACAGCACGTCGCGCCCCACGACCGCCGCACGCGGCTCGTCCGCCGCGACGCCGCCGAGGAACCCCGGCACGAAGCCCAATTCGCCTTCCTTGGGTTTGCTCGCATCTCGGCAGGCGGCAAGGCCAATTGCGGCAATTAGAAGGCAGCTCACCCCCCGGACGGCGGCCCTGACGCGCGATTGACGGCGATGGGTCGCGTACCTACCTTGGGGGGGAAGCTGAGGAGCGAAATGCGTGCGCAAAGTCATTAAATCCCTATGCGTCGGTCTGACCGCCGGATCGGTCGCCATGACGCCGCTCGGTCTGAACTGGAACGGACTGCGCAACAACGGCTTGCCGGCGATCGAACTGACCTCCGGCTCCGCTTATGCCGCCGCGGCGCCGCGACTGATTCGCGACGCTGAAATCGAAAATACCATTCGCGCCTGGGCCTCGCCAGTCTTTGAGGCCGCCGGCCTGAATGCCGCCGATGTCGATATCTATCTGGTCAACGATTCCTCGATCAATGCCTTCGTGGCCGGCGGCATGAACCTTTTCATCCATACCGGCCTGCTGATGCGCAGCAAAACGCCGAACCAAGTGATCGGCGTGATCGCCCACGAAACCGGCCATATCTCCGGCGGCCACCTCGCCCGCTTCCAGGACAAGATCAAGGATGCTTCGCTCACCGCGATCCTCGCCATGATCCTCGGCGCCGGCGCGGCCGTGGCGGGAGCCGGCGGCGCCGGCATCGCCGTGATGGGCGGCGGTATGGGCTTGGCGCAGAACAGCATTCTCGCCTTCAGCCGCACCCAGGAAGCCTCGGCCGATCAGGCCGGCATGCGTTACCTCGAGGAGACCGGCCAATCGGCCCGCGGCATGGCGGATTTTTTCCACATCCTGTCCGGCCAGGAGTTGCTCAACAGCAGCCAGCAAGACCCCTATGTCCGTACCCATCCGCTGACCCGCGACCGTATCGAGGCCGTCGATGCGCAGGTCGGCAAGTCGAAGTTCGCCGACGCGCCGGACAAGCCGGAATTCATCGAGATGCACAAGCGGATGCTCGCCAAGCTCTCGGGGTTCATCTTGTCGCCGCCGACGACGCTGTCGCGCTTCAAGGAGGACGACAAGAGCGTCGCCGCGCGCTACGCCCGCGCCGTCGCCTATTACCGCCTGCCCGACATGGCGAAGGCTCTGCCGCTGATCGACCAGTTAATCGCCGAAGAGCCGAATAACGCCTATTTTTATGAGTTGAAAGGCCAGATGCTGTTCGAGAACGGTCGCGGCAATGAAGCGCTGGCGCCTTATCAGAAGTCGGTCGATCTGATGCCCAACGAGGCCACGCTACGCGTCGGCCTCGCCCAGGCGATGATCGAGCGCAACGATCCCGCGCTCAATAAAGAAGCGATCAACAATCTGCGCCGCGCGACGCAGCGCGAACCGCTCAATGCCTTCGCCTGGTCGCAGCTCGCCATTGCCTATGGGCGCGACGATCAGCTCGGCATGAGCGCGCTCTCCTCGGCCGAAGCCGCCCTCGCGCGCGGCAACAAACGCGAGGCCCGCCTGCAGGGCGCACGCGCGGAAAAACTCCTGCCGCGCGGCTCGCCCGGCTGGATTCGGCTGCAAGACATCCAATCCGCCGCGCGCCGGAGCGACGACGGTTAGTGAGACGGCGATTATAGGCTTTGGCGCCTAAGCCGCGTCGGGCTGACGAGAGGGATGCGCCGCGGCGAAGGCCGGCAACTTCTCGCAGGTTTCGTAAATCCGCATGATGGTCGGGTAATCGCCGAGCGGGCAATCGAACCGCTTGGCGTTGAACACCTGGGGTACCAGACAGATGTCGGCGATGGTCGGCGCATCGCCCTGGCAAAAGATGCCGGTTTCGGCGCTGTTCGCCAGCATCGGCTCAAGCGCGTCGAAACCGAGCTTCACCCAGTGGCGATACCAGGCGAGCTTGGCATCTTCCGAGGCACCGAGCGTACCCGTCAGGTAATTCAGCACGCGCAGATTGTTCAACGGATGCATCTCGCAGGCGATCATCAGCGCCAGGCCGCGCACCCGCGCGCGCGCCGCCGCGCCCTCGGGCAGGATCGGTGGAGTCGGATGGGTTTCTTCCCAATACTCGAGTATGGCGAGCGACTGCACGAAAGCGTGGCCATCGTCTTCGAGCACCGGCACCAGAAGCTGCGGATTGAGCTTGCGAAAACCCGGCTGGAATTGATCGCCGCCACCGGGCCGCGAGATATGCACCGCGACCTGTTCGGCGGCGATGCCCTTGAGCGCCAGCGCGATACGCAAGCGGTAGCTCGCGGACGAGCGGAAGAACCCGTGCAGCTTCATCCCTGAATTCCTGTTCTTTTAAATTAAATGAGACCGGCGAGCGGCGACGACGGATCGGCGTAGCGCTTCTTCGGCATGCGTCCGGCGAGATAGGCGAGCCGCCCCGCTTCGATGGCGAGCTTCATGGCCCGGGCCATTTTGATCGGATCCTTCGCTTCGGCGATGGCGGTGTTCATCAAGACGCCATCGCAACCGAGCTCCATGGCGATCGCGGCATCCGACGCGGTGCCGACGCCGGCATCGACCAGCACCGGCACCTTGGCCTGCTCGATGATCAGGCGGATGCCGACCGGATTCTGCACGCCGAGGCCGGAGCCGATCGGGGCGGCCAGCGGCATGATGGCGACGCAGCCCATCTCTTCCAGACGTTTGGCCTGGATCGGGTCGTCGGCGCAATAGACCATGACCTTGAACCCCTCTTTGACGAGGGTTTCGGCGGCGCGCACGGTTTCCGGCATGTTGGGATAAAGCGTCTTGTGATCGCCGAGGACTTCGAGCTTCACGAGATCCCAGCCGCCAGCCTCGCGCGCCAGGCGCAGGGTGCGCACGGCCTCTTCCGCCGTATAGCAGCCGGCGGTGTTGGGCAGATAGGTGTAGTCTTTGGGGCTGACGTAATCGACCAGCATCGGCTTGCCGGGATCGCTGACGTTGACGCGGCGCACGGCGACTGTGACGATCTCCGCGCCCGACGCGGCAATAGCGCGCGCGGTTTCCTCGAAATCCTTGTACTTGCCGGTGCCGACGAGCAGGCGCGACGTGTAGCGCTTGCCCGCCACGGTGAAGCCGTCGTCTCCCGCTACCGCGGCGCCGTCGGGCGCGCCCCCGCCGATGAAATGAACGATCTCCAGCTTGTCGCCGTCGCCGAGCTGCGTCATGCCATAGGCCGACCGCGGCACGATCTCCAGGTTCAGTTCTACCGCGACCTTGCGCGTGTCGAGGCCGAGCGTGTCGAGCAGGGCTTGGACGCTTTGCGGAGCCGCAAGGGGACGCGGCTCGCCGTTGATGGTGACTTGCATGGACTGTCCCTGGCTGAGCGCGCCAGGCTTTAAACGGCCAGCCGCGCTAAAGATCGACTGCCGGCGGGAAGGTTCCTGCCGCAGCGTGTTTTGTCAGGATTATGGCCGATTCGGCCCCCGGTTCAAGACCGGGGGTTCGATAGGCGGAAAGCGCCCGAAAATGGCGGGATACTATCGGGCGAGGCGTCAAGCCCAGAAGGCTGCTTTAGCCCGCCAAACTATGTAGTGCGTACATGATGCCGATGCCGGCCAGCACGATGGCGCCAAGCGTCAGGGACGCCATGATCATGATGCGGGTGAAACTTGCCTGGGCCTTTTTCGGAACGGCCTTCTTCGGCGGCGCTGCGATGGTCGAGGGCGCCTTGCGGCGCTCCGCCGATTCGGTGTTGACGCGATCGACCTTGGTCGACCGGTAGACCGTCCGCGTATTGCCCTTCTCGGTCTTCTCGTCGAACGTCTCCTCGACGACGCGGATCGCCGAATAGCGCCCGGCGCGCTCCATACGTTGAGCCTCGACGACGGCAAGCTCCTTGTCGTCGAAGACCGAGTCGATCTTCCACACGCCCTCGCGGAACGTGTGAATTTCAAACACGACCATCATGGCTGCGGGTTCTCGATCACTTCGTCTTGGCCGAGGATGCGGCAATTGGCACCGCCCAGCACGACGCTGATGGTTTTGCCGTCGGCGCTGAGCGGCAAGAGGATGCTGCGATAGAGCAGGCCGCGCCCCTGCAGATCGACGAATTGGTTGCCGTAGGTCACGGGCACGCCCTTGGCGAGCACGTCGCCGAGATAAGACATCGAGCGGCCGAGCAGCGTGTCCTTGTTAACCTCATGGAAAGCGAGGCCGGTCGGATCGCCGCCGTACATTTCCTTGTGGTAATCGCCGACGAAGCTTAGCCGCGGCGCGCGCTTCGGATCGTCGATCATAAAACAGAAGGTCCACATGTCGGGGATCGCCTGGGGATCGACCGTCTCGGGCTGCGGCCAATCGCAATCGCCGGCCATCTGCCGCCAATAATCCAGCAGACGCAGGACAAGGCGTCGTTCGCGCGGATGGGGCTCGGTCACGGGATACTCCCAATTGAGGACGATTCTATTCAAAATAAATAAGGTAAAATGGTTAACGGGTTGTAAAACGAGAGGGTTACGCCGTCCATACCTCTTGCCCGATCAGGCACTTGCCGGGTGCATCCCGCCATTGGCCGGTTGCGCCCCGGAAGGGCATGAGATAAAGGTCGCCAACCGCCTGTCGAAGGAATTCCGCCGCCCATGCCACAATCCGTGCTGGTCCTGAACGGTCCCAACCTCAACCTGTTGGGGAGCCGCGAGCCCGAGATTTACGGGCGGGAGACCCTGGCCGATATCGCCGCGCTCTGCCGCGACGCCGGCAAGCGGCTCGGCCTCGCCATCGATTTCCGCCAAAGCAACAGCGAGGCCGAACTGGTCGGCTGGATTCAGGAGGCGCGCGGCCAGAAAGCCGGCATCCTGATCAATGCCGGCGCCCTAACCCACACCTCGATCTCCCTGCTCGATGCCCTGCTTGCGAGCGAGCTGCCGGTCCTCGAGGTGCATCTGTCGAATTTGTTCCGCCGCGAAGACTTTCGGCACCATTCCTACGTCTCGCGCGCCGCGCGCGGCATGATCTGCGGCCTCGGCTCGCAGGGCTATGTTCTAGCCCTCGAAGCGATGGCCCGCATCGTCGGCGAAGCGCCGGCGACACCATCCAAGGCAAAACCTAAGACACCCCCGAAGGGTAAGAGGACGAAATAATGGCGAAGCCCAACGTCGAGGAAGACTTGGTCCGCAAGCTGGCCAAGTTGCTCGAAGAAACCGGACTGACCGAAATCGAAGTCGCCGACGGAAATTGGAAAGTGCGCGTTTCCAAGGCATCCGCTGCGGCCGGCATGGTTCCGGCGGCAGTCGCCGCGGCGACCACGGCGGCGGTGAACGCGGCGGCCCATCCGGCCGCGCCGGAAGACGTCTCGCGCCATCCCGGCGCCGTGACGTCGCCGATGGTCGGCACGGTTTACGTCGCCGCCGAGCCGAACGCGCCGGCCTTCGTGAAGATCGGCGACCTCGTCACCCAAGGGCAAACTCTTCTGCTCATCGAAGCGATGAAGACGATGAACCCGATCCGCGCGACCCGCGCCGGCAAGGTCAGCCAGATCCTTGTCGCCAATGCCGCGCCGGTCGAGTACGGCGAAGTCCTGCTGATCATCGAGTGATGTTCGACAAAGTCCTCATCGCCAATCGCGGCGAGATCGCTCTCCGTATCCATCGCGCCTGCCGCGAGATGGGCATTTCAACCGTGGCCGTACATTCGACCGCCGACGCCGACGCCATGCATGTGCGCCTGGCCGACGAAAGCGTTTGCATCGGCCCGCCGGCTCCCAAGGACAGCTACCTGAGCATGCCGGCGATCCTGTCGGCGGCGATCATCACCAACGCCGACGCCATTCATCCCGGCTACGGCCTGCTGTCGGAGAATGCCACCTTCGCCGCCATGGTCGAGGAGCACGGCTTCACCTTCATCGGCCCGTCCTCGGAGCATATCCGCATGATGGGCGACAAGATCGTCGCCAAGGAAACCATGATTGCCGCCGGCGTGCCTTGCGTGCCCGGCTCGGCAGGCTCGCTCGAAGACCCGGAGACCGTGCGCGCCACCGCCAAGCGCATCGGCTATCCGGTGCTGATCAAGGCGTCAGGCGGCGGCGGCGGCCGCGGCATGAAAGTGGCGGAAGACGATTCACAGGTCGTCGAGGCCTACATGAGCGCCCGCGCCGAGGCCAAGTCGGCCTTCGGCAACGACCAGGTCTATATGGAGAAGTACCTGTCGCATCCGCGCCATATCGAGGTGCAGATCCTCGGCGACGCGCATGGCAACGTGGTCCATCTCGGCGAGCGCGACTGCTCCCTGCAGCGCCGCCACCAGAAACTGCTCGAAGAGGCGCCTTCGCCAGCCCTTAATCCTGAAGCCCGCGCGCGCATCGGCAAGATCGCCGTCAACGCGATCAAACAGCTTGGCTATCTCGGCGCCGGCACGCTGGAATTCCTCTATCAGGACGGCGAGTTCTATTTCATCGAGATGAACACCCGCCTGCAGGTCGAACATCCGATCACCGAGATGATCAGTGGCGTCGATATCGTCCGCGAGCAATTGCGCATCGCCGCCGGCTCGCCGCTCAGCTTCAAGCAGGACGACATCAAGTTCAGCGGCCATGCCATCGAATGCCGCATCAACGCCGAAACGTCGGACACCTTCACCCCGGCGCCCGGCAAGGTGCGCGACTACCATCCGCCGGGCGGCCTCGGCGTGCGGGTCGATTCGGCGCTCTATGCCGGCTATACCGTGCCGCCCTACTACGACAGCCTGATCTCCAAGCTGATCGTCCATGGCGCGACGCGCAACGAATGCCTGATGCGCCTACGCCGGTCGCTAGAGGAATATGTCATCGCCGGCGTCGAGACGACCATTCCGCTGCATCGCCGCCTGGTGAACGCGCCGGACTTCGTCAACGGCGAGTACGACATCCATTGGCTCGAACGCTTCGTGGGCCTCAAGAAGTAGCTGCGGCGTCGCGACAGGGCGGTCTCACGGCATGAGAATGGCGGGATAGATGAGCGCGCGGGACGGACAGATGTCGGAGTTGACGCCGGACATCCTGCTCCGGACCTACGCCGCCGGCATCTTCCCGATGGCCGAAAGCGCCGACGACCCCACCCTGTTCTGGGTCGATCCCGACAAGCGCGGCGTGCTGCCGCTCGACGGATTCCGCATCACGCGCAAGCTGCAGAAGAAATTGCGGCACAATCCATTCGAGATTCGCTGCGACACCGCTTACGAGGCGGTGATCCGCGCCTGCGGCGCCCACCGCCCCGAGCGGCCGAAAACCTGGATCAACAGCGAGATTATCCGGCTTTATTCCGGCCTCTTCGCCATGGGTCACGCCCATTCGGTCGAAACCTGGCGGGAGGGCCGCATGGTCGGGGGGCTTTACGGCGTGTCGATCGCCGGGGCCTTCTTCGGCGAAAGCATGTTCAGCATCGAGACCGACGCCAGCAAGATCGCGCTGTGTCATCTGATCGCCCGTCTGCGCCGCAGCGGCTACCGGCTGCTCGACACGCAGTTCACCACGACTCATCTGAACGGCTTCGGCGCTATCGAAATCGAGCGCGCCGACTATCGCCGCCAATTGATGGCGGCGCTGCAAGTGCGGGCCAACTTCTACCTCGGCCCGCTCGAGCCCTCGGATTTGACGTTCAGGCAGTCTTTGACCCAGACGTCATAGACCGGGTGCTCCAACGCCGAGAGCGCCGGCGAGGACGCGAACATCCAGCCGGAGAACAGCACGCGCGGCGCCTCTTCCGGCCGCACTTCCTTGATTTCGATGAAGGCCGCGCTTTCCGGCGAATCTTCCGGCGGCGCCTTGACGCAACGCTTCACCACGATGTCGAGGGTGCCGAAGCGCACGTCGGCGCCGATCGGCGCCTCGAAACTGGAAATGCGCGCGGTGACCTTGTCGAGGCCTTGCAGCAGCGCGCTGCCGCCTTCCAAAGCGCCGGCTGGCGACGCGATCAGGCTCGCGAGCAAGGCCGCCGCGAAGAAGGCGATCGGGCGCATCGTCAGCTTATGCGCCATCATGTCTTACGGTAGGGATTTTCGAGCGTTTCGACGAGGCGGCGCAGCACGTCGCGCACCTGCGCTTCGTCGCACCCCATCAGCACAGCATCCTCGAACGCGTCCTGCACCATGCCGTGGATTTCGCCGAGATTCTCGTTCAGCACCTTGATCTTCTCGGTGCAGGACACGGGCCCGCCGTCCGGCGTCTTCCACGCCGGCGGGGCGAAGCCCTTGTCGGCCCCTGCCATCAGATGCCAGCCATCGCTTAGAGCGTGCCGCCGGGCACGCCGTCCGGCGACGGCGGGGTCTTTTCGCCGCCCTCGCTGCCCTTTTGATTGCTGAACAGCAGTTGGCCGATGAGCGATTCGAGATTGATCGGCGACTGGGTGAATTTGATCTCGCCGCCGGCTTCGAGCAGCTTGCTGTCGGCGCCCGGCACCAACGAGAGATATTTGCCGCCGAGCAAGCCGTCGCTCACCACTTCGGCCGCCGAATCGGCCGGCAGCTTGATGCGCGGATCGACCGACAGATGCACGACCGCGAGGAAGCTTTGCGGGTCGAGATCCTGGCCGGTGATGGTGCCGACCTTGATGCCGCTCATCTTCACGTCGCTGCCGGTGTTCAGGCCGTCGACGCGGTCGAATTTGGCGATCAGGCTGTAACCGCTGACCGTGCGCAGGCTGGCGTTGCTATAGGCGAAGATAACGAACAGGGCGGCCACGAGCAGCACGACGGCGCCCAACACGGTTTCGATGACATTACGGCGCATGGCGCGAACTTTCTTTGGCTACGCTGGATATTCAAGCAGGTGAGACGGAAGAAACTAGACGACGGAGCTTAAGACGGGCGCCACGGCTCATAATCGCCGGTCGCCGGCGCACGTTGGCCGCCGGCCAGCAGGGACCCGGGCGGACGATAGGCTTCGGTCGTGCCGGTGAGGTTCGGCAGATGTTCCTTCTGCCAGCCGTAGATGCGCGCCGGATCCTCGGCTCCCTCCACGGGCGGCTGCTGGACGCTGTAGTGCAGCCAAGCATGCCACATCGGCGGCACCTTGGAGGCTTCGGCCTCGCCGTCATAGAGCACCCAACGACGCTCCTTCGACAGGCCGGCGCCGACCTTGGCCTTGGCGCCGCGCTTGTCGCGGTAATAGCGGTTGCCGAAACGATCCGTGCCCACTAACTCGCCATGGAGCCACGTGAACAGGCGGGTACCGAAGGACATTCGCAAACTCCAGACTGGAGCGCAGGGCGGCGCAAAGCCATGCCCGGCGCGGAAAATTCGCGGCGACTATCGCATTGAGCCTGGGCTTCGACAAGCCGCCAGGGCCGATGCTGCGCAGGACTGAGCGCCATATTTGGTGCCGCCCCGGCCATGTAACACAAAATGTCGTTGACCGCCCTACATCTAGTGGCATACTCGCGATTCCATTCCGCATGTTGCGCCGTGAACGGCTGCACCGGCGGGACGGAGGACCGGTTTCGGTCCGGGGGACGAGCCTAAATCAAATCAAATTTCAGTCTTCGTGTTGGGGGGACCATGCGTATCGCACGTCATTTTACCAAAAGCGGTCAGTCGCCCTATGCGGATCTGGTGTTCCGGCCCGCGACCAGCGAAATCCGCAATCCGGATGGCTCCATCGTCTTCCGCCTCGAAGGCATCGAGGTGCCCGAGGAATGGTCGCAGGTCGCCTGCGACATCATCGCGCAAAAGTATTTCCGCAAGGCGGGCGTGCCGACGGCGCTGAAGCCCGTCGAGGAAGCCGACGTTCCGGCCTGGCTGTGGCGCCAGACCGCCGACGAGGACAAGCTCGCCGGCACCGATAAGGCCAAGCGCACCGGAGGCGAAACGCAGGCGACGCAGGTCTTCAACCGCCTCGCCGGCACCTGGACCTATTGGGGCTGGAAGGGCGGCTATTTCGATTCCGATGAAGATGCCCGCGCCTTCTACGACGAGCTGTGCTTCATGCTCGCCAAGCAGATGGCGGCGCCCAATTCGCCGCAGTGGTTCAACACCGGCTTGCATTGGGCCTACGGCATCGACGGCCCGTCGCAGGGCCATTACTACGTCGACTACAAGACCGGCGAACTGACCAAGTCCAACTCGTCCTACGAGCATCCGCAGCCGCACGCCTGCTTCATCCAGGGCGTCGCCGACGACCTGGTGAACGAAGGCGGCATCATGGACCTGTGGGTTCGCGAAGCGCGCCTGTTCAAATACGGCTCGGGCACCGGCAGCAACTTCTCCAAGCTGCGCGGCGAGAGCGAGAAGCTGTCGGGCGGCGGCAAGTCGTCCGGCCTGATGAGTTTCCTCAAGATCGGCGATCGCGCCGCCGGCGCCATCAAATCGGGCGGCACGACGCGCCGCGCCGCCAAGATGGTCACGGTCGATCTCGACCACCCGGACATCGAGCAGTACATCAACTGGAAGGTCGTCGAGGAGCAGAAGGTGGCCGCGCTGGTCGCCGGCTCCAAACTCGCCAGCCAGCACCTCAACGCCGTCATCAAGGCCTGCCACACGGCGGCCCAGGATATTGTCGGCGCCGAGAAATTCGACCCGAAGAAGAATCCTGCGCTGAAGAAGGCGATCATCGCCGCGCGCAAGGTGATGATCTCGGAAAACTACATCCAGCGCGTGATCCAGTTCGCCCAGCAAGGCTATTCGGAGATCGACTTCAAGGTCTACGACACCGACTGGGACAGCGAGGCCTACCTCACCGTTTCGGGTCAGAACTCGAACAACTCTGTGCGCGTCACCAACACGTTCCTGCAGGCCGTGCTCGACAACGGCGAGTGGGAGCTTATCCGCCGCACCGACGGCAAGGTCCACAAGAAGATCAAGGCGCGCGACCTGTGGGAACAGATCGGCCATGCCGCCTGGGCCTCCGCCGATCCGGGCGTGCAGTTCGATACGACGATCAACGAGTGGCACACCTGCCCCGAGTCGGGCCGCATCAACGCCTCGAATCCCTGCTCCGAATATATGTTCCTCGACGACACCGCCTGCAATCTGGCGTCGATGAACCTGCTCGCCTTCCGCCGCGCCGACGGCAGCTTCGACATCGCCAGCTTCGAGCATGCCACGCGCTTGTGGACCGTCGTGCTAGAAATTTCCGTGCTGATGGCGCAATTCCCGTCCAAGGAAATTGCCGACCTGTCCTACGTGTTCCGCACGCTCGGCCTCGGCTACGCCAATGTCGGCGGCCTCTTGATGGCCAACGGCCTGGGCTACGACTCGGCCGACGGTCGCGCCATGATCGGCGCCATCACCGCCGTGCTGACCGGCGTGTCCTACGCCACGTCGGCCGAGATGGCTGGCGAACTCGGCGCCTTCGCCGGCTTTGCCAAGAATCGCGAGGCCATGCTGCGCGTCATCCGCAACCATCGCCGCGCCGCCTATGGCGAGACCGACGGCTATGAAGGCCTGACCGTCCCGCCGGTGCCGCTCGACATCGACAATTGCCCGGACGTGAACCTGGCGGTCGCCGCCGCACGCGCCTGGGACAAGGCCCTCGAACTCGGCGAAGAGCACGGCTATCGCAATGCCCAGGCCAGCGTCGTCGCCCCCACCGGCACCATCGGCCTGGTGATGGACTGCGACACCACCGGCATCGAGCCCGACTTCGCCCTGGTGAAGTTCAAGAAGCTCGCCGGCGGCGGCTACTTTAAGATCATCAACCGCGTCGTGCCGGTCGGCCTCAAGACCCTCGGCTACAGCGATGTGCAGATCGAAGAAATCATCGCCTTCGCCGTCGGCCGCGGCACGCTCAAGACCGCCCCCGGCATCAACCATGCCGCGCTGATCGCCAAGGGCTTCAACGAAAGCGCCCTGCAGGCCATCGAGGCCGGCCTGGCTTCGGCCTTCGAAATCAAGTTCGCCTTCAACAAGTGGACGCTCGGCGAAGACTTCTGCACCAAGGTGCTCGGCATCACCGCCGCTCAGCTGAACGACGTGTCGTTCAACATGCTCGAGCATCTCGGCTTCTCGAAGGCCGACATCGACGCGGCGAACATCTATTGCTGCGGCGCGATGACGCTGGAAGGCGCCCCGCATCTGAAGCAAGAGCACTATTCGGTGTTCGACTGCGCCAACCCCTGCGGTCGCACCGGCAAGCGCTTCCTGTCGGTCGACAGCCACATCCACATGCTGGCGGCGGCGCAACCCTTCATCTCGGGCGCCATCTCCAAGACCATCAACATGCAGAA
>CAMAVH010000041.1 GCA_945861615.1 Rhizobium sp. Q54 | reverse complement strand
CCGATTGCGATGCGCTGCGTCCAATTGCCGATTAGCGATACGAAATCACCAGATAAATACAGGCAGTAATTGCGTTGCTTAAGCAGATCGCGAATGGAGCCAGGGGCATCGGCTGCTGACATCAAAGCATTCTTTCGCCGGATGCGTTGGGGCTCGGCTTCTCCATTCAGACGGCTAATGAGCCGGAGATGGCGTTCTGGAGACCTATATTAGCGCAGCGTTGTTAGGACAGACGATTTGTATGCTTGGCTATGGGGTTGCTAACTTCTCAAGGACGCTTTGTACGGAGATGACTTACTTTGGGTAATTTTTAGATCCAAAACTCCTTCATGCGCGCTGGTGTATGTGTCGATGCGCAAAAAAGCCGATCCACTGCCTTTATTACCCAGGTGAAACGCTATGGCCGATTTTTCGCTTTGCTGCGTGGCACCCCTCGGGCCGCGGGAACTGATTTTTTCTGCTCGGTTGCAATATGAGAAAAATCGCCGCGGTATCCTATAGAACGGGACAAGTCGAGAGTTGTCTTCCTCAACTGGCCGGCTAGACGGCTACCGTAGGATAAGTCGCAACTGCCTGCCGCGCTTGCGAGAGTGATGACGAAGCAGAGATTGCCATTGTGATCGAATACAGGAGCCGCGATGGTGTCGTGCCCGGTTCCGCCGGAAGAGCAGGCAAGGCCGAATTTACGAACCTCCTTCTTAATCTCGCGGACTGCTTCGGCTTCGGGCCGCCTGTCACGAGCTGATGACCAAGAGGAAAGTTCACGCTTGAGAAAGGCCCGCGTATCGACCTCGGGCATAAATGTCAGAAATATGCGGCCGGTCGCCGACGTGAGTAGCGGCAGATTGCTACCTTCGCGAACCCGCAGTAGCGAGGCGAATTCGCCGCTTTGATATTTGATAACCGTGCAACCGCTCGACCCCCAAACATTGAGGAGAGAGGTCAGGCCAGTCTCGCGGCTTAGCCGTGTGATCGCTTCCGAAGCGAGTTTCACGGAATCGAGGCGTGATAAGGCGGTCAATCCAAGATCAATGATGGCCGGACCCAGATCGTAACGGCCAGTGTCAGTATCGTAGGAAACGAGGCCCATCTGCGCGATCGACTTTAGATAGCGCTGCGTCCGCATCGGCAGCATTTTCGAGGCGCTGGAGATTTCCGTCAGCGTGGCTGGCCCCTTCATGGAGGCGATGGTCTTTAGGATTGAGATGCCCGTGGCAACCGTCCGATTGCCCCCTGTTGTGGTTCTTTTTCTTGGCATAGTTCTAATGCTCACTAAGCTGCCAGAGCGGCGGTCGGCATCATCCATTATGTGGCTAAGCCTGACAAGACGGCTTCGCCGATAGCATCGGGCATCAAAAAGGCGGCTGCTATGGCAGCCGCCTTTCTATTGCCGTCAGCGTCTGCCGATCAAGGCAGTAGAGTTTTGATTAGTTCTTTCGCCTTCTCCATCGAACTGACGAAGTCTTCGGTCTGGGTGCCTATGTATTGGTCGATGTTGTTCATGTCCAGCGCTCGGCTAGGATCGCCTATCGACACGCCTTTTCGCCGGCTATTAAGCTTGACCGCCTTCATGATTTTCTCCTGGACGTCGTGGGTCAGGATCCAGTTGACGAAGACTGTCGTGGCGTTGGGATTCGGGCGCGGTTCCATAACCTGGAGACCACAAACGCCGACACTCCACGTCTTGAGGCCTGTAAGAGCCGCAAGGTTCACCGTCACGCCGCTCTCCTGAAGACGCACGACTTCAGCGTTAGGAATGCCCATGCCAATCGGATACTGGCCTTGGGCGAACCAGGTGACGAGTTGGCGGGTGTTCTGTGTGATCACCGGCTGTTGATCGACGATCATCTTGCGTATGAAATCGGGCCCATAGGTGGCGAGAATCGCGCTCATTTGGATGATGGTCGAGCCGCCGCGCGGATCGGCCATGACCATTTTGCCACGCCATTTTGGATCGAGAATATCTTTGAATTCTTTGAGTTCGCCCGGTTTGATCACGTCGGTATTGTAATTCACGAAGGGGCTGTCGTAGGCGCAGAACGAAGGCACGTATTTCTTGCCATTGTCGAGAAACATGCCTTTGAATCCGCCGTACCAATTGTTCTCGTCGGCGACCTCGGGCAATTGAAGCATCGGCCTTACGTCGGCCAGCCCGCCTTCTTCGATCAGCTTGTAAATTTGCGTTTCGGTACCGCCGACACGAAGGTCCCACAGATGCCGTCCGACTTCCCGCTCTTTGGTGACGCGAGGCCAGAAGTCGCGGCCGGCAAAGGACGTCACCTGGATCTTGATGTCGGGATAATCCTTCTGGAATGTTTCCAGTAGGGTTTGCCACAGCTTGCCCGAGGGGCCGGACACGACGAGCTTGCCTTCTTTCTTTGCGGCGGCGACGGTCGCGTCCCATTTCTGCTTAGCCGCTGCGTCGGCCCACTGCTGGGCCGCGGCTGGCGCCGCGACCGCGACGGCCGTTGCAACGCCTAAGATCATACCGAGCACAAAATGTCGCCGGCAATGCATGCCGAGTTTCATTTGTCATCCTCCCATATGTCGCCCGAGCGTTGATCCCCGCCGGGTCATTTCCTGTTTAGCCTAGCACACGATAATAAGCCTGACGGCGCTATTCGGCGGCCTGTTTTCCGCCCACTTTGTTTTTCCAAACTTCCTTGTGATCGACGCTGGCTTGAACGACTTCGGACATGACAATCAGATGCGACATGTCGGGATTTTCGCGTCGGGCGTGGAGCGGCACGCGGCCACTCTCGACTTCGTCCACCGCTTCCAGGAGAAGTTTGCGGACGCGAGCGATGATGACATCGGTTGTGCCCAAATTCTCCTTGCTGCGATCTTGCGTCGGGCCCTGGCTTTCGGTGGCGAACGCGTCGTGCACGTTGAAGGAATCGCCCATGCCAGTAAAATTGTCGGTCGTCATCAAGCCGCGGTCTTGGAAATAACGGTTATCCAACGCGCGCTTCGTAATGCCATCTGGTCCGACGTCGTTAGACAGGCGTTTTTCGTATTTCGCCTTATCAACCGGTTGAACCCGATTGTAGACGTAATCGAAGCGAAGATGATGGGTGTCGTCGATCGGAACGTGGAAGTGGACGGAATAGCCTTCTCCCACACGGCCTTCATTGCCGACGATGGCCGCGAAATTCGGCATGATGAAATTGGTGATGCGTACGTACTTAGTGTTCTCGGCTGACTTGCGAACCGAGAAGATGCGCACGCCATAATCCGTGACCTGATAGTCCAGTAACGGTCGGCGATCTTCCTTATAGTACATGTCGGCGGAATAACCCTTGTCAGTGCCGGGCACCG
The DNA here is from genome assembly GCA_945861615.1 of Rhizobium sp. Q54. Taxonomy (GTDB): domain Bacteria; phylum Pseudomonadota; class Alphaproteobacteria; order SMXQ01; family SMXQ01; genus CAMAVH01. The sequence goes on along the minus strand of CAMAVH010000041.1, from coordinate 20,725 downwards.
GACGGGTATCCTTCTTGGTGAGCGGCCGGTGCAGGAAGGACAAGTGTGCGGGATCGTATTCGCCTTCAAGAGACTGCAGATAATTGCAGTTAATAACCGAACGCTTTAAGAAGCGGTGCGCCTCGTCGGACCGCAGAAATTCGTAGTCAGGAAGCTGTGGCGGCTCGCCTTTGCCCATGTAGGTGAAAATAAGGCCGCCGGCTTCGATGCAGGGGTAGGCCAGGTTGCGGACTTCGTTCAGCATCGGCGTGTTGTCAGGCTCGGCGGGCATTTCCAGGCACTTGCCAGAGACGTCGAACAGCCAGCCGTGATAGAGGCAGCGCAAACCGCCGTCCTCGATGCGACCGAAAGAAAGATCGGTGCAACGGTGGGGACAGGCGCGCGCCATCAGGCCGACGCGTCCCTTTTCATCACGGAACAATACAAGGTCTTCGCTAAACAGCCGCACCGGGATGGGCGCGCTCCCTTGCGCTAGTTCAGCGGATAATGCAACCGGATGCCAATAACGACGCATCAATTCGCCGCCTGGTGTGCCAGGGCCCGTGCGTGTGATCCGTTCGTTCTGTTCGCGCGTCAGCATTAATCCCTCCCGAGCGACGTTTTTTTAAAAAACGCATTCTATCTTTAAAAAATAAATTACAGACAAGCGCCGCCTCCGGTCAACAGGATGTCTGCCGAATCGAGAAAATACTGCGGTTGCGAAAGTGGCGTACAGGGCTCGCCTCGGCTTGACACTGAGTTTTATAAAACGATAATCCCTATCAAAATTCGGCCCACCCGTAACGTAAGCGGCGGGGCATCGTCCAGGGAGGAAGCGATCTCGTCGCAAGCTAGGGCCGGAGCTGTCCTAAAGCTCGACCACGTCCGCAAAACGTTCGGTGCCTTCGTCGCCGTCGATGATTTGTCGCTTGAGATCGAGCAGGGGGAGATTTTCTCGCTGCTCGGCCCATCCGGCTGCGGAAAATCGACGACATTGCGCCAAATTGCCGGTCTCGACCAAGCCGACAGCGGGGAGATCGCGCTGAAGGGGCAGCCGCTATTCTCATCTGCCAAGAACCTGTTCGTGCCGCCGCAGAAGCGCAACATGGGCATGGTATTCCAGTCCTATGCGATCTGGCCGCATTTGACCGTATACGAGACCGTCGCATATCCGCTGCGCCTGCGTCGGGTACCGAAAGCCGAGGCCGATCAGGCGGTGCGGCATATCCTGCGTCAGGTCGGCTTGGACGGGATGGAGAACCGTGCAGCTCCGACCCTGTCGGGCGGTCAGCAGCAACGTGTCGCATTAGCCCGAGCTCTGGTCTACAAGCCGGACGTGTTGCTGCTCGATGAGCCCTTCAGCAATCTCGACGTCAAGCTGCGCGAACAAATGCGCGTCGAACTTAAGCTGTTGCAGCGTCGGGTCGGCGTCAGCGTCATTCTCGTCACGCATGACCAGGTCGAAGCGCTCAGTCTGTCGGATCGCATCGCCATCATGAATCAGGGACGCATAGAGCAGATCGGGGCGCCGCTTGACCTCTACGAGTCGCCGGCCACCGCTTTTGTTCGCGATTTTGTCGGTCAGACGACCAAGCTGCCAGCCGAGATCGTCGCGGCCGATGGCGACCATATCCGCTTCTCCATAGGCGAGGGCATGCCCTTGATGCTCGGAGTCGGCGGATATCTGAAGTCACGCGCTGTCGGCGAGAAAGCTGTCGCCTGTATCCGGCCCGAGCAGATCGCGGTTGGGCGTGCGGCGCAGAGCGCCACTGAGAACAAGATCGAGGGTGTCGTCGAGACAATGCTATTCCTCGGCGACCACTATGAGTGCGTGTTGAAAATTGGCGGCATGGAGATCGTTGCATATGCGCCGCCAAGCGAACGACTTAAAGAAAACGAGCGCGTGCCTCTGGCCTTTCCAAAAGAGGTCTTCGGTCTATGGCACAATTAAAGTCCGCAGCTCTGGGCGTGCCTAGCTTCGTTCGGCGAATGCCATTCAGCATTAAGTTAAGCTCCGCCCTGTGCACGCTCGTTTTGCTGGGCATGGCTTTATTGGTCGCCTATCCGGTCGGCTTGTTGTTGTTCGCCAGCTTGCTCGTCGAGGCACCGGATGGGAGCAAGGGGTTCGGCTTCGACATCTGGATCGATGCCTGGAACCAGACAGGCCTGGCTCAGTCGATTTTCAATACGTTCAAGCGGGTCATCATCACTGAAATGATCGCCTTTCCGGCGGCCATCGTCATCGCCTGGCTGATGACGCGGACGGATATGCCGGGCAAGAAATGGATCGAAAACTTCTTCTGGGTCGCTTTCTTCCTCCCCGCGCTGCCGGTCCTTATGGGGTGGATACTGCTATTCGATCCAGCGAATGGCGTGATGAACAATCTCTGGAAATGGGTCTTCGGCACCGCGAAGGGACCGTTCGATATCTATACCTTTTCAGGCATCATATTTGCGCATATAGCCGCCCGTTCGATCGCGGCGAAATTCATTTTTCTGGCGCCAGCCTTTCGCAATATGGACAGCAGTATGGAAGAGGCCTCGCGCATCGCCGGCGCGAGCGCGCTCGGCACGTTGGTGCGTATCGTCGTTCCCGTGCTGATGCCGGCGTTCCTGATCACTGTCGCAATTTCCCTGATTAATTCCCTGGAGTCGTTCGAGATAGAGTTGATCCTCGGCCCACCGACAAACTTCTATGTTTTCAGCACCAAGATTTTCCAAGTCGTGCGGGAAGACCCGCCTCAATTCGCGATCGCAACAGTGCTTGGCCTGGCCATCTTGATCAGCCTGCTGCCGGTTATTTTATGGCAGCAGTATCTGTCCCATAGCCGCAACTTCGTCACGGTGGGCAGCAAATCTACGCAAGTGCCATTGAGGCTTTATCGCTGGCGCTGGCCGGTTTTCTCGTTGATCGCACTTTTTGCCGGATTCATCACCATCGTGCCTGTCCTGTGCCTCGTGACGGGCACGTTCATGAACCTCTATGGCTATTTCCACGTCGCCGATCCATGGACACTAAAGCACTGGCGGCAAATTCTGACGGATTCGGAATTGATCAGAGCGTTGTCGAACACGCTTATTATGGGCCTGTCCGCAGCGGTGATCGGCACCTTGTGGTACACGTTGGTCGCCTATATCGCGGTGCGCACGCGTTATTCTGCTCGAGGCGCAGTGGACTTCCTGTCTTGGCTTCCGGCGAGTATACCCGGCATCATCCTCGGTCTCGCATTGCTGTGGTTGTTCCTGACCGTGCCTGTGCTGCAGCCGTTTTACGGCACGATCGTTGTGCTGGTCGTTGCCTGCGTGCTTTCGAGCATCGCTACGGGCGTCCAACTCATCAAGGGCAACATGGTGCAACTGGGCAGAGAGATGGAGGAGGCGTCTTATATGCTGGGCGGCTCCTGGTTTTATACTTTCCGTCGCGTCGTTTTGCCGCTAGTCGGCCCGGTTTTGATCGTCGTGGCCTTGCTGACCTTTGCTTCGGCCGCGCGCAATGTGGCCGATATCGCCATGCTTGTGTCGAGCGATAACCGGCCGCTCGCCATGCTCCAGGCCGACTACATGATAGACGGTTCGTTCGAGGCCGGCGCAGTGGTCGGGGTGCTGATCGTGATGTTGACGTTGAGCATGTCGATTGTCGCTCGCTGGGTCGGCGGGCGTCTTGGATTGACTGCATTAGGGAAAAAGGAGAGGTGAACATGCAACGCCGCAAGAGCATTTCGGGCGAGGGCCTGCCCAAACATCCGCAGCCGTTTCCGACGGCGACAAAAGTCGGAAACATGGTCTTCACCTCCGCCATCGGCGGCCAGGACTCCACTACCGGCAAGGCGCCCGATGCGCCCGAAGCGCAGATCAAGAATGCCTTTCAGCATCTTCAGACCGTCATGCGGCTGGCCGGCGGCGCGCCCACCGATATCGGCAAAGTGACGGTCCATCTGCGCGACAAGGGACATCGGGACTTGGTCAATCAGGAATGGGTCAAGGTATTCCCGGATCCGGAAAGCCGTCCCGTGCGCCATACGGTCGAAGCCGAGCTCCCGAGTAACCTAATCATCCAGCTGGAATTTATCGCCGTTCTGCCAACCGAATAGACCTCAAGCAGAAGGAACAGAATCATGGCCCAAGTGATCGGCGGACTGGCGATGTCTCATGCGCCGCAACTGTTGATGCCGCCGGAAATGTGGCCGAATCTGCCGAGCCGCACCAAAGGCCCGTTCCACCCTAAGGCCGGCCTCGAGGCCGAATTGACGGTCGAAGCGATGGTCGCTAAATCGCGGCGCTGTCACGCCGCCATCGCCGAGATGCGCGAAAAGCTCAAGGCTTGGAAGCCCGACGCGGTATTGGTGATGGGCGATGATCAGCACGAGAACATTCTCGACGACAACATGCCGCCCTTCGTGCTGTACACCAGCGCCAAGGTCGCGGCGACGCGCCATTTCACCTATCTCGGCGAATCGGGCAAGGATCAGATGGACGACTATCGGGTCGCCGACGGGCTCTCGTCCGATCTGCTCGGGGGCCTGATGGAGGCCGGGTTCGACGTCGCCTGGTCACGCTCGACGCGGGACGAGCAGGGGCTCGGCCATGCCTTCGGGAGGGCGCTGAAATTCGTCATGCCGGACAAGCAGTCGGCGATCCTGCCGCTCATGGTCAACACATACTTCCCGCCGGCGCCGAGCGCCAAGCGCTGCCTGCAACTCGGGCATGCGATCCGCGCGGTCGTCGACGCTCTGCCGAGCGAGCAGACCGTGGCGGTCCTCGCCTCGGGGGGGCTGAGCCATACCAAGATTGACGAACGACTCGACGGCGAGTTCTTGTCGGCGCTGGAAGGCAACGATCTCAACTACATGGCGGGGATGAAGGCAGAGGTGCTGATCGAGGGGACCTCGGAAATCCGCAACTGGATCATCGCCGCCGGCATCATGAATCGCGGCGGTCGCGTCATCGATTACGTGCCCTGTTACCGCAATGCCGACGGCGTCGGCTGCGCTATGGGCTTCGCTATCTGGGAATAACGAAAATCAAGATTCTAAAAAAGGGAGACGACCATGATTATCGATGCGCATACCCACTATCACGCGTCCGGCGTGCTCGCGAGCGTGTTCGGCCATTTGTACGGCCACACTTACGGCGAATTCAAAACGGCGAAGGGCGACGATGACGCGCATTTCCGGCTGATGGAGGAGCGCGGCTACGATATGCAGATCATCTCGCAGCCTCCCTTCACCCAAGCGCATGATCAGACCCCGCATATCGGCATCGGCCAGGCCAAGGCATTCAACGATTCGATGGCCAAGGGCGTTGCCGACAGCAACGGCCGCTTCCGCTTCGTCGGTTCTATGCCGCTGCAGGACATCCCCGCCTCGGTGAAGGAGATGGAGCGCGCCAAGAGCCTCGGCGCCGTCGGCAGCATGCTCAATGTCGATATCTCGCGCCGCGGCACCGGTCCGATGCCGGATGAGGAATATTGGTATCCGATCTACGAGGCGGCGAGCAAACACGACATCCCGCTGTTCGTCCATCCAGGCTCCTCGGCGATGCCGCGGCATTCCAAGTACAGCCTCGCCCTGCATCTCGGCTTCCTGTTCGGCGAAACCGAGTTCATTGCCGGCTTCATCTACGGCAAGGTGTTCGAGAAGTTCCCGAACCTGAAGATTCTCGTCTCCCATGGCGGCGGCGCGATCCCTTACCAGGTCGGGCGCTTCCAGGCCTCGACATGCCCGGACCTCAAAGGCAACAAGGGCCCGCGTATTCCGATCGAAGGCGACTTCATCAGCAATCTGCGCAAGATGTACTTCGACACCTGCATGTACTCGCAGGAAGGCATCGAATGCCTGATCAAGGTCGTCGGTCCGAGCCAGGTTCTTTTCGGCACCGAATGCCCCGGCATGGGCATGGCAAAACGTCCGGACGGCCGTTCCTACGATAACGTCGAGGATTACGTGCGCGGCATCGATTGGCTGACCGAGCAGCAGCGGCAGGACATCTTCTGCAACAACGCGGCGAAGTTCTTCAAGATCGACACAGCGAAGGTCGGCAAGGCCGCCGTCGCGGCGCAGTAAAGGGGCGTGGCTCGCGGGCGTAGGCCGCTCGCGAGCCAACTCGGATTTGGCAGCCGGATGTCGCATCGGATCGCAAAACCCGGCGCGAGGCTGCCCAACAGGATAACAACGAATATGTCGAAAAGCTTTTCGGTAAGGGCCGTTTCAACGCCAAGTCGGCGGCGGAATAAAGTGGGAGCGTCAGTATTATGAATGATTCGATTACCCTTCGTCTGTCGCGTCTCGACGCTTGCGCTTTGTCGGATGCGTCCGACAAGCTTGGCATCGTGGCCTGCGTAACGGGTCTTCCGCCTTTGTCAGCTACGCGCAAAATTTTCGGCCGTGTGCATACCGTGAAGCTGGTGAAGAAAGAGGATGCGCCGGCGCCGTCGGGCAAGCCGGTGCATCTCGGTTCCAAGGCGATCATGGCTTGCGCGCCAGGGGAGATCATCGTCGTCGAGCAGAATACCGGCCTCGACGCGGGTTCGTGGGGCGGCATTCTGTCGATGGGCGCGAAAGTGCGGGGCATCGCCGGCGTCATCGCCAGCGGGCCGGTGCGCGACATCGACGAGGCCAAACAGATGGACTTCGCGGTCTATGGACCGCGCACGACGGCGCGCACTGCGCGCGGCCGCTTGGTCGAAGCGGCCACCGATGTGCCGGTGAATATCGGCGGAATTGCCGTCGATGCGGGTGATTATGTTTTGGCAGATGGCAGCGCCGTGGTCTTCGTGCGGGCGGCCGATGCCGAGCGCGTGGTGGGCGAGGCCGAGAAGATCGCGCGCCGCGAAGCGGCGATGGCCAAAGCGCTGATGGAGGGCAAGCCGATCACCGAGGTGATGGGCGCCGATTACGAACATATGCTGGGTTGAGGACGGATTTATGGACAAGAACGCCGAACGGGCTGCCAAGCTCGATACAGCCACGATCTCCGATGCGCTCGACCGTCTGGGCATCGTCGGTCAGTGCTATCAGATCAAGCCGCGCGATTCCGGCTTTCGCCTGGCTGGCCGCGCTTTCACCATCAAATACGGCCCGTCGCAAACGCCGTCAGGTACGGTCGGCGATTTTATCGACGATGTGCCGGAAGGCAGCGTGATCGTGCTCGACAACGGCGGGCGCGACGATGTGACGGTGTGGGGAGATATCCTCACCGAGATCGCGCATCGCCGCAAAATCGCCGGCACGGTGATCGACGGCATCTGTCGCGACGTTGCCCTGTGCATGAAGCTCGGCTATCCGGTCTATGCCAAGGACCACTGGATGCGCACCGGCAAGGACCGCGTTCAGGTCGAGGGCGTCAACGTGACGGTCACGATCGGTCGCGCCCGCGTCGCTCCGGGAGACTTGTTGCGCGGCGACGCTGACGGCGTGCTGGTGATTCCCAAGGAGCATGAAGAGAAGGTGCTGGCGGCGGCCGAGGAGATCGAGGCGGCCGAGGAGAAGATCCGCGCCGCGATCCGTGGGGGAATGCGCCTCGACGAGGCGCGCAAGGTGAACAAGTACCATTCCCTGCAAACGCGCGAGAAGGCCTGAGCCATGACACTGAAGACTGTCGGACCGACTGAAACGCTCGATTTCGCGCGCGTGGCACCAGATCTCGTCGCCAAAGCGGCGAAATTCGGCAGCGCCACATTGCATGAGGCGGCGGGTAAGATCGGCGTCTTGCCGCCGGCCATCAAGCCGATGGGGCCGGGCTTTCGCGTCTGCGGGCCGGCCTTCACCGTGCATGGACCGGGCACGGATAATCTTTGGCTGCACCGGGCGATGCTCGCGGCCAAACCGGGTGATGTGTTGGTCGCCTACGTCAGCGGCGTTTACGAAGCGGGCTACTGGGGCGAGATCATGTCGACCGGCGCGAAGGCGGCCAAGCTCGGCGGCTTGGTCATCGACGGTTGCGTGCGCGACGGTGAACTGTTGCCGGTGATCGGCTTTCCTGTTTTCGCCCGCGGCCTGTGCATCCGTGGTACCGGCAAGGATTTTGGCGCGCAGGGTTGGCTGGGGGCGCCGGTCATGATGGGCGATGTGGTCGTCAAGGCGGGGGATTTGATTGTCGGTGATATGGATGGCGTCGTCGCCATTCCGCGCGAACAGGCGCAAGCGACCGTCGAGGCCTCTCGCGAACGCGAAAAAAAGGAAGCCGAGATCATCAAGGAACTGCAAAACGGCGCAAATACCTTGGATCTTTACGGCTGGAACAGGTGAACGCCGCCGGCGTGCGATATGGCAGCGCCGGAAGTCGAGCGTGCCGATAAACGACCGTCTTTAAAGACGGCGTTGAACATAAGGTAACAGAGCCGCATGACGGCTCTGGACCTAGGGGAGGAAGAGAATTGCTCGACGATCGCGAAGCTCGAGAGCTTGTCGCCAAGTCCTGCCGCGTTCTTGGCGGTTTGGATTTGACCAAGGCTGCCACAGGGCATGTCAGTCAACTCTCCGCCGATGGCAAGCGCATCTTGATTCGCGGCCGCGGCCGCGAAGAGGTCGGGGTGCGCTACACCACCGCCGAGCAGGTTGTCGCAGTCGATCTCGACGGCAAGCAGCTTGATGTAGCCGAGGGCTTGGCCGTGCCGCAGGAAGTCTTCATCCATACTTGGGTTTACAAGCTGCGGCCGGATGTGCGCTGCGTGGTGCATATTCATCCGCCGACGGTCGTGCTGTTCACCATGTGCAAGAAGGACATCGAGCCGATCTTCGGCGCCTACGATCCGAGCGCCCTCGATTTGATCCTCGATGGCATCCCGACCTACGACCGCAGCGTTCTCATCAGCAACGACGATCTCGGCAAGGATCTCGCGACCGCCCTGGGCGACAAGCGCGTCTGCCTGATGCGTGGCCACGGCATCACAGCCGTTGGGGCGAGCGTCGAGGAGGCGACGGTGCGCGCCATTCAATTGAACGAGGCGGCGGAGATGAATTATCGCGCCAACCTGCTCGGCATTCCGCTGCGCATCTCTGACGACGACATCAAGCTGTTCCGCGCGAACAAGCGCAAGAAGGAGATCGCCGGCATATCGCCGCATCTGCGGGGGACATGGCGTTACTACGTCCAGTTGACCGGCGCGGAAAGCGCATAGCTTCATGACTGAATACGAAACTTGAAACAGGAGGGGCCCTTGAAGACCGTCGTTTCCTTGTTAGTGTCTGCCGTGGTTTGCGTATCCGCCGGCGCATCGCAGGCGCAAGAGGCGAAGTTCGACGCGAAATCCTATTTCGCCGGAAAAACGATCCGTCTTCAGGTGGGCTTTGGCCCCGGCGGCGGCACGGATCTTCAAGCGCGGCATTTTGCCGCCCATTGGGGCAAGTTCTTGCCCGGCAATCCGCGCTTTCAGGTCACGAACATCACGCCGAACACGGCCTCGGCCAATCGTTTATATAAAAGCCCGCCAGATGGGTTAACCATCGAATTGACCGGCAGCCCGAACGTCACCAACCAGTTCAGCGTCGCCCAATCCGAATACAAGGTCGAGGAAAACCGGATCATCGGCACGCATGTGGACTCCGCCAGCGTCCTCTTTGGTTACAAGGATTTGCCCTATAAAACGCTGCGCGAGGCCATGAACGGCAAGCAAGTCATCCGCATGACTTGGCGCAACCCGTCGCAGGCAAGCACAATGCGGATGGCAGCGCTTTCCGAGTGGCTGAACATTCCCATGAAGTTCATCTCGGGCCCATCCGGCACCGCGCAAAACCTACTCGAACTTGAGCGCCGCGATACGGACGCCTGGATGCCGGGCGGCGCCGGCACGGCGTGGTTCGGCTTGCCGGTGATTCGTCCTGGCTGGCTCAAGGACGGCACGATTCGCCCCATTGCGATCATGGGGGCGCCGGACACCAAGGTCAGGCCGAATACTGAGATCGGAATGCCGAGCGATGTACCCTACGCCGCCGATCTCATCGCCGACCCCGAGCATAAGCGGCAGTTCATCGCGATGAGCAATCTGATCGACCGCTACAGTAAAATCTTCATGATGCCGCCGAAAACGCCGGACCATATCGTCGCGGCCTTTCGCACGTCCTATGAAGCCCTGTTGAACGACAAAGAGTTCGTGGAAAAACTCGAAGTTCTTCAGGGTGATCCCGTGCAGTACACGCCGGGAGACGTCGTCGAGCGGGATATAGATCAAATGGTGAAGGACTACGTCGAGTATCAAGACGTTTTCAAGACCTGGGAAGCGTTGGCGAAGGCGCGTTTCTAGCAGGAGGTTCGGTGCGTCTACTCTAGCGAGTGCGACGCCGAGGGGAAGGCGAGGGCAGCGACGCAGAGCGTTGCTGCCCTCAAAAAAGCGCCGAATCGCGTTGCCGCCGTTCGGTCGTCGGGGAGCGGGAAATAAATGATCGACACGATCTTTTCTGGATTGGCCCATCTGGGGACATTCGGTTATTGGGGGGCGCTGTTTACCGGCGTCTTCATCGCCGCGCTGATCGGGCTCCTCCCAGGCGTGGGGACGCCGATGGTGATGGCGATCGCCATTCCCTTCATCCTTTTCACGGTGAAGGACCCGCTGATCGGCATCGTGCTTCTGGCGACGATCGGTGGGGTTTCGAGTTCGCTCGACTCGGTGCCGGCGATTTTGCTGGGATACCCCAGCACATCAACGCAGGTGACGTTTCTGGAGGGGCATCAACTTGCCGAGCAAGGCAAGGCGGCGCATACCCTGGGCGCGACCTATGCTGTTGCCGGCTTGGGCGGCATCGTCGGCGCTGTGGCTCTCCTCATCGTCATACCTATTATCCGCCCCTTCATCCTCAATTTCGGCTATTCGGAAATCGCGGCCATGGCCCTGTTCGGCATCGCCATGGTGTCGGTCCTCAGCACGGGCGCGATGCTCAAGGGCATTACCGCCGGCATGCTCGGCCTTTTCCTCAGCACCGTCGGCATTCATTGGGGGACGGGAACGGAGCGCTTCACCCTCGGCGATCTCAATCTCTCCGAAGGCTTGCCGATGATCGCGATGACGTTAGGCATTTTCGCGCTGCCCGAGGTGTTCGACCTCAGCGCCACCGGTAAGTCGGTCAGTTCCAAGGGCGTCGCGGTCATCTCCAACAAGGAGGTGTGGGCCGGCGCGAAAGACGGTATGCGCCGTTGGCGCATCACGATCCGCCATTCGCTGTTCGGCGTCTTTCTCGGAATGGTGCCCGGCATCGGCGGCGCAGTCATCGACTGGCTGTCCTATGCGCTCGGCGTCGCGCTATCGAAGAACAAGAAGGAGTTCGGCCGCGGCTCGCTCGACGGCGTGATCTTCGCCGAATCGGCACAGAACTCCAAGGAAGGCGGTCAGGCCATCCCGACCCTGGCCTTCGGCGTGCCTGGCGGCCTGTCCTGGGTGTTCATCCTCTACGCCATGTTGGCCTATAACATCGCGCCCGGGCCGCAGATGCTCGGCCGCCATGCCGACATCACCATCATGATCGCCGTCAGCTTCGGCATCGCGAATCTTGTCATGGTACTCATCGGCCTGGTGATGACAGCGCAACTCGCGAAGTTGACGATCATTCCTTATGTCGCCATCGGCGCGGTCATCATCCCGATCTCGTTCTTGTCGGCCTTTCAATCCGGCGACGGCTGGTTCGGCATTCTCGTGCTGCTGATCTTCACCCCGATCGGTTTGCTGATGAAAGCCTATAGATGGCCGCGGGCGCCGTTGATATTGGGCTTCATCCTAGGCGGCGTGATCGAAAGCAATCTACAAAGCGCGATATCGGCCCATGGTGCGATCAGCTTCGTCACGCGGCCGATCACCGTCGTTCTGATCGTCATCACCATCGTGACCACGGTCTTGCTCCTGCGGCTCAGCAAGCAGTCGGCGGGCGGCGATGGGACAGCAGGGGCAATCGGCGCGGCGATGCCGACGCGGCCGAGTGGCGCCAGCGGTCTGCGGGCCGGCATCGTGCGCAGTCTCGTCGGCCCCTGGCGCGCCGAGCATTGGTTCAGCGCGGCGCTTTTGCTCTTCGCGATCGCCGGTACCGTCGGCGCGATGCAGTATGACCCGACCGCGCGCTTTCTCCCCATGGCGACCTGCGGGGTCGTGATCCTGCTCATTCTTTTCCAACTCGTCTTCGGCCGGGGAAATTTGACCGGTCAGATCATGGACATCGGCTTGCGCAGCACTGAGTTGCCGGAAGCGAGGCGCAGCGCGTTGATTATCGTGGCCGGTATGATTCTCTACATGCTGTTAACGCTGACGATCGGCCTGGCTTACGCCTCGGCGCTGTTCGCGGCCGTATTCCCGCTCGTGCTGATGAAGGGCAGGGGGCGTTTTGTCGCCAGTGTCGTTGGCACGGCGATCGTATGCGTCATGGCCTTCGGCCTGCTCGATTACTACATGGGCGTTTACTGGCCCGAGACTTACATCGGCAATTGGATCAAACGGCTTTTATAACCATCGGAAACGCAGGACAGCACAAATGCGCAACGGTATGAAGATATATGACACGGACACCCATGTCGGCCCCTCGGCAGAAGCGCTCCGCCCGCATCTCTCGAGTAAGCTGCTGCAACTCGTTCCGAATCTGGACGATCATCTTTATGAAGTGAAGACGGGCTGGGCCGGCGAGAAGTTCGAGGCGCCCTTCCGCCACCGCTATCGCTTCGCCGACCGCGCGGGATGGAGCAAGAACAAGCCGCGCCATCTGGGCGAGGCTGGGCCGCGCGAGAACGAGGAGCGGCATTTTCAGAACTTCATGGGCGTCACCTTTCCCTCCTATGGCGGTGCCGACGACGATTCGGCGGCCCGGCTGCGCGACATGGACACCGAGGGTGTCGATGTCCATTTCATCGTCAGCAATGGCGGTGTGGGCCATACAGATCCGGCGATCGAGATGGAGTTCATTTATGCACAGCATCGCTATTTGGATGCATTCTGCGGCCGTGACCCGCGTCGCCTGAAATCCTGTTTGACAGTGACTCCGCTGGCGGTCGAAGCCTCGGTGGCGGAAATCCGCCGCTGGGGAAAATCGCCATGGGCGGTAGCAGTTCATCCCAGCCTGCCCCTCGACTATCCGCTCGATCATCCCGATCTCAATCCAATCTGGGAGGCGACTCAGGAACAGGGGCTGGCCGTCATTCATCACAGCCTCGCCTGGGGCTATCCCGGCTATCGCGATATGTGGGCCAATCCCTTTATCGGACGTAGCGGCAGCCACCCGTGGGCGGCGATGCGGGCGGTTGCCTCGTTCATCGGCGGCGGCCTGATGGACCGCTATCCGGGCCTGCGCTACGCGGTCTTGGAATCGGGCTTCGGCTGGTTGCCGTTCTGGGCGAACCGGATGGACGATCAGGCCGTCTACGTCGGCTACACCGCCAAACTGCAGCATAAGATCAGCGAGTATGTCACCGGCGGGCGTTTCTTCGCCTCGATCGAGCAGCATGAGGGGCCGCGCATGGCCAAGCATGTCAACGAGCTGTTGGGCGATCACATCCTGATGTTCGGCTCGGATTATCCGCACGCGGAATCGCGCTTTCCAGAGTCGGCGGATCGTGTGCTGCAATGGCAGAGCGCGGTCGGCCCAGAGAGCATGCGGAAAATGATGTGGGATAACCCCGTGCGCTTTTTCGGAGAGCCGTAAGCCGGGCGGGAGGCGGGGTGGCGGGTTTTCGTATTTTATAGGCGGACTCGCCGCGCCGATTCAAGGCAGGCGCCTTAGTCTCGGGCCGGGGCCTTTGACGGGCACAAGGCTATACAGCCGGCGCTTGATATCGACTAGACTTGGCGCTCGGCCATAGGGCCGTCGGCTGTTGCAGGAATCGATCGTCTCGGGCCACGCTGCCGTGAAGTCTCTTTCCGAACTCATGGCCTCAAAGCAATGCAGACATCAGCAATCCAGACATCGCCGACCACCCCGGTGGACTTGCGGACGCCGCCGCTGATCCGCCGCAACATGATCCTTTTTGCCCTATCCCAGTCCTTCAACGGGGCCGGGATGCAACTGGCCTACGGCATCGGGCCGCTCATGGTGCTGGCACTCACCCACTCGGCGACGCTCGCCGGCCTGTCGGTGGCGCTGATCGGCCTGAGCCGTTTCCTGGTCTCATATCCGGTGGGGCGGTTGATGGACGCCTACGGCCGCAAGCCGGCGATCCTGCTGGGCCAGATGCTCGCCTTGCTCGGCGCCCTGCTGCTCGGGCTTTCCATCCATGTCGAAAGCGTGGCGCTTTTCGTCGGCGGCCTGCTGACCTTCGGCATGGGGATGAACGCGGCGCAGCAACTGCGCGTCGCGGCCACCGACATGTACCCGCCGCAGCGGCGCGGCCAGGCGCTCGGCTATGTCGCGCTCGGCTCCTTCGCGGGGCTGCTGTTCATGCCGCCGATCATGCATTTCAGCGAGCTTTACGCCTCCTCGATCGGTCAGAATCCGCTCGGCCTGCCCTGGATCCTCATGCCGCTGCTGATCCTGCCGGGTATGCTGCTGATCTCGCTGGTCCGTCCCGACCCGCGCGACATCGGCATGAACCTGGCGCAGTACTATCCCGGCTACGTGCCGGCCCCCCATGCGCGGGATGGCGCCTCATCGCCCTTCGATTGGCGGGTTGCGGTGCGCCCGCTGCCGATCCGCCTCGCCATCGCCTGCAACGTCGCGGCACAGGGCAACATGGCGGTGATCATGGTGCTGACGTCGCTCGTCCTGCACGATCATGGCCATTCCCTGTCGGCCATCGCCTTTTCGCACATGTTCCATTCGGCGGGCATGTTCGCCTTCACGATTCCGCTCGGCCGCCTGTCGGACCGTATCGGCCGCGAGCGCGTCATGTATCCCGGTTTGCTGATCGCCATCGTCGGGGCGGCGCTCGTCGCCTTTCCATATTCCTACATCGCGGTGACGCTGGGCACATTCCTCGTCGGCCTCGGCTGGGCGGCTGCCAACGTGGCGGCGACGGCTTACATCGCCGACCATTCCAAAACCTCGGAGCGCGGCCGCACGATCGGCGTCAACGACACCTGCGCCGGCGCCATCGCCGTGGTGATGGCGGTGCTGAGCGGCCCCTTGATCGCCGGCTTTGGCCTGTCTGCGGCGGGGCTCACGGCGATGGTGGTGTCGCTGCTGCCGCTGGCTCTGTTGCCCGCCGTTTTGGCCGCGCGCCGGCAGCGCGCTCTGGGCGCTCCAAGCTGACGCAGCATGTGGCGCGCTGGCGCAGGCTGTTGAGAGTTCGGTTTCGCAATCGGGGAATTTGGCTGGGGGACTAGGATTCGAACCTAGACTAGCGGAGTCAGAGTCCGCGGTCCTACCGTTAGACGATCCCCCAGCAGGGGCGCCGCTTGGAACAAGCGGGCAGGGGGCGAGCGAGACTGCCCCCGACGGAAGGCCGGCGTTCTAGCACAGTTGTCCGTCCTTGGGTAGCCCGGAACGCGCTCCGGTCCGATCCCCCGAAACGTCCGAAAAGCCAGTCCGTTCCGCCACATAGCGTCGGCGATTTGGCGCGCGTGCCCCCTTCGCGCCGGATCGGCCTTGGGTTAGCATGAGGGCATGTCGAAACGGCGGCCCTCATCCTTCTCCCGTTCGGCGTTTGCCGGCGCCTCCCTGGACGCCGGGGCGCTCAGCGGAGCTTTGGAACCGCCCGTTCATGACGCCGCGGCGACCTACGCAGCGCTCGACCTCGGCACCAACAATTGCCGCCTGCTGATCGCCCGGCCTGTGCATGGCGCCGCCCGCTCCGCCGCGCCGGGCGCGCCGCCCTTCGTCGTCGTCGACGCCTTCTCGCGCATCGTCCGCCTCGGCGAGGGCCTCAGCCAGACCGGCGCGCTGTCGCCCGCCGCCATGAGCCGCGCCATCGAGGCGCTCAAGGTCTGCGCCGGCAAGCTGCGCCGCCGCAACGTCACAATCATGCGCCATGTCGCCACCGAGGCCTGCCGCCGCGCCAGCAACTGCGGCGAGTTCCTCGCCCGCGTGAAGGACGAGACCGGGCTGGTCATCGAGACCATCACCACCGGTGAGGAGGCCGCCCTGGCGCTCGCCGGCTGCGCGCCGCTGCTCGACGGCGCGACTCCGGAAGCCCTGGTGTTCGACATCGGCGGCGGCAGCACCGAGCTGATGTGGGCCAAGCTGCATCCCGGCCGCGAACCCGAGCTGATCGATTACCTCTCCTTGCCCTACGGCGTGATGAACCTGGCCGAGAGCGCCGACTGCGACTGCCTGTCGCGCGCCGCCTTCGAGGCGCTGATCGAACAGGTGCGCGAAAAGGCCGAGGCCTTTGAGGCGCGCCACGACATCCGCGCCCGCATCGCCGCCGGCCAGTTGCAGATGCTCGGCACCTCGGGCACCGTCACCACGCTCGCCGGCATCCGCATGGGCCTGCCCAGCTACGACCGCGCCCGGGTCGACGGCTGCCATCTCGATTTCACCGAATTGCGCAGCGTCACCGATCATCTGCTGGCGCTCGATTGCAAGGCCCGCGCGCTCGAGCCCTGCATCGGCCCGGCGCGTGCCGACCTGGTGCTGGCGGGCTGCGCCATCCTGGAGGCGATCTGCCGCACCTGGCCGGTCGGCCGCCTGCGCGTTGCCGACCGTGGCGTGCGCGAGGGGATTCTGCTAACCCTCATGCGCCCATTGACGCAACAGGGCGCCATCTCGGCGTCGCCCCGCCTCATTCCCGCAGAGTAGTCATGACCGAGAAGACTGGTAAGCCCGGCGCGCATAAGGCCGGGGGCCATAAGTCTGGAGATGGCCGCGGCGCCGCCAAGGCCGGCGGCCTCAAAGTACGCGTGCGCACCGCCAAGGGCCGCAAGCTGTCGTCGACGCGCTGGCTCGAACGCCAGCTCAACGATCCCTATGTCCACGCCGCCAAGCGCGAGGGCATGCGTTCGCGCGCCGCCTACAAGCTCGCCGAGCTGGACGAGAAATATCAATTGCTTAAGCCGGGCATGGTGGTGGTCGATCTCGGCGCGGCGCCCGGCGGATGGACGCAAATTGCCGTCGACAAGGTCAACGCGCTCGGCGCCAAGGCCGGTCCGCGCGGCATGGTGGTGGGCATCGACCTGACGCCGGTCGAGGCGATCGCCGGCGCGACCTTGCTGACTCAGGACTTTTTGGCGGAAGAAGCGCCCGACATGCTGAAGGCGATCCTCGCCTCAGGGCCCAGCGGCCAGGCCAGCGCCGACGTGGTGCTGTCGGACATGGCGGCGCCCGCCACCGGCCATCCGCAGACCGACCATATCCGCATCATCGCGCTGTGCGACGCGGCGGCGGAATTCGCCGGCGAGGTGCTGTCGCCCGGCGGCATCTTCCTCGCCAAGGTGCTGCGCGGCGGCACCGAGCGCGGCCTGCTGGAAAAGCTCAAGCGCGACTTCGCCGTGGTGCGCCACGCCAAGCCGCCGGCCAGCCGCGCCGACTCGGCGGAAATCTACGTCGTCGCAACGGGTTATCGCGGCGCGCGCGGCTAGCTTGACGTTTTCCGCCGCGCGATTACAATTTTCGGGCTTGTGTAGCGTCGGGCCAGGTTTCGGCGAAAAAGGCTCCAAAAGGAGGAGTTAAGGTTCTTCATTGAACCCTGAGGGTGCCAAAGGAGCCTGAAATGGTTCCGAAAGGAGCCTTTGGGTCTCGAAACCATCGACAGCTCCGATTCTGGTCTTCGTGATGCGAAGAGATCGGGGTGGGCAGTAAGCTCCTGTCCCTGCATATGCGTCGCTGCGCCTCACGGCGTGGCGACTTCCCCGCGCGGTTATTTGCCGCGCGATTACAGCCTGACCATCCCGTCGAGATGGCCCGGCAGGTCGGCCAGCGCGTGCTTGGTCAGGTCCTTGGCCAATTCGCCGCTGACCTTGGCGCGCGTGTGATCGTTCAGGCTGGCGCGCAATTCGCCAAGCGTCGCAGCCGGCGCCACCAGCACGAGATCGTCGAAATCGCCGGCGCTCGACGCCGTATCCAACAGACTGGCGATCTGCTTGGCGAATTTCAGCTTCTCGAACTCGTGCCAATCGACGCGCGGCTCCATCGCCGAGCGGCTGCCGTCGCCGGTCGAGGAAAAGCTGCGGCCGGGCCGGTCGCTGCCGAGCTCGGTGGTCGTCGGGATATGCTGGTTGCGGGCGGTGCCGGGGACGGGGACCAGGCCGGTCTTGGGGCCCTCATTGGTCAGAATGCGCGCCCGCGCACCGTCGGCGACGAGCACCCAGGTGGTCTTCTTCGGCGTGAGCATGGCGGCGGTCCCTTCTTCTGTGAGCGTCCCTGAAGCCTAGCCTTGCCCTTGGCGGGCACATTGACCTGGATCAGCAGCTTTACAGATGGGCCCTTCGGGCGGGAACCGGAAGGCGAATCGCCCCCGGTTCCGCCCTATCTCTATGCCGGCCGCGAATATTTCGCCGAGATCAGCACCACGATCATGCAAAGCACGGTGAAGATCGCCGAGCCGTAGAAGATCCAGGCCGGCACGCCGGAATCGATCATGAAGCCGAACAGCAGCGGCGCCAGCGCCATGCCGATCGTCTGGCCTGAGAAGACGAAGCCGAACACCTTGCCCATCGATCCTTTGGGGCTGGAGCGGCGCACCAGCAGGTCGCGCGCCGGGCCGATGATGCCGTTGGTCAGTCCGGCGAAGGCGAAGATGGCGATCAGCAGGAAGCCGGGCAAATCCCACACGCCGATGATCGCCATGACGATGGCCGACAGGCCGAGGCCGACCGCCGCCATCAGCTCGGCGCGCTTGGTCACGTCGGCGAGCCAGCCGCCGAACAGCACGCCGCCGGCGTTGCAGGCCAGGAAGGTGGTGAAGGCGGCGTTGGCCAGCGTCGCCGCCGTGTCATGCGTCTCGACCAGGCCGGCGACCGCGAAGGTCTTGAGCCCGCCGCCCGCGAGTTGGTTCATGGCGTAATAGAGAAACAGGAACAAGATCGCCGGCGAGGTCAGGATGTAGCGCATCACTTCCATCGTCGTCTGCGGCCCGCTGCTGTCTTCCGGCTCGCTCTTGCGCTTCTTCTTCGGGCCGGCCGCCGCCGCGGCGTCTTCGGAAATGTAGCGCCATTGCGTCAGCAGCCCGGCCAGGATCACCAGGCCGATGCAACCGGCCACGATCAGCGCCATGCGCCAGCTCGACAGGGCGGCGATGCCGATCAGCACGATCGGCGCGATGGCCGAGCCGACATGGCCGCAGAAGGCATGGAGGCTGAAGGCGCGGCCCATGTAGTTTTCGCTCATGGTGCCGCCGAGGATGGTGTAGTCGGCCGGGTGGAACACCGAATTGCCGACGCCGAGGATGATGCCGCCGAGCAGCAGCAGCCAGATATCGACGGCGCCCGCCGTCAGGATGGTGCCGACGGCGCACATGGCGAGGCCGATGGTGAGCAGCGGCTTGGCGCCGAAGCGGTCGACCATGATGCCGGCCGGCACCTGCAGCCCGGCCGACAGCATGCCGCGCAGGCTGAGCATGGCGCCGAGCATGGTGTAGCTGATGGCGAGATCGTCGTTGAGGAAGGGCAGCAGCGGCGGCAGCGTGTTGGAGTAGAAATGGCTCATCATGTGGCCCGCGCCGACCAGGCCCATGATGCGGACCTGCGGCTGGATCGACAGACTGATACTGGACAAAGCGGCGCTCCCCCACACCGCCCGGCGGGCGGCGTCTTCGACTGTGATGTTGCTCCGTGCGGGGCCCCCCTCGGTGCCCGATGCGACGGTGGCCCACTATACGCCGCTCGCCGCCTGGGTGAAGGGGGCGCGTGGGCCGAAAAATCGCCGGTTTTCCAGGCGAAATAGGCCCCCTCGCAGGACTGGCATTGCCCTTGCAGTCAGAGCTTGGAATCGCCGGGCCGATCTGTATTATGCGGCGCCAACCTGAACTCGAGGGATGGCATGCAGATCCGGGAAGCCTACACGTTCGACGACGTTCTACTGGCTCCTGCTGCCTCCAAAGTCCTCCCTGCCCAAGTCGACACAAAAACCCGCCTGACCAAGACCATCGAGCTTGGCATTCCCTTGCTGTCGTCCGCCATGGACACGGTGACGGAAAGCAAGATGGCCATCGCCATGGCCCAGTCGGGCGGCATGGGCGTCATCCACAAGAACCTCGAGCCCGACGAGCAGGCCGACGAGGTCCGCAAGGTCAAGAAGTTCGAATCCGGCATGGTGGTGAATCCCGTCACCATCGCCCCCGAACAGACCCTGGCCGATGCCCACGCCTTGATGGCGGCGCATCATATTTCCGGCATTCCCGTCGTCACCCCCGGCAACAAGAAGCTGGTCGGCATTTTGACCAACCGCGACGTGCGCTTCGCCACCGATCCGCGCCAGACCGTCGCCGAGCTGATGACCAAGGACCGCCTGATCACGGTCGCCGAGGGCGTCAGCCAGGAAGAGGCCAAGCGCCTGCTGCACAGCCACCGCATCGAAAAGCTGCTGGTGGTCGATAACGATTACCGCTGCGTCGGCCTGATCACGGTGAAGGACATCGAAAAGGCCCACCTCTTCCCCAACGCCAGCAAGGACGCCAAGGGGCGCCTACGCGTCGCCGCCGCCACCGGCGTCGGCAAGGACGGCCTGGCCCGCGCCGAGGCGCTGCTCGCCGCCGAAGTGGATGTCATCGTCGTCGATACCGCCCATGGCCATTCCGAGGGCGTGCTGAAGGCCGTCACCCTGGTCAAGAAGCTGTCGAACCATGTGCAGGTGATCGGCGGCAATATCGCCACCGCCGACGCCGCGCGCGCCCTGATCGACGCGGGCGCCGACGCGGTGAAGGTCGGCATCGGCCCGGGCTCGATCTGCACCACCCGCATCGTCGCCGG
>CAMAVH010000040.1 GCA_945861615.1 Rhizobium sp. Q54 | reverse complement strand
ATCAGCGCGGTGGTGATGACGATGTCCTGCTTGGTGATGGTCTCGGCGATCAGCGCCGCCTGCTTGCGCTTATATTCGTCGGACATTTCGCGGGCATAGCCGCCCGAGGTCTCGGCCTGCTTGGTCTCCTCGTCGTCGACCATGACGAACTTGGCGCCGAGGCTTTCGACCTGTTCTTTCGTGGCCGGGCGCACGTCGGTCGCCGAGACGATGGCGCCCAAGCGGCGCGCAGTGGCGATGGCCTGCAGGCCGGCGACGCCGACGCCCATGATGAAGACGCGGGCCGGCGCCACGGTGCCGGCGGCCGTCATCATCATCGGCAGCACGCGGCCGTAGATATGGGTCGCTTCGAGCACGGCGCGATAGCCGGCGAGATTGGCCTGCGACGAGAGAATGTCCATCGACTGGGCGCGCGTGATGCGCGGCACCAATTCCATGGCGAAAGCGGTGATGCCGGCGGCGGCATAGGCCGCGACGTCGTCCTTGTTCTGCAAGGCGCCGAGGCTGCTGATCAGGGCCGCGCCCTTTTTCATCAGGGCGAGCTCGTTGATGGCACCTTCACGGAGCGGGCGCTGCACCTTGAAGACCACGTCGGCGTCTTTCAGCGCGCTGGCGGCGTCGGGCGCGATGGTCGCGCCGGCGTCCTTGTAGCGCTGATCGGGGATCGAGGACCCTGCCCCGGCTCCAGTTTCGATCGTCACCGCCGCGCCGAGCGCGACGAGCTTCTTCACCGTGTCCGGCGTTGCCGCGACGCGGGCCTCGCCCGGACGCCGTTCCTTCAATACCGCGATCTGCATTGGTCCCCTAGATCTGCTGGCAGAGGCCGTTGACGGCTCCGCGCAGGCATAGCTTAGTATGACGGGCTTTAAAGCCCCTTAATTTTGCGGCACAGAATGGCGAGTCCGAGCCGGTTTGCCAAGGCGAGATTTACCCATGAAATCCATGACTTTCCAGTGCTTTATGGCAGCCCTGCTGATCGGCATCGGGCTCGGGGCCATGCCAATTTTGGCCCAGGCGGCCGAGCAGGAGACGCTCATCCCGGGCCGGCCGGAGATCACGACGCGCACGCGGATCATCGCCCCGGAGGGCACCCCGCGCGCCGCCGCCGTCCTGTTCGTCGGCGGCAATGGCGATCTATCGGCGATGAAGAACAATTTCCTGCTGCGCATCCGCGAGACGCTGGCCCAGGCCGGCCTGCTGATCGCCGTTCCCGACGCGCCGTCCGACCGGGCGGGACGCACCAACCTGCAGGGCAACTTCCGCGCCAGCGAGCAGCATGGCCAGGATATCCAGGGCGTCGTGCAATATCTGAAGACGCAAGCTGATGTTCCGGTCTTCGTCATCGGCACCAGCCGCGGCTCGACCTCGGCGGCCAATGCCGCCGCGCGGCTCGGGCCGGGCCTGATCGCCGGCGCGGCGCTGACCTCGAGCGTCACCAAGGAAGGCGCGCGCGGCCAGATCTCGATCTATCAGACGGCGGTGAAGGAGATTCGCGTCCCGGCCTTCGTGCTGTGGCACGAGCAAGATGGCTGCAGCGAAACGCCGCCAGCCCAGGCCGGCGCGCTGGCCAAGGCCCTCGCCGCCTCGCCCAAGGTGACGGCGAAAACGCTGACCGGCGGTACGGCGCCGCGCAGCGGGCCATGCGAGGCGCTGTCGCCGCACGGCTTCCTCGGCATCGAGGATCAAGCGAGCGCCGCGATCCTCGCCTGGATCGACGAGGTTCTCGCGGCTCGAGCGGCACGATAAGCGCGCCTAGGGACTCGTCACCCTCGGGTCAAGCCCGAGCATGACGAATGCGGCTACAGCTTCTCCAGCTCGTCGATCAGGCCGGAGACGACTTCCAAGCCGCGATCCCAGAAGGCCGGATCGGTGGCATCCAAACCGAAGGGCGCCAGCAACTCCTTGTGCCGCTTGGTGCCGCCGGCCCGCAGCATGTCGAGATACTTGATCTGGAAGCCCTGCTCGGCCTTCTGGAAGGTGCCGTAGAGCGAGTTCACCAGGCAATCGCCGAAGGCGTAGGCGTAAACGTAGAACGGCGAATGGATGAAGTGCGGGATGTAGGTCCAGTAGTAGCGATAGCTGCCCTGCAGGCGGATCGACGGCCCGAGGCTTTCGCGCTGCACGTCCATCCAGATGTCGCTGATGCGCTCGGCCGTTAGCTCGCCCTTGCAGCGCTCGGTATGGACGCGCAGTTCGAAATCGTAGAAGGCGATCTGCCGCACCACGGTATTGAGCATGTCCTCGACCTTGCCGGCGAGCAGCGTGCGCCGCATCTTCGGATTTTTCTCGGTTGCCAGCAGGCCCTGGAAGGTCAGCATCTCGCCGAACACCGAGGCGGTTTCGGCCAGGGTGAGCGGCGTGTCGGACATCAGATGACCGCGCGGCCCGGCCAGCACCTGATGCACGCCATGGCCCAATTCGTGGGCCAGGGTCATCACGTCGCGCGCCTTGCCCTGGTAGTTCATCAAAATATAGGGATGCACCGAGGGCACGGTCGGATGCGAGAAGGCGCCCGGCTCCTTGCCCGGCCGCACGCCGGCATCGATCCAGCTCTCCTCGAAGAACCGTTCGGCGATGATCGCCATGTCGGGTGAGAAGGTGCGGTAGGAAGCGAGCACGCGCTGGCGCGCCTCGTCCCACGGAATGAAGCGGTCCTCGGTGCTCGGCAGAGGCGCGTTGCGGTCCCAGAAGTCGAGCTTGTCGGTCTTGAACCATTTGGCCTTGAGGCGATAGTAGCGGTGCGACAGGCGCGGATAGGCCTTCTTCACGGCGCCCGCCAAGGCCTCGACCACCTTGTCCTCGACGAAGTTCGAGAGATTCCGCGCCGAGCAGGGATGCGGAAACTTGCGCCAGCGATCCTCGACTTCCTTGTCCTTGGCCAGCGTGTTGGTCACCAGCGCGAAGGTGCCGACATTCTCGCCCAGCACCTTGCCGAGCGCGGTCGCCGCCATCTTGCGCGTGGCGCGCGAGCGCTCCGACATCATGTGCAGCGCCTCGGCGCTGGTCAGCTTCTTGCCGCCGATGGGAAAGCGCAGCCGCGCCATCGTCTCGTCGAACAGCCGCACCCAGGAGGCGCGGCCGGCGACCGACTTTTCGTGCAGCAGCTTCTCGACCTCGTCGGACAGCTGATGCTCCTTGAAGGCGCGCACGTCGCGCAGCCAGGTCTGGTAATGCGCGGCTTCCGGCGCTTTGTATTTCGCCTCCAGCACGGCGTCGTCGAGCTTGTTGATCTCCAGCGTGAAGAACAGGAGATGGCTGGAGATGTCGGTGACGCGCTCCTGCATGGTCTGGAAGAACTGCGCCGTCGTCGGATCGGAGACATTGCCGGCATAGAGCAGCTGGGCGTAGCTCATGATGCGGCCGAGCGTTTCCTGGATCGTCTCGTAGCCGCCGATAGCGATGCCGAACTCCTTGCCCGGCAGGCCGGCGAGCTTGCCGGCATAGCGCGCCTCGAAGGCCTTGGCCTGCTCCTGGCTGCGCTTCAGATCGCTCTTCAGCGCCGGCGACTCGGGGCCGGGATAGAGATGGCTGAGATCCCACAGCGGCAGATCGCCGGGCTTGGCGCGCTTTTGGCCCTTCGCCTTGCCGGCGGCTTGCGCGGCGCGGACTTTGCCGGCCGCTTTCACGGCGGTTTTGCGCGTGCTGCTGGCCCTCAAGGCGGGGCGGGTCTTGGATTTCACGGCGGCGGATTTCGGCATGGGCTGACTCCTGGCTGCTCTTGGCGATATAAGACCCCGAACGGCTCTTGCAAAGAGCGCCGACGCACAGGGAGACGGATGGATGCACGACGACCGGGCCACCAGCCTGACCGGACTGTTTTTGACCCAGGCGGCAAAGCTTGGCGACAAAGCCTTCCTGTGGACAAAACTGCCGGGACCCGACGGCACGCTGCGCTATCAATCGCTGAGTTGGCGCGAAACGGCCGACAAGGTCAACGCCCTTGCCCGCGGTTTGCTCCATCTCGGGCTCACAGCGGGGGATCGCGTCTGCCTAGTGTCGGAAAACCGCCCGGAATGGCTGATCGCCGACCTCGCCATCATGGCGGCGGGCGGCGTCACCGTGCCAGCCTATGTCACCAACGGCATCGACGATCATGTCCATATTCTGACCAATAGCGGGGCCCGCTTCGCCATCGTCTCGACCTCCGCCCTCGCCGCCAAGCTGCTGCCGGCGGCGGCCCGCGCCGATGTCGAACATGTGATCGCGCTCGAGCCGGTCGCGCTCGGCCAGAGCGCCACCTTCGAACTGCACGGCTGGGACGCTGTGCTGCGCGCCGGGCGCCAGTCCGCCGCGCCGCTCGCGGCCCCGACGCGCGGCGATCTCGCCTGCCTGATCCACACCTCGGGCACCGGCGGCGCGCCGAAAGGCGTCATGCTCAGCCATGGCGCGATCCTGGCCAATTGCGAAGGCGCCAAGATCCTGCTCGAAGCGATCGGCCTCGGCGACGAGACCTTCCTCAGCTTCCTGCCGCTGTCGCATTCCTACGAACATACCGCCGGCCTCTATGTGCCGATCATGGTGGGCGCCGAGGTCTATTACGCCGAAGGCATCGACACGCTGGCGGCGAACATGCTCGAAGCCAAGCCGACGATCATGACCGCGGTGCCGCGCCTTTACGAGACTATGCAGGGCCGCATCCTGCGCGGGCTCGAACGCGCCAAACCGCTGCAGAAAAAGCTGTTCTTCCGTACCGTCGCGCTGGGCCGCAAGGCGCTGGAAACGCCGGACGAGATGACCTGGCTGAACAAACTGGAGAACATGGTTCTCACGCTGCTGGTCCGGCGCAAGGTGCGCGCCCGCTTCGGCGGACGGCTGAAAGCCTTCGTCTCTGGCGGCGCCCCGCTCAATCCCGAGGTCGGCCTGTTCTTCACCGCCCTCGGCGTCACCATCCTGCAGGGCTACGGCCAGACCGAATCGGCCCCGGTGATCAGCTGCAATTTCCCCGACAGCTTGAAGATGGACACGGTCGGCCCGCCGCTCGCCGGCGTCGAGGTCAAGATCGCCGAGGACGGCGAAATCCTGGTGCGCGGCGAGCTGGTGATGATGGGCTATTGGAACGAGCCCAAGGCCACCGCAGAGGCGATAAAGGACGGCTGGCTGCACACCGGCGATATCGGCCGCTTCGACGAGGCCGGACGGCTGATGATCACCGACCGCAAGAAGGACATCATCGTCAATTCCGGCGGCGACAATATCGCGCCGCAGCGCGTCGAGGGCTTTCTCACGCTGGAGCCGGAGATCGCCCAGGCCATGGTGTTCGGCGACAAGCGGCCCTATCTCGTCGCGCTGATCGTGCCGGACGAGACCGCCGTCGCCGACTGGGCCCAAGCCGCCGGCCAGCCGGCCGATCCGGCGCTCGCCATGCAAGATCCCGCCTTCAAGGCGAAGATCGGCGAGGCGGTCAAGCGCGCCACGGCGCATCTTTCGGTGATTGAGCGGGTGCGCCATTTCGCCTTCGCCGACGAGGCTTTCACCATCGACAACCACGAGCTGACGCCGAGCCTGAAAATCCGCCGTCACGTCATCAAGGCGCGTTACGGCGAACGGCTGACGAAGCTCTATGGCTGAACCAGAAAACCGTCATGCTCGGGCTTGACCCGAGCATCCATCTATCAGGCGCCTGAGCGCTTGACGAATGGACCCTCGGGTCAAGCCCGAGGGTGACGGTTTTTTTGCTGTGATCTAACGGTCGATCGCCTTCTGCGCCGCCTTGATCGAGGCCTGCGGATAGTCGGCGAATTTGGCGAGCATGTTCTGCACCTCGGCGGGCGTGACCAGCTCGATCTCGATCTGCGCCTTCTGCGCGTCGGCCAGCAGGTCCTTGTCCTTCAGCGTGTCGGCGAAGGCCTTGCGCAGGGCGGCGAGCCGGTCCGCCGGCACGCCCGGCGGCACCATGAAGGGCCGCGCCAGCAGCAGCTGACCGAAATGGATGTCGAGCACCTGGCGGTCGAGGTCGGTCTTGGCATAGTCGTAAACGCTCGGAATCTTGCCGAAGATGTCGGATTTGACCGGCCCCATCTGGATGATCAGGCGCATCACGCCGGCGTCGATCATCGGCTTGTAGGAGGTCTGCACCGAGGAAATGAACATGCCGCAGATGCCGTCGACCTCCTTGCGCTCCATCGCCAGGCTGATGTCCTTGGTGCCCTGATAGCCCGAGATGATCTTGGCGTTGGCGCCGAGCAGGTTCTTCATCACCAGCGGATGCTGATGCGTGATGGCCGCCGGGCCGGACGAGCCGAAGATCAGCTCCTTCTTGCCCTTCAGCCAATCGTCGAAGCCGGCGACGCCCGACGCGGTGGTGATGCCGCAAAAAGCGATGTCCTTGCTCATCGAACCGAGCCAGCCGAACTTAGCGGCGTCGAACTGGGCCTGGTCGTTGCCGAGCAGCGGCTCCATCAGCGTAGAAGACGCCACGATGCCGATCTCGGTGCCGTCCTTGGGGGCGGCGTTATACATGAAGTTCGCCGCCTTGAGCGCGCCGGCGCCCGGCATGTTCTTCGCCACCACGCTGGGATTGCCGGGAATATATTTGCCGAGATGGCGCGACAGCACCCGGCCATAAGTGTCGTAGCCGCCGCCGGGCGGGAAGCCGATCTCGATATTGACGGTCTTGCCCTTGAAGAAGTCGGCCGGCGCTTGCGCCGCGGCGGGCGTCGGCGCGGCGAGCAACATCCCGTAAACAAGCAAAGGGGCGGCGAGCGTCAAGGCGCGGTGTCGGATCATGGTTAGTCTCCCGGTCAGAATCGTGAAGCCCTGTGCCCGGCCTTTTGGCAGCCGGTGCTTGGCCGTGAGCCTAGCGGTCCCGTCGCCCCTCGCCAAGGCTGGCTTTGCGCAAAACGAAACGGGCACCAAGTGGTGCCCGTTTCTGCGAAGATTGATTGAGCGGCGATCTCAGGGGCAGATCACCGACTGGGCGGCATCGCCGTCGCCGAGATAGACCACTTCGCACTTCTGACCGGCTTTCAAATCGCTGGCCTTGTCCGCGGCACCGCCGACCATCACCTTAGTGCCCGAAAGCGTCGCTTTCACTTCCTTGCCGCCGTCGCGGAAGGAAATGTCCCTGCGCGAGACGTTCGTCAGGGCCGTGTCCTTCACCGTGATCCACTTCAGGTTGGCCTGCAACACACCGCCCTTGAGCTGGGTCGCCTCGTTGGCGGCATCACGCACCGCCTGCGGCGTCGCCAGCATTTTGGCGACATGGGCTTGGGCCTTTTCGCCCGAGATCCAGTTCACTTCGAGCTTAGACTTCTTGGCGTCGGCGATGAACTGCGGGTCGAGCATGGTCTTTTCGAAGGCCGTGCGCAGGGCAGCGACGCGGTCGGCCGGGGTTTCCGGCGGCGCGACGAAGGGACGGCCGATGTACTGGCGGGAGATGAGGAATTCCATCGTCTCCTTGGCCTCCGGCGAGACCGCGTAATCGAGCGCCGAGGCGACGCCCTTGAGATCGTCGATCGGTTCGATATTGACCTGCACCAGCACGCGGATGCTCTTATCTTCCAGGCGCGCCTGGCTCGAGGCCAGCAGGCTGTCCCAACCGACGCCGCATAGGCCGTGCACTTCGCCGCGCTCCATCGCGAGCTGGACCGACATGGTCGAGGGATAGCCGCGGATGATCTTGAACTTGGTGCCGGCCAGCGTGTTGAGGAAGGCGCCGACGATGAAGGTCGAGGAGCTGGTCGCGCCGCTGCCGCCGATCAGGATTTCCTTCTCGCGCGCGTCCTGCATCGTCTGCACCGGCGACTTGTCGGACACGATGCAGGTGCTGGTAAGCTGATTGGCGCTGCCGATCCACTGGAACTTGTCGGCCTCGTAGGACACCTTGCGGCCCATCAGCGGCTCGATGACGATGGTGTTGTGCACGATGCCGATGGCCGAGCCATCGCGCGGCGCCTTGTTATAGAGCGACGAGGCCATGACCAAGCCGCTGGCGCCCGGCATGTTGCGATAGACGAAGACCGGCTCGCCGGGAACGTGCCGGGCGAAATGCTGGCCGACGATGCGGGCATAGGCGTTGTAGCCGCCCGAGGCTTCCGAGCCGATGAAGAAATCGACCTGCTTGCCCTTGTAGAAGCTCTCTACGGCCTTGGCGTCATATTTGCGTTGAGTCACCTGCTGCGCGGAGGCCGCGGTGGCAAACAAACAAATGGAAACGCCGGATAGGAACACGGATCGCAGAATCGCTGCGCGCATTGGATATCTCCCTGCATGAGATCGCGGCTGGTGCCGACTGTTCTTGGCCGCCATTGTCGCGATTCGGCGCGGCGGCGCAAGCCTGAGATTTCAGGCGGGGAGAATGAAGGTTAAAGCTTGTGGTAGGCGCGGTACCACTCCACGAAACGCGGAATACCGCTTTCGATGGGCGTGTCCGGCGCGAAGCCGAGGTCGCGCTGAATGGCGGAGACGTCGGCGTAGGTCTCCTTGACGTCGCCCGGCTGCATCGGCTTGAGCTCCAGCTTGGCCTTTTTGCCGGTCGCCTGCTCGATCACCTCGATGAAGCGCAGAAGCGGCTCGGCGCGATGGTTGCCGATGTTGTAGATGCGATAGGGCGGTTGCCCCCCCTCGCCACTTGCAGGCGGCACCGCCGGCGCATGGTCGAGCGCGGCGACGACGCCGCTGACGATATCGTCGATGTAGGTGAAGTCGCGCTTCATGTCGCCGTGGTTGAACACCGATATCGGCTTGTCCTTGAGGATCGCCTCGGTGAACAGCCAGGCCGCCATGTCGGGCCGGCCCCACGGGCCATAGACCGTGAAGAAGCGCAAGCCCGTCGTCGGGATTTTATACAGATGGCTGTAGCAATGACTCATCAGCTCGTCGGCCTTCTTGGTCGCGGCATAGAGCGACACCGGATTGTCGACTTGATCCTCGACCGCGAAGGGTAGCTTCGTGTTGCCGCCATAGACCGAGGAGGACGAGGCATAGACGAGATGCTTGCAATCGGCGAGATGGCGGCACAGTTCCAGCACGTTGAGCTGGCCGACGACATTGGCCTGCACATAGGCGTGCGGATTGATCAGCGAGTAACGCACGCCGGGCTGGGCGGCCAGATGCAGCACGCGGTCGATCTTGGGAAAGTCCTTGGCGAGCGCTTCCATGGCGCCCTTGTCGGAAATATCCAGCTCGCGAAAGCTGACGTTTCCGAGCGGCGCCAGGTCGGCGAGGCGCGCGCGCTTCAAGCCGACGTCGTAGTAATCGACGAGATTGTCGACGCCGATCACCGTTTCGCCGCGCGCCGCCAGGCGCTTGGCGCAGTGGTAGCCGATGAAGCCGGCCATGCCGGTCAGTAGAATGGTCATCGTCGCGTTGCTCCTGGAGCCATCCTATACCTTGCTAACCGCCTGTTGCGCCATGGAAAATGCCGCAATGGACGAACCGGCGCCGGAAGGCTAGGACTAAGCCATGCCCGATGACCTTTCCGCGACACCCCGCGCCTTTTTGACCGGCAGCCAGGCGCTCGTCCGCTTAGTCGTCGACCAGGCCCGGCGCGACCGGGCGGCCGGCGGCGATACCGCCGGCTATGTCTCGGGCTATCGCGGCTCGCCGCTCGGCGGCCTCGATCAGGAATTGGCACGCAGCAAGCCGGCGCTCGACGCGGCGCGCGTGACGTTCCAGCCCGGCCTCAACGAGGAGTTGGCGGCGACCGCGCTTTGGGGCACGCAGCAGGTCGGGCTGTTTCCCGGCGCCAAGCAGCAGGGCGTGTTCGGCCTATGGTACGGCAAGGGCCCCGGCGTCGACCGCTCGGGCGATGCCTTCAAGCATGCCAACCTCGCCGGCACCGCCCCCTTGGGCGGCGTTTTGGCGGTTGCCGGCGACGATCACGGCGCGGCCTCCTCGACCACGGCCCATCAGAGCGAATATGCCTTCGTCGATGCCATGATCCCGGTACTCGCGCCGGCCAGCGTGCAGGAGATTTACGACTACGGCTTGATGGGCCTCGCCTTGTCGCGTTTCGCCGGTTGCTGGACGGCCCTGAAGCTATCGGCCGATATCGCCGAGGCCGCCGCCTCGGTCACATTCGATGCGCCGCTGCCGGTTCTGCCCGACGACTTCACGCCGCCGCCGGATGGCCTGCAGATCCGCTGGCCCGACCGCGCGCTCGACCAGGAGGCGCGCCTGCAAGGCCCGAAGATGCAAGCGGCGCAGGCGTTCGTCCGCGCCAACGGCCTCGACCGCATCAGCGGCGCGGCCGATGCCACGCGCGGCCTCGTGGCGAGCGGCAAGGCCTGGGGCGATTTGCGCCAAGCGCTCGCCGATCTTGGCCTGAGCGATGCTGCGCTGCGTCTCTACAAGGTCGCGCTGGTCTGGCCGCTCGAGCCGGAACAGCTGCTCGACTTCGCCGACGGGCTCGATGAGATTCTCGTGATCGAGGAAAAGCGCCCGCTGATCGAAGACCAGATGCGCCAAGCGCTGTACGACGCCGAACGGCGCCCCAGGATCAGCGGCAAGAATCTGTTGCCCGCGACGGGCGAATTGACGCCGCGCCTCGTCGCCCTCGCGCTCGCGCGCTGGCTCGGCTTGCCGAGCGAGATCGAGACCAAAGCGCCGCGCGAGAAGCCTCTGCTGCGCCGCACGCCGCATTACTGCTCGGGCTGTCCGCACAGCCGCTCGACGCGCGTGCCCGAGGGCAGCCGCGCGCTCGCCGGCATCGGCTGCCACACCATGGCGCTGTGGACCGATCCCAACACGCAGACGCTGACGCAGATGGGCGGCGAAGGCGCGACCTGGATCGGCCAAGCGCCCTTCACCGAGACGCCGCATGTCTTTCAGAATCTCGGCGACGGCACCTTCGCCCATTCCGGCCTCTTGGCGATCCGCGCCGCGATCGCCGCCGGCGTGAACATCACCTACAAGCTACTGGTCAACGACGCGGTCGCCATGACCGGCGGCCAGGCGGTCGAAGGCGCGCTCTCCGTGCCGCGCCTCGCGCGTATCCTCGAAGGCGAAGGCGTCACGCGCATCGTCGTCGTCGCCGAAGAGCCGGATCACTATGCGAAGGATGATCGCTTCCCGCCCGGCGTCGCCGTGCTGGGCCGCGATGGCTTCGACTGCGCCCAGGAGGAGCTGCGCCAAATCCCCGGCGTCAGCGTACTGATCTTCGATCAGACCTGCGCCGCCGAGAAGCGCCGCCGCCGCAAGCGCGGCACCATGCCGCCGGCGCCGCGCGTCGCCGTGATCAACGAACAGGCCTGCGAAGGCTGCGGCGATTGCGCCACCGCCTCGAACTGCCTTTCCGTCGTGCCGGTCGAGACCGACTGGGGCCGCAAGCGGCGCGTCGATCTCGCCAGCTGCAACGCCGAGCTGTCCTGCCTCGACGGCTTTTGCCCGAGCATCGTCACGGTGGAGGGCGCGCTCAAGCCGACGGCGAAAGCGACGACGGCTTTGACCGAAGCCCCCTTGCCTGCCGCGCCCGTCCTGCCGGCGCTGGACGCGCCATTCGCCATCGTGATCGCCGGCACGGGCGGCAGCGGCATCGTCACGCTCGGTCGCGTGCTGGCGCGCGCCGCGCACGATAGCGGCTTCGCCGTCTCGCTCGCCGATCAGACCGGCTTGGCGCAAAAGGGCGGCGCGGTGCTTAGCCATCTGCGCATCGCGCGCGACGCGGACAGCCTCGGCGCCGCGCGCATCGACAAGGCCGATCTCATCCTCGGTGGCGATCTCGTCGTCGCCGCGAGCGATGACGTGCTGTCGCGCGCCAAGCCGCAGATCGCCAAAGCCGTGATCAACGCCGCGTCCGCCATCACCGGCGCCTTCCTGAAAGACGCCGACAAGCCGTTTCCCGCCGAAGCGTTACAAGCGCAATTGGCCGCCAAGTTGGGCACCAGGGCCCTCTCTCTGTTCGACGCCGCCGACTGCGCCGCCAGCGCCGGCCATGCCGCCGGCGTCAATCTGGCGCTGCTCGGCCATGCCTGGCAAAAAGGCCTGCTGCCGCTGACGCTCGAAGCCCTGCGCGCCGCCATTGAAGCCGAAGCGCCGCAGGCGGCGGCCAATTTGGCGGCCTTCGATGCGGGCCGGCGCTCCGCCGTCATCGGCGCGGCGCCTGCGCCGAAAGCCACGCCGGAACCGTTCGACGCGCGCCTCGCGCGCTACGAGACATTCCTCACGGCCTATCAGAACGCCGGCTTGGCGGCACGCTATCGCGCGCTCGTCAATCATGTGCGCCGTGCGGAAGAGCGCGCCGCGCCCGGCCGGAGCGACCTCACCGAGGCCGTCGCGCGCCATTACGCGCGGCTGCTCGCCTACAAGGACGAGTATGAGATCGCGCGCCTCTTGTCCGCGCCTGCGTTCCATGACGAACTCGCCGCGCGTTTCGACGCGCCGCGAGTCGCGTTTTACCTTGCGCCATCATGGCTGCCGCGCCGCGCCGGAGCGAACGGCCGCGCCGGCAAATATCGCTTCGGCCCCTGGCTGCGTCCCATGCTGCGCGGCCTCGCCGGCCTGCGGGCCTTGCGCGGCACACCGTTCGATCCCTTCGGCCATACCGCAGAGCGCAAGCTTGAGCGCGCGCTGATCGCGGAGTATGAACAGACCATCGCGCAAATTCTCGAACGCCTGCGGCCCGACTCTGACGCGGCCGTCCCCTATGAACTCATGGTCGAGATCGCGCGCTGGCCGGAAGCCCTGCGCGGCTTCGGCCCTCTCAAAAAAACCTCCGCCGCCAAGGCGCGACTGCACAGGGATGAGATGCTCCAGCGCTTTGCGATCTCTGCCGCCACGGCCCCGACATCGACGATGGCGGCGGAATAGATCTTGGCCGCAACGGATCAGGAAACGCCCCGCTACACCGGCTTCGGCGGCGCCATCGCCACCATGCAAGTGGCGGCCTACCGCAATTACACCCTCGCCAACAGCGCATCGCTCACCGGCACTTGGCTGCAGAAGCTGGCGATGAGCTGGCTGGTCTGGGAATTGACCGAATCGCCGAGTTGGCTCGGCATTCTCATCTTCGCCGATCTGCTCACCATCATCACGGTCTCGCCGATCGTCGGCGCCGTTGCCGACCGCATGGATCGCCTGAAACTGATGATGCTGGCGCAAGCCATCATGATGAGCCAGGCGATCATGATCACCGTTCTCTACGCGGGCGGCTGGACGAACATCTGGATTCTGCTTGCCCTCCAGGTCTGGCAGAGCGCGGGACAGGGCGTGCACACGGCCTCGCGCATGGCCTTGATCCCGAGCCTGGTGCCCAAGGCGCTGCTCGCCCCGGCCATCGGCGTCAATGCCCTGACCTACAACACGGCGCGGTTTCTAGGGCCCGCCATCGCCGGCATCGTCATCTCGCAATGGGGACAGATGCCGGCCTTCGTGCTCAACGCCTTGTCCTACATTCCCTTCATGATGGTGCTGCGGACCATTACCATCGCCACCCCGGACGCGGTGACGAAGTCCGCCGGCAATATCATCGCGCAGATCGGCGAAGGCATGCGCTACGCCGCGCGGCATCCCGGCATCGGCCCGCTGATCTTCATCATGGGTATCGTCTCCTTCTCCGTCCGCTCGCTGCCCGACATGCTGCCGGGCTTCGCCGCCGACGTGTTCGGCCGCGGCGTCGACGGGCTCGCTTGGCTCACTTCGGCGATGGGGATCGGCGCCGCCGGCGCCGGCCTGATGCTGGCGCGCACCAACAGCACGCGCGGCCTGACGCGGCGGCTCGCCTGGAACGTCGGCTGCATGGCGATCGCCGTGCTGATCTTCGTCGCGACGCGGGACTTCGCCGTCGGCGTCGCCGCCGCCGTGGTCTGCGGCTACGTCATCACCACAAACGGCGCGACCTCGCAGACGCTGATTCAATCGGCGGTCGATGGCGCCATGCGCGGCCGCGCCATGTCGACCTTCACGCTGATCTATTTGGGCGCGCCGGCGCTCGGCGGCCTCGTCTTCGGCCATTTGGCCGAGATCATCGGCCTGCGCCCGACTTTCGCCATCGGCGCCGGCCTCTGCTTCTGCTGCTTCCTGTGGATGTACCCGCGCAAGGCGGCGATGGGAGCGGCGCTCGAAATCGGCCCGGCGGCCGGCCCAACCGCCGACCAAGCGGAGGCCAAATGAAGGGCCCGCATCCCAAAGGCGCCGCCGGCTTTCACAATATCGTCGCCGCCCTCAAGAACCGCGATTACGGCATTTTCGCCGCCGCCCATGTGCCCGGCCTCATCGGCATGTGGGCGCAGCGCATCGCCATCGGCTGGCTCGCCTGGGAACTGACCAAATCGCCGGCCTGGCTCGGCGCCATCGCCATGGCCGACCTGCTACCGGCGATCTTCCTCGCGCCCTTCAGCGGCGCCATCGTCGATCGCGTGAACGTCGCCAAGCTGATGGTCTTCACGCAGATCTTCGTCGCCATTCACGCCGGCCTGTTGTGGCTGCTGACGCTGACCGGCATGATGAACATCTGGCTGTTGTTTTCGCTCGCCCTGCTGCTCGGCTTCAACAACCCCTTCGCGACCGCTGCGCGGCACAATCTCGTGCCGCTGCTGGTGCCGACGAAGAATCTCGCCGCGGCGATTTCCTTCAATTCCCTGAATTTCAATCTCGCGCGCTTTCTCGGTCCGGCGCTCGCCGGCGTGGTGATCGCCACGTCGGGCGCCGTTACCGTCTTCGCCATCGAGATGGTCGCCGAATGCATCTTGCTCGTCGCATTGCGCTTCTTCAACGTGCGCCCGCAGCCGCGCCGCGCCAGCGGCGGCGGCTTCACCGCCGTCCTGCGCGATATCCGCGAAGGCATGGTCTATACCGCCCGCCACCCCGGCATCGGTCCCTGTCTCGGCCTTCTGCTGTTCAGCGCCATCACCTCTCGCCCCTCGCTCGAGCTGCTGCCCGGCTTCGCCGACGAAGTCTTCGGCCGCGGCGCGCAGGGGCTCGGCTGGCTCGGCGCGTCGGTCGGCGCCGGCGGCATCCTCGGCTCGATCTGGCTGGCGCGGCGCGGCGCGATCAAGGGCATGACCTATCTGGTCATCATGCAAACGCTGGCGATGAATCTGGCGCTGATCGTCTTCGCGTTGGCGGAAAACTTCTGGGTGGCGCTGCCCTTCATGGCGCTCACCGGCTTCTTCATGGTCGGCAACGGCACCGGCACCCAGGTGCTGCTGCAATGGGCGGTCGATCCGATGATGCGCGGCCGCGTCATGTCGCTCTATACGTTGCTGTTCCGCGGCATGCCGGCGCTTGGGGCGCTGATCATCGGCCTCGCCGCCGAGCATTTCGGCTTGCAGCACACGGTGGCCGGCGCGGCGCTTCTCTCGATCGGATTTTGGGTCTGGGCCTATCGCCGGCGCCACAGCACCGCAGCGGCGATGGAACTGCCGCCGCCCGACGAGCGCGAAAGCTACCGGCCGCCGACACCGCCATCCACCGACAAGCCCGCCACGTAAAGAAATACGGAACGCAACATGCGTAACGGCACATCACGTCACGGATCATCATGACCGACAATATCGACCGCAGTCTCAACCAGCCCGGCCTCGCCGGCCTTTGGCTCAACATGGCCGCCGCCGTCGGCTTGGCGCTCGCCTGCAATGCCCTGGTCTTCGGGTTCGGCTGGAACCAGACCGACAGCCGCCCGACGCCGTTCTATGCGCCGCCGGGCTATGTCGTGGGCATTGTCTGGACGCTGCTGTTCGCCGTCATGGGCGCCGCGCGCTGGCTCACGCTCGGCCGCTTGACGCCGCTGCGCTTCCGCCACGCCCGGCTGATCGTCTGGCTGATCCTGTTCTGCGCCGCCTACACCTTTTACGGACTGGCGCCCGAAAGCCGCATTCCCGGCTTCATCGGCAATCTCGTGACCATCCCTTTCGCCGCCTGGGTCGCCTGGACGGTGCGCACGACCTCACCGCAGGCAGCGCTGCTGCTCGGCCTGGTGCCGCTCTGGGTGATCTACGCGACGATCGCCTTCGGGCCGTCGATGCTCGCGGCCGGTTAGCCGGCCGCAAAGGCGATGCTCCCGATCGGCTAACGCCTCAAGGCTTCTGGGTCGCCGCCATCTTGGCGAGCTGCTCGGGCGTCGCCTCTTTCTGGAATTTCTTCTTCCAGTCGCCATAGGGCATGCCATAGACCGCTTCGCGCGCCGCGTCGTCGGTCACTTCGGCGATTCCCTTGTCGTCGGCGGCGGCCTTGTACCATTTGGACAGGCAATTGCGGCAGAAGCCGGCGAGATTCATCAGATCGATGTTCTGCACATCGGTGCGGTCCTGAAAATGCGCGACCAATTTGCGGAAGGCGGCGGCTTCGAGTTCGGTGCGGGTGCGGTCATCCATCGGAATCTCCTGATCGCCAAGGCGGAATGATCTATTGGCTGGAGTTTAGCCCGCCGCCGGCACAGTCGCCAACAGAGGCTTCAGCGCTTCGGCGAGAACGCCCGCCATGCGTACCGCGCCGGCGGCATCGGCGATCAGGTCCTGGCGCATTTCGATTTCCACGTTCGCCAATCCGGCCGGTTCCGCATGCACTGCCAGGGTATAGCCATGGCCGTTGCGCGCCGAATAGGGCTCGTTGTCGCCCACCACGAGATCGCCGCGCGCGCGCAAGGCAGCCAAGACCGCGCCCGCCATGCCGTGATCGTGATGATAGAGCACGCCGACATGCCAGGGCCGCTCCTGGCGCTCATGGCCCCAGCCGGCAATGACCGGCGTGAAGCTGTGCAGCGAGACGACCGCCGGCTTGCCTTTGGCGAGCACCGCCTGCGCCACCGCTTCATGATAGGGCGCGAAAATCTCGCGCTTGCGCGCGGCCTTGTCGCCATGAGTGAGGCCGCGATTGCCCGGCACGACGCTGCGGTCGCTGATGACGCAGATCGAGGTCGGATCGCCCGGGTCGCGGTTGAGGTCGATGACCAGGCGCGAATAGCCGGCGAGCAGCAGCGGCGCGTCGAGCAGCCCAGCCAGCGCGCGGCCGACCATCGCCGCGCCGATGTCCCAGGCGATATGGCGGCCGAGCGCCGCATCATCGAGACCAAGATGAGCAAGGCGCGCCGGCACGGCGTTGCTGGCGTGATCGCAGACCAGCACCGCCGGCGCGCGGCCGGCGCCGTTGACGATCTCGACCGCCGGCGGATCGCCGGCTTGCAACAGATTGTGCGAGGAAAGGAGCGCGTCGGGCGGCATGATATGCGACTATAGCGCTGGAAGTTTCGCACGCATATGCCCCGCCCCATCCTCACCGATCCGCAACGCCGCCTCGCCTTCGCCGCCTTGATCGCCGGCGGGATCGCCATCGCCTTCAGCCCGATCTTCATGCGCCTCAGCGAGGTCGGGCCGATCGCCACTGCCGTGCATCGCCTTGTCCTCGGCCTGCCGCTGTTCTGGCTGTGGCTGGCGCTGGAGCAGGGAGACGGGCAGCAAAGAGGCCCGGCCAATTGGCGCGATGCCGGCCTGTTGGCGTTGGCGGGCCTGTTCTTCGCCCTCGATCTCGCCGCTTGGCATAGCTCGCTCGGCTATACCAGCGTCGCCAACGCCACCCTGCTTGCCAATAACGCGCCGATCTTCGTCGCGCTCGGCGCCTGGCTGCTGTGGCGCGAACGGCCGACGCGCGGCTTCGTCATCGGCCTCGCCCTATCCATCGTCGGTTGCGCCCTGCTCAGCCGCGGCGGCTTCAAGCCCGGTCAAAGCACATTGCTGGGCGACGGCCTTGCCCTGCTCACCGGCGTCTTTTACAGCGGCTATTTCCTGACCGTGAAACGGCTGCGCGCCCGCTTCACCACGGCCGCGATCATGACCTGGAGCGCCATGGTCGGCGCGCTGATCCTGCTCCCGGCCGCCTGGGCCAGCGAAGGCGTGCTGTTGCCGGCGAGCCTCGCCGGCTGGTTCGTCGTCCTCGCCCTCGCCCTGTTCAGCCATGTCGGCGGTCAAAGCCTGATCACCTATGCCATGGCCCATCTGCCGGCGGGCTTTTCCGCCCTGACTCTGCTGATCCAGCCGGTCGGCGCGGCGCTTTTGGCCTGGATCCTGTTCGGCGAAGCGCTCGGCCCCCTGCAACTTGCCGGCGGCTTCGTCGTGTTGGCCGGCATTTGGCTGGCGCGGCGCTGAAATCAGCCGGGACTCACATTCGCGCGAGTCGGACTGGCATCTGTCATATGCAAGGGTTATGGTGCGCCCATGCGTCGTTTCCGTAGTGCAAAAATCATCGCCACCCTGGGGCCGGCCAGTTCGTCCCCTGCGGTCCTCGAAAAACTGTTCCTCGCCGGTGCCGACATCTTTCGGCTGAATTTCAGCCACGGCACCATCGAGGACCATCGCGCGCGCGTCGATGCGATCCGCGCGATCGAGGAGAAGTACGGACGGCCCATCGCCATCCTGATGGATCTGCAAGGCCCCAAGCTGCGTGTCGCCACCTTCGCCGACGGCCCGGTGATGCTGAAAGCCGGCCAGGCCTTCCGCCTCGACATGGACAAGACGCCGGGCGATTCCACCCGCGTCGGCCTGCCGCACAAGGAAGTGTTCGCCGCCCTCACGCCGAAACAGGACCTGCTGATCAACGACGGCAAGATCCGCCTGCGCGTCGTCAAATGCGGCAAGGATTTCGCCGAGACCAAGGTCGTCACAGGCGGCGAAATTTCCGACCGCAAGGGCCTCAACGTGCCCGACGCGGAGCTGCCGCTCGCGGCGATGACCCCGAAAGACAAGATCGACCTGCAGAACGGCCTCAAGCTCGGCGTCGACTGGATCGGCCTGAGCTTCGTGCAGCGCCCCAAGGACATCGAAGACGTCCGCAAGATCGTCAAGGGCCGCGCCGGCATTTGCGCCAAGCTCGAAAAGCCGGCCGCCATCGCCCATCTCGACGAGATCATCAAGCTCGCTGACGCCGTCATGGTCGCGCGCGGCGATCTCGGCGTCGAAATGCTGCCCGAGGAAGTGCCGATCCTGCAGCGCCGCATCGTGCGCGCCTGCCACAAGGCCGGCACGCCCGTCGTCGTCGCGACGCAGATGCTCGAATCGATGATTTCCTCGCCGGCGCCGACGCGCGCCGAAGCCTCCGACGTCGCCACCGCGATCTACGACGGCGCCGACGCCGTCATGCTGTCGGCGGAAACCGCCGTCGGCGAATATCCGATGCTGGCGGTCGAGATGATGCATCGCATCATCAAGCAGGTCGAAGCCGACCCGCTCTATCGCCGCTTCCTCGATGCCGACCGTCCCGCGCCTGAGGCGACCAGTTCCGACGCCATTTCCGCCGCGGCGCGCCAGACCGCGCATACCTTGTCGGCGACGGCGATCGTCACCTTCACGACCTCCGGCTCGACCGCCGTTCGCGCCGCGCGCGAGCGTCCCGACACGGCGATCCTCGGCCTGACTTCGCTGATGACCACGGCCCGTCGCCTCGCGCTTGTCTGGGGCGTCCATCCGGTCAACACGTCCGACGTGCGCAACTTCGCCACCATGGTCGAAAAGGCGGCGCGCATCGCCGTGCAGGAAGGCTTCGCCAAGACCGGCGAGCGGATCATCGTGACGGCGGGCGTTCCCTTCGGCACGCCGGGCGGCACCAATGTCCTGCGCATCGTCAAAATCGGCACCAACCGCTTCGAACAGAGCTGACGCCGGCCCGTCGTCCGCCTGACAAAAGCGCTGCAAACAAAAAGGGCGGACCCATCGGGTCCGCCCTTTCGCATATCTAACGCCGGCGAAGCCGGCCGCAGGCCTTTAGCCCTGACGCGCCTTGAAGCGCGGGTTCTTCTTGTTGATGACGTAAACGCGGCCCTTGCGGCGCACGATGCGGCAGTTCTTGTCGCGGGTCTTCGCCGACTTGAGGGAATTGACGATCTTCATGACTGCGCTCTCGTTTTCAAACAAAAGCCCCGCGGCGGGCGGAGCTCGGAAAGGTCTCGGGCCGGAATTTCGGTGAGGCGCGGACCATAAGGGCTCGCCCCCAGCCTGTCAACCACGGCGGGGCGCTTTTTCGGCGCCGGCAATCGGCATAGTTTCCTGTTAAATCAAGGGGTTGATCAGATCATGCGGCGCGGCGCTCGTACCAGCCCTTGGACCTGGCGACGATTCGCACCACCGACAGCATGACCGGCACCTCGATCAGTACGCCGACCACTGTGGCGAGGGCCGCGCCCGATTCGAGGCCGAACAGGGCGATGGCGGCGGCCACCGCCAGTTCGAAGAAATTGCTGGCGCCGATCAACGCCGACGGCCCGGCGACGCAATGGGCCTCGCCCGCCGCCCGGTTGAGCCAATAGGCCAGCCCGGCGTTGAAATAGACCTGGATCAGGATCGGCACGGCGAGCAGCGCGATGATCAGCGGCTGATCGACGATGCGGTTGCCCTGAAAGCCGAACAGCAGCACCAGCGTCGCCAGCAAGGCAAGCAGCGAGAGCGGCTGCAGGCGCCCGAGCAGGCGGGTCAGCGCCGGCATGCCGCCCTGCGCCAGCACCAGGCGGCGCAAAGCCTGCGCGGCGATCACCGGCACGACGATATAGAGGCCGACC
Source organism: Rhizobium sp. Q54 (assembly GCA_945861615.1). GTDB lineage: Bacteria > Pseudomonadota > Alphaproteobacteria > SMXQ01 > SMXQ01 > CAMAVH01. Next base: position 3,985 of record CAMAVH010000040.1, on the reverse strand, counting down.
GAGAGCAGCAGCGTCTGCCAGGGCACGGTGATGGCCGAAAGACCGAGCAGCAGCCCGACCAGCGGCGCGAAGGCGACGACCATGATGACGTCGTTGAGCGCCACCTGGCTGAGCGTGAAATGCGGCTCGCCGTCGCACAGCTGGCTCCACACGAACACCATGGCCGTGCAGGGCGCGGCGGCGAGCAGGATGAGGCCGGCGATATAGCCGTCGATCTGGTCGGCCGGCAGCCAATCGCGAAACAGCCAGCCGATGAACAGCCAGCCGAGCAGCGCCATGGAAAAGGGCTTCACCGCCCAATTGATGAACAGCGTCACGCCGATGCCGCGCCAATGGGCGCGCACGCCGCCGAGCGCGGCGAAATCGATCTTCACCAGCATGGGCACGATCATCAGCCAGACCAGACCCGCCACCGGCAGGTTGACCTTGGCGATCTCGGCGGCGCCGAGCGTCTGGAAGACGGGCGGAAACCATTGACCGAGACCGATGCCGACGACGATGCAGCCTGCCACCCACAAGGTGAGATAACGTTCGAACACTCCCAATGTCGGCGGGCGCGACGTTTCGGCGGCGAGGCTGCTCATCAGGCGGTCGCCGGCTTGTCGGCATCCTTGCCGATGGCCTGCAGGCGGCGCTGCAACGACAGCCGGTCGAGCGAGACCAGCGGCAAATTGATGAAGATGCCGATGCGGCGCAGCAGCGCGCGATAGGTCTCGAGGAAGGCCGCGCGAATCTCCGCGTCCGAGCCGACGGCGGCGGCGGGATCGGGCAGGCCCCAATGGGCGGTCATCGGCTTGCCGGGCCAAACCGGACAGACTTCGCCGGCAGCGTTGTCGCAAACCGTGAAAATGAAATCGAGCGCCGGCGCGCCGGGCTTGGCGAATTCGTCCCAGCTTTTCGAACGCAAATCGGCAACGTCGTGATGCAGGCCGGCGAGCAGTTCGAGCGCGTAAGGATTGACGCGGCCATTGGGATGGCTGCCGGCGCTATAGGCCTTGAAGCGTCCCGCGCCCTCGCGGTTGAGGATCGCCTCGGCGAGGATGCTGCGCGCCGAATTGCCGGTGCAGAGAAAGAGCACGTTATACATGACGGAAGACCTCGATTAGCCGCAGCAGGCCGCGGCGGGTTTACCGGACGCCGCGGGGCGCGGGCCGCAGCTTGACGATGTCGTGGGCGCCGCCATGTCGGGGCGCGGCGCGCAACAGCTGGCCGCCGCCACAGCGGCCGGCTCGGCTTTCTCTTCGCCATAGACGGTCGCGCTGCCGTGGCTGAAGAAGGTTTCCCAGGCGATGCCCTGCGGATCGCTGACCCAGGCCTTGTCGGAGCGCGCATAGCAACAGACGGTATCGTCCTGATGCAGCACGGCGGTGCCGGCCGCCGTCAGCTGATCGGCCGCCTCTTTCAATTCCGCCGTGTCGTCGACCTGCATGCCGAGATGATCAAGCCCTGCCGGACCGCGCGTCGAGATCGCGAAGTTCACGCGCGGATCGTCGAGCATCCATTTGGCGTAATCGCTTTGCAGCACGGTCGGGCTGGCACCGAACAAGGCCGAATAGAAACCGACGGATTCGGCAATGTCTTTCACGCCGAGATGCACATGCATGCGTTTCATCTAGAAGATCCTTTTGCAGATGGCGAACAAGACGGGTCGCCGCAATCGGCGGATGTCAGAGCGACACCGCAGAGCTCGGGCTGGCCCTGGCAGCAGTCGTCGAGCAGGAAGGCGAGCAGACGGCGCGTGCCGATGAAATCCACGGCATAGAGGATGCGTCGCTCGGCGCGCGCCGAGCGCAGCAGGCCGGCGCGCTCGAGCTGCGCCAGATGGGCCGACAGGGTCGAGGGCGCCACGGCCAGGTCCTCGGCGATGCGGCCGGCCGGCAGGCCGTCCGGCCCGGCCTTCACCAATAGGCGAAAGGCCGCCAGGCGGGTTTCATGGCCGAGCGCCGACAGGGCGGCGACGGCCCCCGCGAAGGCTTCGGATGCGACGGCTTTGCTTTTTGATTCCATATTTCGTGAAATACCGAAATATGGAGTGGAAGTCAAGTCGGCGAAGAACCGCCATGACGGCAAGCAAAGCCTTAGCGAAAGGGCGGTCCGACGATCCAGGCGACCAGCGCCGAGCGCGTGCCGCGCGTCACCGGCGTCACCCGATGGACGTAATAGGACGGAAACAGCACCAGGGTGCCGCGCTCGCGCGGGCATCGATCGATGACGCCGAAGGCGTTCATCTCGAGATCGCCGCCGTCATAGTCCGCCGGATCGGTCATCTGGAAGGTGATCGACAGCTTGCGCGTCGTCGAGCCGACGTCGGTGTGCCACATGTAATGGCCCTGGTCCGCGGCATCGTAGGTGACGTGATAGAGCGGTTCGTCGAGCCCGCTGATCTCGAACTGAAAATGCTTGGCATTCAGCTGGGCGACCATGCTGGTGATGCGCTGATAGATCCAAGTGGTGTCGGCCGACGGCGCGAGCGAGCGCACGACCGAGCGGTTGGCTTCCGGCTTGTAGGTCAAATCGCGGCCGACGGTGACCTGACGGCTCGGCAGCGTCAGCGCATGCCCATCGATCTTGTCGAGCTCCGCCGGCGTGAAAAGGCCGCTGCCCCACACGAAGTTGGGCAGGGGGTCATGAACCGGCGGGCGCGGCGGGATGGGAAAATGGAACATTGCAGAGAGATACAATAGCGTCGCCGGGCGGCGGCACAAATCAAGACTGCGTGAATCGCATGCGGCAATTCCGGCAACAATAGCCTTGAAACTCTAAACGATGGCCTTCGGAGGGAGCCTGTTGCGGCGCGCCGCTCAGCGAAACGGCGGGCCGACGACCCAGGCCACCAAAGCGGAGCGCGTGCCGCGCGTCACCGCAGTGACGCGATGGATTTCGTAGGACGGGAAGAGGATCAGCTTACCGCGTTCGCGCGGGCAGGGGTCGGCCACGCCATAGGCGTTGATCTCCAAGTTGCCGCCGTCATAGTCCGCCGGATCGCTCATCTGGAAAGTGATCGACAGCTTGCGCGTCGGCTCGCCGTCCACGCCGACGTCTGTGTGCCAATCGTAATGGCCTTGGTCGTCGCCCGAATAAGTCACGTGATAGAGCGGCTCGTCGAATCCGGTGATGTCGTATTTGTAATGCTGCGAATTGAGCAAGGAGACCATCAGCGAGATCTTTTGATAGATCCACATGGTATCCGCCGAGGGCATCAAATGGCGCACCGCCGAACGGTTGATCTCGGGCTTGTAGCTCAGCTTGCGGCCGACCTTTACCTGTTTGGGCGGCAGCGTCGCGGCATAGGCGTTGATCTTGTCCAACTCGGCGTCTTTGAACAGCGCCTGGCCCCACACGAAGGGCGGCGTCCGCTTTTGAACCGGCGGATGATGCGGAATGGGATAATGGAACTGCATGATTTCGGGCTCAGCGTAGCGGTGGCCCGACGATCCAGGCGACCAGGGCGCAGCGCTTGCCGCGGGTCACCGGCGTCACGCGGTGCAGTTGATAGGAGGGGAAGAGAATGAGCTTGCCGCGTTCGCGCGGGCAAACCTCGGAAATGCCCTCGGCGTTCATCTCCAGGGTGCCGCCGTCGTAATCGGCGGGATCGGTCATCTGGAAGGTGATCGACAGCTTGCGCGTCGGCTGGTCGTCGGTGCTGATATCGGTATGCCAGTCGTAATGGCCGAGATCGTCGCTCGGATAGGTAATGTGATAGAGCGGCTCGTCCATGCCGGTGATGTCGAACTTGTAATGCTGCGCGTTGAGCAGAGCGACCGTCGAGGTGATCTTCTGATAGATCCAGGCGGTCTCCGGCCCCGGCGGCACCCAGCGCGCGATCGAACGGTTCATTTCCGGGCGATAGACCAGATCCAGCCCGACCGTCACCTGCTTGGGCGGCAGCGTCTCGGCATAGGCGTTGATCTTGTCGAGTTCGTCTTCGCTGAACAGGCCGCTGCCCCAGACGAAATGGGGTAAGCGTGAATGGACCGGCGGACGC
>CAMAVH010000039.1 GCA_945861615.1 Rhizobium sp. Q54 | reverse complement strand
ACGCGCCGCGGCGCGTCGCACGCGACTTATGCGGACGGCGTCAGTTCACGCGATGGCCGGCACGCAAGCTGGCAATCGCGCCTTGCAGGGTTTCCAAATAGTAGGGCTTGCGGATGATCGGCACGCCTTGAAGATCGGGCGGCAGGTTGAAGCCTTCGCCATAGCCGGTGGCAAAGATGAACGGCACCTTCATGTCCTGCAATTTGCGCGCGACGGGCAGACTGGTTTCCGGACCGAGGTTGACGTCGAGCAGGGCGAAGGACGGCGACGTCTCGTCGAGCGCCTGCAGGGCCTGACGCACGGTGTTCGCGGTGCGCACCTCGGCGCCGAGCTGGGTCAGCATATCCTCGGCATCGAGCGCGATGATGAGATTGTCTTCGACGATGAGCGCCAAGCCCTTCACCCGCTCGCCGTCGGCGGCCGGATCGGGCTTGTCCTCTTTCACCGGCGCAGGACGCGGGCCGGCCTTCTTCACATAGAGGCCGGGGATCGCGAAACGGGCGCGCAGGCCGACCAGGTCATATACGACGTCCGCCTCGCCATTGAGATCGTAGGGGATCGAGCGTTCGATGATCGTCGTGCCGAAGCCGCGCCGCGACGGCGGCTGGACCGGCGGCCCGCCATGTTCGTGCCAGCGCAGGATCAGACGCCCCATGTCGTCGAACGCCCAGGCGACTTCCACATGGCCGGAGCGATCGCACATCGCGCCATACTTGGCCGAGTTGGTCATCAGCTCATGGATGACGAGCGCCAGGGTCGAAAAAGCCTGCGGTACCAGCAGCACCTCTTCGCCGGCCATGACGACGCGCTCCGCCTTGTTGCCGAGATAGGCCGCCGCTTCGGCGGCGATCAGGTTTTTCAGCGGCGCCGGCTGCCAATTGTCGGTGGTGATCTGATCATGGGCCCGCGCCAGCGCCTGCACGCGACCGCCGATCACGGTGATGAAATCCTGCACCGTGCCGCTCGGATCGCTCTGCGCGATCAGGCCGCGCACCAGGCCGAGGATATTGCGCACGCGGTGATTGAGCTCGGCGATCAGCAGCTCCTGGCGCTCCTGCGCGAGATTGCGCTCCTTTTGCGCCACGTCGGCCAGGCGCAGCACCACCTCCATGAAGGAGATGCGCAGCGATTCGGCGATGCGCAAATCGAGCGCGCTCCACGGCAAGGATTGACCGCGCACCGTCTCGCGCCAGGCCTCGAAGCTTTTGCGCGGCGTCAGGCGTATGCCGTTGGGCCCGAGCTGCAAGGGTTTTTGCGGATTGCCCGCCCAAGTGACCGTGCGCGCCGCTTCCTTGCGAAAGAACAGCACGTAGTCGCGCGGCGTACGCGAAATCGGAATCGCCAAAAGCCCGGCCGCCCGTTCGGTGAAATCGCGGCCCATCTCGTAAGACTTGCCGATCGCCTGCATGGCGTAAATCCGACCGGCGCCCTGCCCGGCGAGAAAATGCATCAAACCGAGCAGTTCCTCGCGCGTCGGCGTCGTGCCGGTCAGGCCGATATGGCCCTCCATGCAAATGGCGATGCCGTCGCACGGCAGCATATCGCTCAGGGGTCCGGCGAAGTCCGCCAGGTTGTCGAAAAAAACGCCGCGTTCGGGCACGGCGGCGACGAAGCGCGCGTAGATCTCACGGGCGCGCGATTCCTGCTTTGCCTCGTCTTCGCGCTCGCGGCTTTCCAGCAGCAGGGAGACCATCTGGCCGAACAATTCGGCGGCGGTGCGGCGCTCCAGCGAGATCAGGCGCGGGCTCATGTGATGGCAGGCGAACAGGCCCCACAGCTTGCCGTGGCGCAAGATCGAGACCGACATCGAGGCGCCGACGCCGATGTTCCGCAGATATTCGATGTGGATCGGCGAGACGCTGCGCAACACGCTGAGCGACAAATCGATCGTCTCGTCCGGTCCCGGCGCGGCCGGCAGGACCGGCACCGGCGGCGCGCCGATGTCGACGATGATCCGCAGCAGATTGCGCTCGTAGAGCAGCCGCGCCTGCTGGGGGATGTCCGAGGCCGGATAATGCAAGCCGAGATAGGGCTCCAAATGCGCCTGCACCGTTTCGGCCACCACTTCGCCGGCGCCATCCTGGTCGAAACGATAGACCATGACCCGATCGAAGCCGATCAAGGCGCGCAGCTGCAGCGCAGCTTTTTGCGCGAAGGCCTTGAACGAGGTCGCCTGCTGCAGATTGGCGACCATGGCGCGCACGACGAGCGCGGAATTGAACCCCTCGTCCGGCACATGCGGTTCGGCCTCGATGACGATATGACCGGCCGATACATGCACGGCGAGATCGAAGAGCGGCGGCTTCTGCTCGGAAGAGTCTGCGTCATGCAGCGCGAAGGAGAACAGCCGCTCGACGCTGTCGGCGGCGCGAAGGCCCTGCAGCTTGTTGCGGATGTCGTGGATGGCGCGGCGGCTTACCGCTTCGGACAGCGGCCGCCCGATCATGGCGGCGGCATCGCGGCCGAGCCATTGCCCGACATTGGCCGAGGCGTGGGTGACCACCCATTCGCTGGAGACGACGACGAGAAAGCCGAACGGCTGCACGGCGCCGAGCCGATGGATCGGCTCGCGGTCGCAGTTGGTGAGATCGACGGCTTGCGCCGTCTGGTCGGGCGTCTCGCTCATTGTCACGCTTTCACAAAACCGCGGGCGGCGCGGCCGAACATCGCAAAGGCCGCCGTGGCGCCCGCCAACGCCTCGGCGGCGCGCGCGGCGCTGCAGGGCGCGGCTTCGAGCCTCGCCAGAAAGGACGGCCAGGCCGCTGTCCGCGCCGGATCGCTGCCGTGCGCGAGAAAGGCCGTCGCCCCGGCGGCGGCCGGATGGGCGGCAAGCACCCGCGCCAGCAAAAGCCGCGCGCCGAGCTTCGAGCCTTCCAGCACATAGAGCGCGCCGAGCAGCTGATCGGGATTGGCGAATCGCGGTTCCGCTTGCGGTAGCGGCTCCGACAAGCCGAGCGCGGCAAGATCGGCACGCAACAGTTCGCCGCGCGCGCGGAGCGGCCAATCTTCCAGCGCATAGCCCGCGCCCTGCCCGGTCAGCGCCGCCTCGAGCGGCAGCAGAGCGGTCGCCTGCGCCAGCAGGAACTCGCCATAGGCCTCGCGGCGCGTCAGATCGAAGCGCGCGAAGGCGCGTTCCGTGCGCGCATGCAGATCGCGCGTCTCGACTTTAAGGAACTCACGCAGATGAATCATATGAACCTGAACCGCCACAATTTCTTTAAACGCCTCGCCCTATCGGAAGGTTCGCGCGGCTAGGGAAAATTGCGTCCGTGAGGAAACGTTTGACCGAGGGGAGATTGCCTCGATCATCGATAAGGTTCGGCGCGCCGGCTTGACGCCGCCGCTGGGAACCGCCCAAGATCGGGGCGATCGAACGCCGCCCCCGGCCGCACGGCCGATTTGCATCGGGTCGCGGCGTTCATCGTTTAGGGGGACTCATGCGCATCTGCATCTTCGGCGCCGGCGCCATCGGCGGCAATCTGGCCGGGCGGCTTCACAAGGCCGGCGTCACGCCGGCGCTGGTCGCGCGCGGCCCCCATCTCGCGGCGATCCAGGCCAAGGGCCTGACGGTCAGATATGCCGACGGCGATGCGCAGTCGTTCAAGCCGGCGGCGAGCGAGGATGCGCGCGACCTTGGCCCGCAAGATCTCGTCATCGTCACGGCCAAGGCGCCCGCCCTTCCGTCGGTCGCCGCCGGCATCGGCCCGCTGCTGGGCGAGGGCACGGCGGTTCTGTTCGTCATGAACGGCATCCCCTGGTGGTACTTTCAGAACCACGGCGGACCGCACGACGACCGCCGCCTCGAACGGCTCGACCCGGGCGACGCCATGCGCCGCGCCGTCGATCCGGCGCGCGTGCTCGGCGGCACGATCTATTCGTCCTGCAGCGTGATCGAACCCGGCACCGTCGAAGTCACCAGCCCGATCAACCGGCTGATCATGGGCGAGCCCAGCGGCCGGATCACGCCGCGCGCCCAGGCCGTCGCCAAGCTGCTGATCGCCGGCGGCATGGAGGTGCCGGTGGTGGCGAACATCCGCGATGCCATCTGGGCCAAGCTGATGTCGAATTTTTCCAGCGGCTCGCTCGCCGTGCTGGCGCAGTCGAATTTCCGCACCCTCTATGCCGAAGAGGCCTGCCGCGACGCGACGCGGCGCACCGTGGCGGAGGGCGCGGCCATCGCCGCGGCGATGGGCTGCCAGGTGACCGCCGATGCCGAGGACGTGCTGCGCCGCCTGTCGCCCAGCGCGCACAAGCCGAGCATCCTGCAGGATCTCGAACTCGGCCGCGCCATGGAGGTGGACGCCATCTACACCATCCCGCTGGACATGGCGCGCCTGGCCGGCGTCGCGACGCCGACGCTCGATCTTCTGGTGACCTTGCTGAAATTGCGCGCGGCCGCGGCCGGGCTCTACAAGCTTTAACGCTCGGAGAAGCTGACGGCCTGCAGGGTCGCCGCGATCGCCGCGCCCGGCGCCGCTTCGGGCTCGATCCGGGCGATGACCGTCGGCGGCGTCGGTTCGATATCGCCATAGATCGTCGCGAAGGAGACGTCGGTGGCGTCGCGCCCGACGCCGATGCGCACCATGCGATCGAGCGAGGCCTGCCGCGTGGCGTCGAACAGATACCAGCGGCCGGACAGATAGGCTTCGAAGACGGCGTGAAAATCCGGCGGCTGCAAGCCGGCCGCATATGCGCTGACGAAGCGCGCGGGAATGCCCAGCGCCCGGCATAGCGCAATGCCGAGATGGGCGAAATCGCGGCACACGCCGGCGCGCGACACCAAGGTGTCATGCACCGTGGTGTGGGCGTCGCTGCTGCCCGTCACATAGTCGATATGGCCGTAGATCCAATTGCAGATCGCCGTGATGCGATCATGGCCCGGCGCGAAGCGGCCGAACTCCTGCGTCGCGAAACGCTCCAACTTGTCCGATTGGCAGTAGCGGCTGGCCAGCAGATAGCGCTGCACGGCGAAGGGAATATCGCCGATGGGAATTTCCGTCACCGTCGCCGGGTCCTGCAGCAGCGGCGCGATCCGCGCCTCGGCGCGATAGGCGACGGTCACGGTCTCGGCGACGCCGGGCGCCAGGCGGATGCGCAAATAGCGATTGCCGCCTTCCGGCCCGACATAGGATTCGACGGCGATGTCGCGGCCGTCGCCGGAGACGTCGAGGCTCTCGTTGCGAATATCCTGCCCGGAACAGCGCGCGCCTTCGAGCTGCAGCATCAGCACGCCTTCGCCGCGCGGATGAAAGCGCAGTTCGCAGCCGATCGCGAGGGTGAAGGTTGACGTCATGACGTCAGACAACGCTCGGCGGCGCGAATAGCTCCGGGAACTCTCGCGCCACGAATCGTCAGGCGCGCAGCGCCTGTTGCACCCCTCAGGCTCGCAGAGCCTGTTGCACGAGCGTGTCGAGCGCGCTCAGGAAGCGCGAACGGTCCTGCTTGGCGAAGGGCGGCGGGCCGCCGCCGCCGCCGAGCTCGCGCAAATGGCGCGACAGCTCGCGCCCGGCCAGCGCGCCGCCGATGTTGTCCGGCGTCCATAATTTGCCGGTCGGCGCCAGCGCGCGGGCGCCCTGCGCCAGGCAGCGCGCGGCGAGCGGAATATCGGAGGTGACGCAGACGTCTTTGGCCGTGATGCGTTCGGCGATCCAGTCGTCCGCCTTGTCGGCGCCCTCGTCCACGGTGATCATGCGAACATGATCGCGCCGCGCCGGCGGGATCGGCCGCGAGCCGTTGGAGACGACATAGACCTGCAGGCGCAGCCGGTCGGCGACGCGATAGATTTCTTCGCGCACCGGGCAAGCATCGGCATCGACGTAGATTTCGGTCATGCGCCGCTCCGCGGCGCCGGGAATTTCGGTCATGGGAGAACAGGCCGATCAGCGCCTTGGGCGATCGAGAAATTCGTCGAAGGCTTCCATCTGCGGCGCGAGACCTTTTTCGATCAGCGCGCGCATCAGATTGTCGCCGAGCCGGCCGGCGTCGAGCAGCGCCGCCGGGGTGAGGGCGAGCACAAATGCCGCGAGCGCGAGGCGCGTGCCGGCGGGCGCGCCATCGAACGCGGCGCGGCATTTCACCACGGATAAATCCTTGCCCAAATCGTCGTCGCCGTTGTCGCGCAGCACGCGCACCGCGCTGGTGAAGGCGATGTAATCGAGGATGCCGGGTGACAATTTGTCGAGCTTGAGCAGGATCGGCGTCGCCGCCGCGTCGTTCGCATGGGCGGACGCAGCCTGTGCGTAAACCTTCGATTGCTTGAGCCGGCCGTAGAACTGCTCGTGCCGGCCGCCGGATTTCGCCGCCCATTCCGCTTCGGTGAACAGCGCGGCTTCGGCGAATTCGGTTTCCGCGCCGCCATCGGTGCGGCAATAGACGACGCCGTCCTCGACCATGTCGACGATATAGACACGGCCGTCCTTGTTATGGACGGTGGCGCCGGGCGCGAATTTGGATGGCATGAAACCTCGATCTAGGATGCGGCCATATGCTAACGCATCGCCGCGGATAAGTCGCGTCGCGCCGGACGGCGCGGCGCTATGGGCCGGCGGCCTTGTCCTTCTTCGCCTTGTCCCCATTCGCCTTGTCCTTGGCGCGCTGCATGCCGTCGGCGATCAGGGCCATCGCCTCGTCGGGCCCGACCCATTCGACGATGGTCACCCATTTGTCTTTTTCCAGGTCCTTGTAGTGCTGGAAGAAATGGGCGATCTGCTCGCGCAGGATGACGGGCAGGTCGACGTAGCTCTGCACGTCGCGATAGAACGGATGCAGCTTGTCGACCGGCACGGCGATGATCTTTTCGTCGGGGCCGGCCTCGTCGGTCATCTTCAGGGCGCCGACCGGGCGGCAGCGGATCACCGCGCCGGGAACCACCGGCGTCTGGCTGACGACGAGCACGTCGCAGGGATCGCCGTCCTCCGACAGGGTATGCGGCACGAAGCCGTAATTGGCCGGATAGATCATCGAGGTATGCAGGAAGCGGTCGACGAACAGCGCGCCGGAGGCTTTATCCAGCTCGTATTTCACCGGCAGGCCGCCCTGGGGGATTTCGATGACGGCATAGATATCCTCGGGCGGATTGATGCCGGCGGGGATTTTGGTGATGTCCATGAACGCGCTCCTACTGACTGTCTGCGGACTGCGGGGCCGTTTCGATGTCAAAATGCCGCCGCCGCAGAGCCTAAGTAGGCACTCGGCGGGTCGACGACCACATCGCATATGAAAGAATTGGAGCGGGCGAAGGGATTCGAACCCTCGACCCCGACCTTGGCAAGGTCGTGCTCTACCCCTGAGCTACGCCCGCTCGGCGCAACGCCGTCCCTTGGGGGTCGCTGCGGGCCGTAAGTCCGCAGGAATGCCGGCAAATTCGCAAAACTGCGCGGCGGGGGTCGGCGAGAGGCCGGGATAATACTCAAAGCCGGCGGCTTTGCAACCCTTCCCGCCCCCTGGCCCGCCGCTGCGCCAAAAGCGCCCCAATCGGTCGCTTTCCGGCGGTTTTTTCCGGCCCGGAGGGACGCTCGGCCCTTGCCGGGACGGACCGGACAGGCCATTTATGAGGCCAATCGTATCAATCCTCTACCGAGAGAGATCATGGCAGGCTTTCCCGGCATGCCGGGCGTGAAACCGCCCGCTGCCGCCCCAACGCAACCCGGCCGCCCAACCGGCGCGAGCTTCGGCGCCCCCAATAGCCCGCTGGGCGATGCCCTGGGCGGCGCGCCCGCGGCCGGCGACGCCGAGATCATCAAGGATGTCTCGACGCCGACCTTCATGGCCGACGTGATCGACGCCTCCTTCGGCCCGGCGGTCATCGTCGATTTCTGGGCGCCCTGGTGCGGCCCCTGCAAACAGCTCGGCCCCAGCCTGGAAAAGGCGGTGCTCGAACAGAAGGGCCGCGTCCGCCTGGTGAAGATCAACGTCGACGAGAATCAGGACCTGGCGCAGCAGATGCGCATCCAGTCGATTCCCGCCGTCTATGCCTTCAAGGACGGCCGCCCGGTCGACGGCTTCGCCGGCGCCCTGCCCGACAGCCAGGTGCGCCAGTTCGTCGAGGGCCTCGCCAAGCTCTCCGGGCCGACCTCCGAGGAGGAGGGCCTGAAGGAGGCCATGGCCCAGGCCGAGGAGATGGCCGCGAGCGGCGATCTCGAAACCGCCATCGCCATCTATGCCGAAGTGCTGGCCCAGGCGCCGGCGAATGTCGAAGCCATCGCCGGCCTCGCCAAGCATCAGCAGGCGAGCGGCGATCTCGCCGCCGCCAAGGACACGCTGGCGACGTTCAAACCCGAACCGAACAAGGCCGAGCCGACCGCCATCGCCACCGTGCGCGCCGCCATCGAGCTCGCCGAGCAAAGCGCCGGCGTGTCGGGCGAAGTCGATGCGCTCGCCGCCAAGGTCGCCGCCGATCCGGCTGACCATCAGGCGCGCTTCGATCTCGCCGTCGCCCAGTTCGGCGCCGGCAAGCCCGACGCCGCGATCGACGAGCTGCTCGCCATCATCAAGAAGAGCCGCGACTGGAACGACGGCGCGGCGCGCGCCCAGCTCGTCAAGGTCTTCGAGGCGCTCGGCCCGATGCATGAACTGTCGCAGAGCGGCCGCCGCCGCCTGTCGTCCATATTGTTTTCTTAATAGAGAAGGATCGCGCATGGCTCGTGGCGTCTTCGACCCCAATTTCGAGGATCTGCCCGGCCTGATTCCGGTCTTTCCGCTCGCCGGCGTGCTGCTGCTGCCGCAAGGCAAGCTGCCGCTCAACATTTTCGAGCGGCGCTATCTCGCCATGGTGCGCGATGCGCTGCTGGCGCCGACGCGCTTGATCGGCATGATCCAGCCGACCGGCCTCGCCGACGGACCGAACGGGCCGGAACTGTTTCCCGTCGGCATCGCCGGGCGCATCATCAGCTTCGGCGAGAGCGAAGACGGGCGCTATCAGATCGTGCTCGATGGGCTGATCCGCTTTCGCGTGCGCGACGAGGTCGATTTGAAGGACGGCTATCGCCGCATCATGCCGAACTTCCTGCCCTACAAGGACGATCTGGACATCTACGGCACGGTGCGCGACCCGAGCCACACGCGCATCGACCGCGGCCGCATTCTCGCCGGGCTCAAACGCTATTTCGGCGCCAAGCATGTCGAGGCCAACTGGGAGGCGATCGGCCAGCTCGACGACCGCGCCCTCGTCACCACGCTCGCCATGAGCTGCCCGTTCGAGCCGACGGATAAACAAGCCTTGCTGGAATCGGCCGACATCGCCAGCTGCGGCCATACGCTGGCCGCGCTGCTCGAAATGGGCGCCGGCAGCGCCGAAGCCGGCTTCGGCGACACGCCGCCGCCGCCCACCCGTCATTAAGCAAGGCGCCATTAGAGACATCCCATGACCGACAGCGCCGCCAACCCCCGCAAAGAGATCGACCGCAAGCTGCTGGAGATTCTCGTCTGCCCCTTGACCAAGGGGCCGCTGCGCTACGACGCGGCGCAGCAGGAATTGATCAGCGACAGCGCCGGCCTCGCCTTTCCGATCCGCGACGGCATTCCGATCATGCTGCCCGACGAGGCGCGGCGCCTCGACGATTGAACGGCGCCGCCTCGACGACTGACATCCAACGATTCGCGACGGAGACGACGATGCACGGCAAGGGCCCCTCTCACGATCACGGCGACCATCGGCATGATCACGGGCATGATCATGATCACGGCAAGCCCCATGCGCAGGGCGATCACGGCCACAAGCATGACGACCACGGCCACGATCACAAACATGATCACGGTCACGATCACGGCCATGATCATCCGCATCCCCATCCGCACGATCATGCGCCGGGCGATCATGGCCATGACCATGCGGCCGGCGGCCATCACCATCATGAGCATGGTCCGGGCGCCGACCATCAGCATCATTACGGCCCGCTGCCGGAAGAGATCCGCATGAGCCGCGAGAGCAATCTCATCGAGATCGATTTCGACGACGGCGAATCCTATCAATATTCGGCGGAATATCTTCGCGTCCATTCGCCCTCGGCCGAAGTGATGGGCCATGGCCCGGGCCAGCAGATCACGGTGGCCGGCAAGAAGGACGTGTCGATCGCCCATTTGGAGCCGGTCGGCAACTACGCCATCCGCATCCTGTTCGGCGACGGCCACGACACCGGCATCTATTCCTGGGGTTATCTGCACGAACTGGGCGAGCGCCAGGAGCATCTCTGGCAGCTCTACCTCGACGCGCTCAAGGCCAAGGGCCTCAAGCGCGAGGCTTGAAGACGCCTCTAGCCGTCATCCTCGGGCTTGACCCGAGGATCCATGATTCACATGCCTGAGCGCCTGATGGATGGACCCTCGGATCAAGTCCGAGGGTGACGAGCTTATTTGAGCTATAGCGGCTCGCCGCGCGACAGGCGCGGCAATTCGCCGACCAGCCCCATGGCGTGGCGCATGAACAGCGTCTTGAGCGGGCCGGCGCGGTTGACGGCGCGGAAGCCGAGCCGGCGCGCCAGCACCAGCGGCGTGAAGCTGGTGGAGAACAAGCGGTTCAAGCCATCGGTGATGCCGGCGAGCAGCACGTTGTCGAAGCGGCGCCAGCGCTCGTAGCCCGCCAGCACTTCGCCGAAGCCGATATCGAGGCCGAGACGCTTGGCGTCGACCAGCGTTTCCGCCAGCGCCGCGACATCGCGCAGTCCCAAGTTCAGGCCTTGCCCGGCGATCGGATGAATCGCATGGGCGGCATCGCCGATCAGCACCAGGCGCTCGTCGGTATAACGCTCGGCATGCAGCAAGGAGAGCGGATAGGACCAGCGCGGCCCGATGCTCTCGACGCGGCCGAGGAAATCGCCGACGCGGCGCACAACCTCCGCGTCGAAGTCGGCCTTGTTGAGCGCGAGATAGGCCGGCACGAGCGCGGTTTTTTCCGTCCACACCAACGACGAGCGATGGCGGCCGTCGTGATCGTCGGTCATCGGCAGGATGGCGAAGGGGCCGACCGGCAGGAAGCGCTCATGGGCGATGCCGCCGTGCGGCCGTTCATGGGCGATGGTGCAGACGATGGCGGTCTGCGGATAGGACCAGCGCGTCACCGCGATGCCGCGCGCGGCGCGCAGTGCCGACTCCTTGCCTTCCGCGGCGACGACGAGCGCCGCGCGAATGCGCCGGCCGTCGCGCAAGCTGGCGAGGGCGTGGGACGGCTCGTTGACGACGCCCGCCAGCTCGGCCGGCGCCAACAGGGTCAGGTTCGGCAATTCTTTCGCCCGCGCGGCGAGCGCGGCGCGGATGGTGCGGTTCTCGACGATATGGCCGAAGGGCTCGGGCTCGCTGGGCGGCGCGCTGGCGCTGCGCGCCTTTTTGTCGTTGAGCGCGCGCGAATCGTAATGCACGAAGGCGAGACTGTCGCCGTCGCTCACCCGGATGTCGCGAATCGGCTCGGCCACATGGCCTTGCGCCAAAACGTGATTCCACAGGCCGATGCCTTCGAGGGCGCGGCGCGAACCGGCGGCGATCGCCGAGACGCGGCCGTCGAACGCCGCGTCGAGTTGCGCGTCGAGCGGCGCGCGATCGAGCGCGATCACCGAAAAGCCGGCGCTCGCCAAGGCGACGCCGGCGGTGAGGCCCACCATGCCGCCGCCAACGATCAGCACATCCGCGATCAAAGCGTCGCCGTCGAGTTGCGGCGCGGGAGAAAAGGACTGGCTCATGCCTTGTACCTAGCACGGATGGAAAAGCGCTCCATCGCCGATGCGCAGCTTTTTGATGGCATAGGCGCAGCCTGTGGTTTCATCGGCAGTCCCGATTTGGGAACAATCCCTGTCCTATATGCAACTTATTCAGAATAATCCCCTTTTTGGTCTTTGTTTAAAATATAAGCAGATTTAATAGTTTGCCTTCTATATAGGCATAAATACCGCCCATAAGCTGCCCAGGGATTCGGCGAGCTCGATCAAGCTCTTGATTTCCTTGAGTGCTTTGCCCGGTCACAGGGGCGTGAAAAACGGCACGGAAGTTGAAATGACAAGGCGCGTGATGCCGTCTGCAATGGACGGCGTCTCGGATAGTCGTCCCTCGCGTCCGGGCAGGAGCCATCAAGCTCTCCGGTCCGGACATCGAGGATGAAGGGGCGACATCCGTCACTTTGGAAGGGGACCTCCAAATGAAACTCGTTATGGCGATCATTAAACCGTTCATGCTGGACCCTGTCCGCGAGGCACTGACCGAGCTGGGCATTCAGGGCATGACGGTCACGGAAGTAAAAGGCTTCGGCCGCCAGAAGGGGCACACCGAAATCTATCGCGGCGCGGAATACGCGATCGATTTCCTGCCCAAGACCAAACTCGAAGTTGCGGTGTCCGACGAACTCGCCGAGCGCGTCGTCGAGACCATCCAGAAGGCCGCCCACACCGACAAGATCGGTGACGGCAAGATCTTCGTGATCGACCTGCTGCAGGCCGTTCGGATCCGCACGGGCGAAACCAACGCCGATGCACTCTAAGGAGAAGACCAGAATGTTTCGTCTGAAAAACCTCGCGGGTCTGGGCGCTCTCGCGCTCGGCATGACCGCCTCCGTCGGCGCCTTCGCGCAAGAAGCGGCTGCGGCCGCTGCCGCGCCCGTCTTCAACAATGGCGACGTGACCTGGATGATGGTCTCGTCGCTGCTCGTCCTGATGATGAGCGTGCCCGGCCTGGCGCTGTTCTACGGCGGCATGGTCCGCTCGAAGAACATGCTCTCGGTGCTGATGCAGGTGTTCTACACCGTCTGCATCGCCGGCATCATCTGGGTCGTTTACGGCTACAGCCTCGCCTTCACCGGCGGCAGCGACTTCATCGGCGGCTTCTCGAAGGCCTTCCTGTCGGGCGTCGACACCACGTCGGCCGGCGCGACCTTCACGGTCGGCGTCGCGATCCCCGAGCTGGTCTTCATCTGCTTCCAGATGACCTTCGCGATGATCACCCCGGCCCTGATCCTCGGCGCCTTCGCCGAGCGCATCAAGTTCTCGGCCGTCGTGCTGTTCGTCCCGCTGTGGCTGACCTTCATCTACTTCCCGATGGCCCACATGGTTTGGTACTGGGCCGGTCCGGACCTCATCGACGCCGCCGCCAAGACCTTGGCCGCCGCGACGGACGATGCGACGAAGGCCACGGCGCAAGCCGCTCTCGACGAGGTTCTGGCTGACGCCGGCTTCCTCTTCAAGATGGGCGCCATCGACTTCGCCGGCGGCACCGTCGTGCACATCAATGCCGGCATCGCCGGTCTGGTGGGCGCGATCATGATCGGCAAGCGCACCGGCTTCGGCAAAGAGCCGATGTCGCCGCACTCGCTGACCATGACCATGATCGGCGCCTCTCTGCTGTGGGTGGGCTGGTTCGGCTTCAACGCCGGCTCCAACCTGGAAGCCACCGGCCTCGCCGCGATGGCCATGCTCAACACCTTCGTCGCCACTGCGGCGGCGGCGCTGGGCTGGATGATCATCGAATGGCTCGCCAAGGGCCGTCCGAGCCTGCTCGGCATCGTGTCCGGCGCCATCGCCGGCCTCGTCGCCGTGACCCCGGCTTGCGGCTTCATCGGCCCGATGGGCGCGATCGTGCTCGGCTTCATCGCCGGCATCGTCTGCTTCATCTTCTGCTCGGCGGTGAAGAACGCTCTCGGCTACGACGACTCGCTCGACGTCTTCGGCGTCCATGCGATCGGCGGCATCCTCGGCGCCATCGGCACCGGCATCCTGGTCAACCCGGATCTCGGCGGCGGCGGCGTGTACGACTATGTGGCGGCCGGGGTCGGCACTTACGACCTCTCCGCCCAGGTGATGAGCCAGGTGAAGGCCGTCGTCGTGACCATCCTGTGGTCCGGCATCGGCTCGGCGATCCTCTTCAAGGTCGTCGATATCATCATCGGTCTGCGCGTCACGCCGGAAGCGGAACGCGAAGGCCTCGACGTGGTCTCGCACGGCGAGCGCGCGTACCACATGTAAGACGACTCCCTGCCCTCGCTTCGCCGCTAACTCGCGAAGTGAGGGCGGTTGGAGATTTCGGTCTCCTGCCCAAAAAACTGCCCGGATGGTTTGCGCCATCCGGGCATTTTTTTCGCGCGGCCAGAAAAACGAAGGTTAGGGGCCTTTGTCCTCGGCGAGCCTGGAGCCGTCACGGCGCATGGTCGACGGCACTTCCTCGCGATGACGCTGACCGCCGCGGATCCACTTCTGCAAAAGCAAAGGCCCGGATGCGCGCTCCGGGCCTTTTCGTGACTAGGTATGACCGTTGGCTATTGATCGAGCGGCAACAACGGCGCGTTGAGCGAGGGCTCGTCGGGCGAGGCGTTCGGCAGGCGCGGCGTGCGCGGCGTCCAGGACGTGTCGGGATTGAGCAGCGGCGACGGCTCGGTCCTCGTCCCGTTGGTCGTGCCGTTCGGCGTCGGACCGCTGATCGACGGACTGGGCGTGACCCGGTTCAACTGCGCCGGGGGCGTCCCGGCCGGCGGCGTCGGCGCCGGGGCCTGGGCGAAGGCGGCCGCCGCGGTGCAACAAGCGGCGATGGCGGTCGCACAAAGCAGGCGTTTCGCTGCGAACATCAGATGTCTCCCGCGCCACGACGACGCTCTCGGTCCATGATAGATGAAGAACGCGGGGCCATCATGGCGAGTTCCCGACGCTTCGCCCTGCTTGTAGCACAGATTCGCCCCGCCTAGGATCGCCGCCATGCTCAATCCCCGCCTCGACGACTTGCCCGGCTATCCCTTCGCGCGGTTGCGCGCGCTGCTCGGCGACGTCGCGCCGGCCGCGAATATTGCGCCCATGATCATGTCGATCGGCGAGCCGCAACATGCCCCGCCCCCATTCGTCGCCGACGTGCTGGCAAAAAGCGCCGAAGGTTGGGCGAAATATCCGCTGCTGCGCGGCACGCCGGAGTTTCGCCGCGCCGTGGCGGACTGGCTGACCCGGCGCTTCGCCTTGCCGCAGGGATTCATCGTCGCGGAAGACAATCTTCTGCCGGTCGCCGGCACGCGCGAGGCGATCTATATGTTCGCCTCCATTGCAATCGCGCGCAAAGACGAAGGCGCTCGTCCCTTGGTGCTGGTGCCCAACCCGCTCTATCACGTCTATGCCGGCGCGGCGCAGATGGCCGGCGCCGATCCGCTCTTCGTGCCGGCGGCGCGCGACAGCGGCTTTCTGCCCGACTATCTCGCCCTGCCCGACGATGTCTGGGCGCGCACGGCGCTGGTCTATCTCTGCGCCCCGGCCAATCCGCAAGGCGTGCTGGCCGGCAAAGCCTATCTCACTGCCCTGATCGAGAAGGTCATGGCCCATGACGCCATTCTCGCCGTCGACGAATGCTATTCGGAAATCTACGACCGGGAAAAACCCGTCGGCATCCTCGAAGCCTGCGCCGGCCTCGATGGGCAAAGGGGCGGCGCCGAGGCGGCGCGCGCGCTCGACCATGTCGTCGTCTTCAATTCGCTGTCCAAGCGATCGAGCAGCCCCGGCCTGCGCTCCGGCTTCATCGCCGGCGGCAAACGGCTGATCGCCGCCTTCGCCAAGCTGCGCGATTTCGCCTCGAGCGCCACGCCTTTGCCAATTATTGCTGCGGCCACCGAGCTATGGCGCGACGAAAGCCATGTCGATGAGAGCCGCGCGCGCTATCGCGCCAAGTTCGATCTTGCCGAGCGGGCGCTCGGCGGGCGGTTCGGAGCCGTGCGGCCGGCCGGCGGATTCTTTTTGTGGCTGGATACCGCCAGCGCCGGCCTCGGGAATGGCAAGGAGAGCGGCGGCGAGGCGGTCGCCCGCCGGCTGTGGCAGCGCGCCGCCATCCGCACCCTGCCCGGCGCCTATCTCTGCCCCGAAGACAAGACCGGCCCAGGGGCGGATTTCCTCCGCGTCGCCCTGGTGCATGACGAGGCGCTGCTCGCCGAGGCCCTGCCGCGCTTCGCCGCGGCGCTTTCCGATTAGAGCCGCGCGCGAGCGCGGTATTGTCCGACTAGACGCGCTTGCCAAACTCCCTCCCCCTTGCGGGGAGGGCAATTGGCACGAGGACGATCCTCGATAAAAACCGCACGACGCAGCGCCGCCCGCCGAGACAGAACGCGAACATGGTTGCGCGATTCGTCTTGGCGTAGAATAAGTGCGCCATGGCACGCTCATCCGTTGATACGGGCAAATCCCCCTTCTTGCCGCCCGAGGCCAGCGCCTTCCTGCGCCGCCGGCTGACGGAAGGGCTCGGCATCCTTCTCCTGCTGGTCGGCGCGGCGCTGCTCTTCGCGCTGTTCAGTTACGATTCCAAGGATCCCTCCGGCAACGTCGCCGCCACCGGCGCGGCGGTGCAGAATTGGCTCGGCCCCATGGGCGCCTGGAGCGCCGACTTCCTGCTGCAAAATTTCGGCATCGCCGGCGCGGTGATCGCCCTCGCCTTCGTCGCCTGGGGCTGGCGCATCGTCGCCAAGCGCGGCCTGTCGCCGATCTGGCTGCGCATCGTTTTGCTGATCGCCGCCATCCTGCTGATCGGCGCGGCCTGCGACGGCCTGCAATTGATCGGCTTGGCCGACAGCGGCGCCGGCTGGCGCCTCGGCGGTTGGGTCGGCGCCTCGATCTTCGCGCGACTCTATGCCCTCGGCAATCTCCTCGGCATCGCCGACATCGGCGGCGCCCTGCTCGCGACCGGCGCCGGCCTGCTCGGCCTGCTCTCCTTGATCGGCGCGCTCGGCTTTTCCTTCGCCGAATGGCGCAAGGCCGGCGGCGGCGCCGCCTGGGCGCTCGGCACGGGCGCGCGCGGCGGCATCGAGGGCGCCACCATCGCCGCGCGCACGACCAGCGATTTCGTCGCCAAGGCCAAGCGCCGCTTCACCAAGCGCCCGCGCGTCGAGCCGCGTTTCGCCGGCGAGATGCCGGACGACGATCCCAATGAAGCGCCCTTGATCGCCCTGCCCGAGCCGGACGACGAGGACGAGGATTTCGCGATCGAGGAAAAGCCGGCGAAAGCGAAGGCCGCCGCGCCGAAGAAGCCGCGCGAGGAGCCGCTGATCGAAGCGGCCCCCAAGAAGGCCGCGCCGGGCAAGCGCGCGACCAACCGCCAGGCGATTCTCGATCTCGTCGCCGAGGGCGAATATCAGCTGCCGCCGCTCGATCTCTTGAAGATGCCGCCCGAATCCAAGGTCGATCCGTCGATCAACAAGGAATCGCTCGAGCAGAACGCCAAGATGCTGAAATCCGTGCTCGAGGACTTCGGCGTGAAGGGCGAAATCCTCAAAGTGCGCCCGGGCCCCGTGGTCACGCTCTACGAGCTGGAACCGGCGCCGGGCATCAAGGCCTCGCGCGTCATCGGCCTCGCCGACGACATCGCCCGCAATATGAGCGCGATTTCCGCGCGCATCGCCGTGGTGCCGGGCCGCAACGTCATCGGCATCGAGCTGCCCAACGCGATTCGCGAGACGGTGTATTTGCGCGAGCTGCTGTCCACGGCGGAATACGAAAGCACCTCGTCCAAGCTGACCCTGGTGCTCGGCAAGGACATCGGCGGCGCGCCGGTGATGGCCGCGCTCGACCGCATGCCGCACCTGCTGATCGCCGGCACCACCGGCTCGGGCAAGTCGGTCGCCATCAACACGATGATCCTGTCGCTGCTCTATCGTCTGTCGCCCGACGAATGCCGCTTCATCATGATCGATCCGAAGATG
The DNA here is from genome assembly GCA_945861615.1 of Rhizobium sp. Q54. Lineage (GTDB taxonomy): Bacteria > Pseudomonadota > Alphaproteobacteria > SMXQ01 > SMXQ01 > CAMAVH01. The sequence goes on along the minus strand of CAMAVH010000039.1, from coordinate 6,914 downwards.
CTGGAACTGTCGGTCTATGACGGCATTCCCCATCTGCTCGCCCCGGTCGTCACCGAGCCGGGCAAGGCCGTCGTCGCCCTGCGCTGGACGGTGAAGGAGATGGAGAACCGCTACCGCGCCATGTCGCAGCTCGGCGTGCGCAATATCGCCGGCTACAACCAGCGCCTCGGCGAAGCGTCCAAGCGCGGCGAGAACCTGATGCGCACGGTGCAGACCGGCTTCGAGAAGGAGACCGGCAAGCCGATCTTCGAAGAACAGCCGCTCGATCTCAAGCCGCTGCCCTATATCGTCGTCGTCGTCGACGAAATGGCCGACCTCATGCTGGTCGCCGGCAAGGACGTCGAATCCTCGGTGCAGCGCCTCTCCCAGATGGCGCGCGCCGCCGGCATTCACCTGATGATGGCGACGCAGCGCCCGTCGGTCGACGTCATCACCGGCACGATCAAGGCCAACTTCCCGACGCGCTGCAGCTTCCAGGTCACCTCGAAGATCGACAGCCGCACCATTCTCGGCGAATCGGGCGCCGAGCAGCTGCTCGGCCAGGGCGACATGCTCTACATGGCGGGCGGCGGCCGCATCTCGCGCGTCCATGGTCCCTTCGTCTCGGACGACGAGGTCAACAAGGTGATCCGCGCGCTGAAGGACCAGGGTTCGCCCGACTATCTCGAATCGGTCACCGAGGAAGACGAGACCGCGAACATGCCCGGCATGGGCGGCGAAGGCTCGGGCGACGATCTCTACGACCAGGCCGTGGCCTTGGTCTGCCGCGAGCGCAAGGCCTCGACCAGCTTCGTGCAGCGCCATCTGCAGATCGGCTACAACCGCGCCGCGCGCATTATCGAGCGCATGGAATCGGAAGGCGTCGTCAGCCAGGCCAACCATGTCGGCAAGCGCGAGGTGCTGGCGCGGAATATCGAGGAACGCAGCTAGTCTTCCGGCGTTTATTCCTAGCGCCTCGCCCGACGCGCATATTTCCGCCATTTTTTCCGGTTACGTCGTCTCATGACCCCGATCTCCCCGACCCTCACGCGCCGCGCCTTGCTGACCGCCCTGCTGGCGAGCGCCGCCGTCCTCGCTCTGCCGGCGCTGCCGGCCTTCGCCGCCAAGGCGGTGCCGGCGCCGCTCAACGCCGGGCAGAAGGCCGACCTCGCCCGCGTCGAGGCCTATATGAACGGCATCCGCACGCTGCGCTCCGACTTCCTGCAGGTCGCCGGCAACGGCGCTACGGCGCAAGGCTTCGTCGCCATCCAGCGGCCCGGCAAGATGCGCATCGAATATGCGCCGCCGTCGCCCCATCTCATCGTCACCAACGGCAGTTTCCTGGTCTATGTCGAGAAGGCGCTAAAACAGGCGAGCTACATCCCGCTGGATAGCAGCCTCGCCGGCTTCCTGGTGCGCGAGACCATCCGCCTGTCGGGCGACGTCACCGTCACCGCCTTCGAGAAGGAGAAGGGCGCGATCCGCGTGACGCTGGCCCAGACCGACGAGCGCGAGGCCGGCCAGCTCACCCTGGTGTTCAGCGACGCGCCGCTGCAATTGCGGCAATGGAGCGTGGTCGACAGCCAGGGTCAGACGACGCGCATCAGCCTGATGGATCCGCAATTCGGCGCGCCGGTCGATCCCAAGCTGTTCGGCTGGGACCGGCCCAAAGACTGGCGCGAGAATTAAGCGCCCGCGGCCGCCCTAGGGGCAGGCCTGACGCCTGCAGCGGCCGATCACGAAATCCGGCGCAGCGCCCCGCTTCTGCGAAATGTCGTTTAAACGGAAGGACTTCACGGTAAAGCCGCGATTCATCCTGGACGCCTTGATTGGCCGCCGGGACGTCTTATCTAAGACCTAACGCGAGGCCCTCGGCCTTGCCCCGGAAACGTTTCCCCTGACGTTTCCGCCGGCTCCTAGGAGCCCTGAACGCCCGGCGGATCCCCCTCCCGCCGGGCGTTCGCATGTTTGCGCACGGCTCAGAACTTGTAGCTCAGGCCGAGCGCGACGCTCTGGTAGTCGTAGGCGTCGTTCATCAGGAAGCGGCTGGCGACCAGGCTGAGGCTCGCCTGATCGGTCAGGCGGTAAACCAGCCCGACCGCCGGGCGCAGCCAATCGTCGTCCAGCCTGCGTCCCGCGAGAAAGGTTCTCTGTTCGAGGATATGCGTCCAGGCCAGGCTGGCGACGCCGTCGAGCCGGCCGACGATCGGATGCAAGGCGGCGAGCACGACGGTGCCGGTGCGCGACCAGGCCTTCTGTTGGCCGGGCGTGCCGTCGGCGAAGGACTGCGTCACCTCGTCATGGGTATAGGCGCCGGTCAGCGAGATTTTCCAATCGTCGATCGGCAGCAACAACGCGGTAAAGGCGCTGTAGCTCATCAGCGCGCCGCTCGACTGATCCGTCGGCGCCGGGCCGAAGCGGTAGGTGCCGTCCAGCTTGTTGCGCGCGACGGAGCCGCCGACGGCGAGCGTGGGCAGCAGCATATAGCCGCCGCTGGCGCGAAGGCCGGTCTCGTTGACGTCCGCCGTGGTCGTCATGTTGTTGGTGCGGATGTTGAGCGTCTGGTCGGACAGGGTGAGATCGACGCTGGCGAAGCCGCGCCGGCCGACGCGGACATTCATCCCGGCGGTTTCGGTATTGAGATCGCGCCGCTCCGGCTGATTGGCGATCTTCGATTCGAGGCTGCCATATTGATAGCCGAGATTGGCCCGCCAGCCATGCAGCAGGTCGGTCGTTTCGACCGGGCGCAGCATGTCGAACAGAATCAGGCCGTCTTTCGGCGGCGGATAAATGCTGGGCTTGAGCAGCTGCGACCAGGCGGTGCCGCTTGCGAACAGCATCAGCGCCAGCGCCAGCGCCGTCCGCACTATCACAATCCGCATGGATCCCCCGATGGTCGCGTCACGCTGGAAGGGAGCCCTATATCAAGGAACGCGCGGCAATGCTGCGGGACTCTCACGCGCTACCCATAAGAGGGGGGACGAGGCGGACCATAGGCCTAGGGCCGATCACTTCGGGCCGGGCTGCGGAATCTTCATCACGCGCTCGACGAAGGCCGGCCGCGCCTTGAGCCGCTCGAACCAGGCCTCGACCCTGGGCAAGGACGGCTTGGCGATCGGAATGGCGTACCAGCGGTTCGCCATGATGCCGAGCGGGATGTCGCCGAGCGAAAATTCGCCCGCGACATAATATTCGTTGCCGAACCCCGCCTCGAGCCGCTTCCACATGGCGGCGGCGCGATCGCCCGCCGCGGCGATGGCGGCGACGTCGCGCGCCTCGGGCCGCGTGCGCAGGGTGGCGTTGAACAGCTCGCCCATCGGTCCGCCGAGTGCGGCGAGTTGCCAGTCCATCCATTTGTTGGCCACCGCGCGTCCCTCTGGCGTCTTCGGCATCAGGCGGCCGGCGCCGTATTTCTCGTCGATGTAGCGCAGGATGGAATTGGACTCCCAGAGCAGGAACTCGCCGTCCTGCAGGGTCGGGATCTGGCCGTTCGGATTGAGCATCAGATAGGCCGGATCCTTGCTGTTGCGCGGCTGGGTTCCACCGGTCAGATCGAATTCGAAGGGTATGTCCAATTCGTCGCAGGCCCAGGTGACCTTCTGGCAGTTCGACGAATTCTCATAGCCGTAAATCCGGATCATGGCGCGCTCCCCTGGCCTTCATGTCTTGCTCTTGACCCTGGTGGTACCATGCCGCCGAGGGCGAAAAAAGCGCGGCGCTGTGCGAATTTCGACATGCGATAAGATTCAAATCCCTCTATTGGCGGATGTCGGAAATGAAGGCGCGCCAAGTGTCGTTCATCTTGACGTTCTGGGCGGGATCCCAAATCCGCGCCACCAGCGCGTCCGCCTGCGCACGGCTCCAACCCAGATGCTTCATGGCATAGGATGAATAAAAGGCGGTCACGCGCATGTTCATGGCGCAATGGACGAAGACCTTCTTGCCCTGCAGCTCTTGCATCACCTGGCAAAAGGCTGCGAAGTCCTCAATGTGCGGGGCGGTCCACAGCACCGGGATATAGCGATAGTCCATACCCAGCTCGCCTATGAGCCGCTCTTCGCCTTTCAGGGCATTGTCCTGTTCGCGGGGCAGCAGATTGACGACGACCTCATAGCCTGCGTCACGCAGCGCTTTGAACTGTTCCGCGGTGGGTTGCCCGGCACTGCCGATACGCTCGTCGATCTGGATGAAGTTTTTGATGTCGGCGGTGGCGGCATCCATCGGCGGCCCTCTTGAATTGCCGAACGCGCGTCCCGTGAGCGGGTACGGCATTTTAGGACAGTTCGCACTGACTTGGGATAGGCCCGCACGCGCCGCTGGCGCGGCATGGCACCGCGCTCTAATCTGCCGCCCTGCTCCCCCGCCGTCCGCCGCAGGATTCCCCCGTGACTGATTTCCTCTTCGCCCCGCCGCCCGTGCCCGGTCTGCCCGTGGTCGGCAGCGCCCAGCGCTTTCCGGTCCGCACGATCTACGCCTTCACCGGCACCTACGGGCCGAACCGCCCCGAACCGTCGGTCTTCACCAAATCGACGCAGAGCCTGGCGGCCAACGGCGCCACCGTACCGATGCCGCCGCGCACGGCGCTGTTCGAGCCGGAGATCGAGCTGGTCGTCGCCATCGGCGCGCCGGCGCGCGACATCGCCAACGCCAGGGGCGCGCGCGATGCCGTGTTCGGCTATGCCGTCGGCCTCGATCTGACGCGGCGCGACCTGCAGCGCGCGGCGCGCAACGCCGGCCAGCCGTGGGACATGGCCAAGACCTTCGAGGGCGCCTCGCCGATCGGCGCGCTGCATCGCGCTGGCGATGTCGGCCATCTTGAGCGCGGCACCATCACGCTCGACGTCAACGGCGGGCGCGCGCAAACCGGCGACCTGGAAGAAATGTCCTGGTCGCCGCTCAACCTGGTGGCGCTGCTGTCGAAATACGTCACCCTGCAGCCGGGCGATCTGATCTTCACCGGCACGCCGAGCGGCGAGGTGCAGCTGCGGCCCGGCGACAGCCTGCTCGGCCAGATCGAAGGGCTCACCGACCTGCGCGTCGCCATCGGGGCGGCGCTCGCTTAATCAATCCCCGCTTCCGTAGAGAGAGCCATGCCGCTGCGCGTCGCCACCTGGAACGTCAATTCCGTCCGTCTCCGCCTGCCCTTGGTGCAGAAGCTGATCGGCGAGGCCAAGATCGACATTCTCTGCCTGCAGGAGACCAAGGCGCAGCAGACCGATTTCCCGTTCGACGGTCTGAAGGCCCTCGGCTTCGAGCATATCCACGCCCAGGGCCAGAAGAGCTACAACGGCACCGCCATCCTGTCGCGCATTCCCTTCACGCCGGGCGATCAGACGCGCTGGTGCGACAAGGACGATTGCCGCCACACCATCGCCGTGCTCGGCGACGGCACCGAGATCCATAATTTCTACGTGCCGGCCGGCGGCGACATTCCCGATCCGGCGCTCAACGTGAAGTTCGCCCATAAGCTGCGCTTCCTCGACGAGATGCGCGACTGGTTCGCCGCGCGCTCCAATCCGAACAACAAGATGATCGTCGTCGGCGATCTCAACATCGCGCCGCTCGAAGAGGACGTCTGGTCGCACAAGGCGCTCTTGAAGGTGGTCAGCCACACGCCGATCGAAGTCGAGAAGTTCGGCGAGGTGCAGCGTTCGCACCGCTTCATCGACGCCATGCGCAAATTCGTGCCGCCGACCGACAAGCTCTACACTTGGTGGAGCTACCGCGCCGCCGATTGGGACGCGGCGGACAAGGGCCGCCGGCTCGATCATGTCTGGGTCACCGGCGCGCTCGAAGACCGGCTCAAGGGCATGGAGGTGCTGCGCGCCGCGCGCGGCTGGGCCCAGCCCTCCGACCATGTGCCGGTGGTGGTGACTTTGAAGTAGGCATGAAACTAAAAGGCCGGAGCGATGCCCCGGCTCTTATTTCTTGTCGCAAGCCGCCGTCTTCATCACAACTCGTCATGCTCGGGCTTGACCCGAGCATCCATTCATCAAGCGCTCAAGCAATTGAAACATGGACCCTCGGGTCAAGCCCGAGGGTGACGATTTATAATGTAGAGAGGACGGAGCCGGACGGAGAGTGCGCCGCTACGGCGCCAGCCGCCCCGCGCTCTACGGCGCCAAGCGATAGCCGCCGCGTTCCGTCAGAAGAATCTCCGCCGCCGCCGGGTCGCGCTCGATCTTCTGGCGCAGGCGATAGATATGCGTCTCCAGCGTGTGCGTGGTGACGCCGGCATTGTAGCCCCACACTTCGCCGAGCAGCGTCTCGCGGCCGACGACATGTTCCTTGGCGCGATAGAGATATTTGAGGATCGCCGTTTCCTTCTCGGTCAGGCGGACCTTCTTTTTGCCGTCGGCGTCCTGCAGCAGTTTCGCCGACGGGCGGAAGCTGTAGGGCCCGATGGTGAAGACCGCGTCCTCGCTTTGCTCGTGCGTGCGCAGCTGGGCACGCAAGCGCGCGAGCAGCACGCCGAGGCGGAAGGGCTTGGTGATGTAATCGTTGGCGCCCGAATCGAGGCCAAGAATGGTGTCGGCCTCCGAATCGGCGCCGGTCAGCATGACGATCGGGCATTTGACGCCCGAGCGGCGCATCAGCCGGCAGACCTCGCGGCCGTCCATGTCGGGCAGGCCGACGTCGAGGATAATGGCGTCGAAATAATCGGTTTTGACGATCTCCAGTGCCTTGGCCGCGGTTTCGGCCTCGACGGTCTGGAATTCCTCATGCAGTTGCAGCTGCTCGGCGAGCGCCGAACGCAGATCCGCGTCGTCGTCCACCAGGAAGATTCGCTTGCCGGTCTTGCTGCCGTTCGTATCGGTCATGGCCAAAAAATTACAATTGAAACAAGGCTGGATTAGGGCGGCGCAGCATAGCCCAACGCGCCTGCCATGCAAGAAAAGGGGCCGCTCCCGGCGCAGTTTTCCATCACGTCGCTG
>CAMAVH010000038.1 GCA_945861615.1 Rhizobium sp. Q54 | reverse complement strand
GCGAGCTTCGCCACATGGATGCCGTAGGAGCGGTCCGCCGCGCCGGGCCCGACCTCATGCAGGAAGACGACATTGCCCTGCCATTCCTTGATGCGCATGGAATGGTTGGACAGTTGCGCGAGGCGCGCCGAGAGCGCCGTCAGCTCGTGGTAATGGGTGGCGAACAGGGCGCGGCATTTGTTGATGTCATGCAGATGCTCGATGGTCGCCCAGGCGATCGACAGGCCGTCGTAGGTCGCGGTGCCGCGGCCGATCTCGTCGAGAATGACCAGGGCGCGGTCGCTCGATTGATTGAGGATGGCGGCGGTCTCGACCATTTCGACCATGAAGGTCGAGCGGCCGCGCGCCAGATCGTCCGCCGCGCCGACGCGGCTGAATAGCCGATCCACCGCGCCGATCTGTGCGCGCTCGGCGGGTACATAGGCGCCGGCCTGCGCCAGGATGGCGATGACGGCGTTCTGGCGCAGGAAGGTGCTCTTGCCGGCCATGTTGGGGCCGGTGATGAGCCAGAGTTTGCTGCTGCCCAGATCGCAATCGTTGGCGACGAAAGCGGCGCTGCCGGCGGCCTCGCGCGCCAGCGCCGCTTCGACCACCGGATGGCGGCCGCCCTTGATGTCGAAGGCGAGGCTGTCGTCCACGGTAGGGCGCGACCAGCGCTGCTCGATCGCCAGTTCGGCGAGACCAGACGAGACATCGAGCACGGCGATGGCCTGCGCCGCCACCGCGATCTGCGCGGCGCGCGCGCGCACGGCCGCGCACCGCTCGTCGAAGGCTTTCAGCTCCAAGGCCAGCGCGCGGTCGGCGGCGCGGGAAATCCGCGTTTCCAGCTCGGCGAGCTCCGGCGTGGTGAAGCGCACGGCGCTGGCGATGGTCTGGCGGTGGATGAAGAAGCGCTCCTGGCCTTCCGGCCCGGTCGCCGCCGCGATCTTGTCGGCGAGATTGGGCCGCGTCTCGATGAAATAGCCGAGCACATTGTTGTGCTTGATCTTGAGGCCGGGAATATCGGCGGCCGCCGCGTAGCGCGATTCGAGGCCGGCGATCAATTTCCGGCTATCGTCGCGCAGAGATTTCGCCTCGTCGAAATCGGGATCGTAGCCGCTCGCCAAAAATCCGCCGTCGCGGGCGAACAGCGGCAGCTCCTCGATCAGGGCGCGGCGCAGCAGACCGACCAGCTCGCCTTCGGTGCCGAGGCGCGAACAGGCGGTGGCGATGGCATCGGGCAGATCGTCGAAGCCGTCCTGCTTGCCGGGGGACTCGAAACGGCGGCGCAGCGCGGCGCCCGCCGCCAGGGCATCGCGGATCGCCGCGAGATCGCGCGGCCCGCCGCGCCCGACGCCGAGGCGCGACAAAGCGCGCGCCATGTCGGGCAGACGGCCGAGCACGGCGCGCACGTCCTCGCGCAGGTTGCGCGATTGGACGAAGAAGCCGACCGCGTCATGGCGGCGGCGGATGCACGACACATCGGTGAGCGGCGCGGCAAGCCGCGAAGCCAAAAGCCGCGCGCCGGCGCCGGTCAGCGTGCGGTCGATGACGGCCAAGAGGCTACCGTCGCGGCCGCCGTCGGGGCCCTGCACCAATTCGAGATTGCGTCGGGTCGCGCCGTCGATCTCCATCACCGCGCGCGCCGCCAATTGGCGCAGCGGCGCGAAGGCCGGCAGGCGGCCCTTCTGCGTGAGATCGACATAATCGACCAGGGCGCCGGCGGCGGCCAGTTCGGCGCGGCCGAAACTGCCGAAGGCGTCGAGCGCGGCGACGCCATAAAGCGCCTGCAGGCGGCGGCGCGCGTTCTCGCTGTCGAACAGGCTGGACGGCTGCGGCGTCAGCGCGCCCGCGCCGTCGGTGGCGGCGCTCGCCACGTCGGGCCGCGCGAGAAGTTTGTCGGCGATGAGCAATTCGCCGGGCGCGATGCGCGCCAGGGCGGCGGGCAATTGCTCGGGCGCGACGGCCTGGACGGTGAATTCGCCGGTCGACAGATCGAACCAGGCGAGGCCGAGGGCACCCGCCGCCTCGGCCAGCGCCGCGAGGAAATTGTTGCGCCGGGAATCGAGCAGCGAGTCTTCGGTCAAGGTGCCCGGGGTGACGAGCCGCACCACCTCGCGCTTCACGACGGACTTGGCGCCGCGCTTCTTGGCCTCGGCGGGATCTTCGACCTGCTCGCAGACGGCAACGCGAAAGCCCTTCTTGATCAGGCGGGCGAGATAGGCTTCCGCCGCATGGACCGGCACGCCGCACATCGGAATGTCTTCGCCGTTGTGCTTGCCGCGTTTGGTCAGCGCGATGTCGAGGGCGCGCGACGCCTGCACCGCGTCGTCGAAGAAAATCTCGTAGAAATCGCCCATGCGATAGAACAGCAGCGCGCCGGGATGGGCCTGCTTGATCGCGTGGTACTGCGCCATGAGCGGCGTCGTGTCGGCTGCAGAAATGGCGGCCACGATCGCCGCTGCGGCCAGGACTTCGGGAGAAGCTATGGCTTCATCGGACTTGTCGATGGCTGTCTCGGACTGAGTCAAAATTTTGCTGCGCTGCAATAATGCTGTGAGAGCCCGCCATTGTTGAAAGAACGGGCGGCGGGCCGAGGACCGTCTCGCGGGAGAAGCCCTAACTTACCGAGGCGCGCGCCGCGGTACAACGGCGCGGCGGCGGCCGATGGTCCCCGCCTTCATGAGTTGGCCTCATTCGTCGGCAGTATCGAATTTTGGTGACAGTGGGGGCCGCGCTTGGCAAGTTTCCCGCTTCATTTGGGCCGGCGGCTGCCGGCTCCCTTCCCGCGGGTCTTGAACGACGCATCGAAACGGCTTTTTGCCGCGCGCGCCGCCTGCGGATGCCCAACTGGGCGTAACAACTCGCCGACCCGACTTTCAAGCGTACTCGTCGCGGCCGTCGCCAAAGGATTTGTACCGTGGATAGCAACAATCACGTCACCGACGAAGAAGCCCTGCTGCTGCATTCCTCGGGACGCCCCGGCAAGCTGGAAATCGTCGCCACCGTCCCGATGACGACGCAGCGCGACCTGTCGCTCGCCTATTCGCCCGGCGTCGCCGCCCCGGTGCTGCGCATCGCCAAGGACCCGGCCGCCGCCTATGAATATACCGTGCGCGGCAACATGGTCGCCGTCATCACCAACGGCACGGCCATTCTCGGCCTCGGCGATCTCGGCGCGCTCGCCGCCAAGCCGGTGATGGAAGGCAAGTCGGTGCTGTTCAAGCGCTTCGCCGACGTCGATTCGATCGATCTCGAAGTCGACACCAAGGACGTCGAGGAATTCATCAACTGCGTGCGCTTCCTCGGGCCGTCGTTCGGCGGCATCAACCTGGAAGACATCAAGGCGCCCGAGTGTTTCATCATCGAGCAGCGCCTGCGCGAGCTGATGGACATTCCGGTGTTCCATGACGATCAGCACGGCACGGCGATCATCGCCACCGCCGGCCTGATCAACGCGCTGGAGATCACCGGCCGCGACATCAAGAACTTCAAGATGGTGGTCAACGGCGCCGGCGCCGCCGCCATCGCCTGCGTCGAGCTGGTCAAGGCCATCGGCGTACCGCACGGCAACGTCACCCTGTGCGACACCAAGGGCGTCATCTACCAGGGCCGCACCGACGGCATGAACCAGTGGAAGTCCGCCCACGCCATCGATACCAAGGCGCGCACCCTCTCCGAAGCCATGAAGGGCGCCGACGTGTTCTTCGGCCTGTCGGCCAAGGGCGCGGTGACCAAGGAGATGGTCGCGGGCATGGCCGCCAAGCCGATCATCTTCGCCATGGCCAATCCCGATCCCGAGATCACGCCGGAAGAGGCGCGCAGCGTGCGCGCCGACGCCATCATCGCCACCGGCCGCTCGGACTATCCAAACCAGGTCAACAACGTGCTCGGCTTCCCCTACATCTTCCGCGGCGCGCTCGACGTGCGCGCCAGCACGATCAACGATGAGATGAAGATCGCCGCCGCCCGCGCGCTCGCCGAACTGGCGCGCGAGGACGTACCGGACGAAGTGGCGGACGCCTCATCGGGCCAGAAGCTGCGCTACGGCCCGGACTACATCATCCCCTCGCCGTTCGATCCGCGCCTGATCGTCGCCGTGCCGAGCGCCGTGGCGGAAGCCGCCATGACGTCGGGCGTCGCCCAGAAGCCGATCGAGAACATGGAAGCCTACCGCCGCGTTCTCGCCTCGCGCCTCGACCGTACCTCGGCCGCGCTCAACTCGATCTTCGAGACCGTGCGCGCCCATCCCAAGCGCGTCGTCTTCGCCGAGGGCGAAGAGGAGACGGTGATCCGCGCCGCCGCCTCGTTCCGCAATGCCGGCTACGGCACCCCGGTGCTGATCGGCGTGAAGGATCGCGTGCAGGAGACCATGACATCCTTCGGCCTCAAGGTCGGCGACGACATGGAGATCTACAACGCGGCGCTGAACCCGGACAACAAGCGCTACATCGATTTCCTCTATGCCCGCCTGCAGCGCCACGGCGTGCTCTATCGCGACTGTCAGCGCATGGTGCACCAGGACCGCAACATCTTCGCCGCCTGCATGGTGGCGCTCGGCGACGCCGACGCCATGGTGACAGGCATGACGCGCTCCTCCTTCGTCGCCTATAGCGAGATTCGCCGCGTCATCGACGCCAAGCCGAACGAGCGCGTGATCGGCCTGACCATGATGCTGGCGCGCGAGCGCACGGTGTTCATCGCCGACACGATGGTGCATGAAGTGCCGACCACGGCCGAGTTCGCCGACATCGCCATCCAGGCGGCCAAGGCCGCGCGCCAGCTCGGCCACGAGCCGCGCGTCGCTTTCGTGTCGTTCTCGAACTTCGGCGATCCGCTGCGCGAGAAGGGCAAGCGCGTGCGCGAAGCGGTCGAGCATCTCGACACCATGAAGGTCGATTTCGAGTATGACGGCGAAATGTCGGTCGACGTCGCGCTCAATCCCGAGCTGCGCACGCTCTATCCGTTCTGCCGCCTATCGGCGCCGGCCAACGTGCTGATCATGCCGGCGCTCGATCCGGCGATCATCTCGGCCAAGCTGCTGCAGGAACTCGGCGGCGGCACCGTCGTCGGCCCGCTGCTCATCGGCCTGTCGAAACCGGCGCAGATCGTGCCCATGGGCTCGAACGTCACCGAACTGGTCAACGTCGCGGCGCTCGCCGCCTACGACGCGATCAAAGGCTGACGGCTACCAAATCAAAATGTCATGCTCGGGCTTGACCCGAGCATCCATGCATCCAGCGCTCAAGCGCGTGACAGATGGACCCTCGGCTCAAGGCCGAGGGTGACGATCTTTTGGTGCCCCGCGATCCGGCTTGACTTCATTGTCCGGGCGGGGGAAGAGGCAGCAGGCCTTATCGGGATCCGCACATGCCGCTGCCCGTCGTTTCACCTTCGCGCCAGATCTTCACCGCGCTCGCCTTGCTGTCGCCGACGCTGGTGGTGCTCGGGCTGCTGGCGATGCATGGCGATCTGGCCTGGGGCCATGTCTTCACGGCCTGCGGCGCCGTGGCGGTCGCGCTGTTTTTCATGCTGCGCCGGCATATCTTCGAAATCTCCATCGTCATCGCCACGGCCGAGGCGCTGTCCGACCCCGACCGCAAAACGCGCCCCACCCCGCCGCGCCTCGGCGGCGGGCTGACCAACGATCTGCTCGCCGCCGTGCTGCGCCTCGACCGCGTCTGGCGCGAGCGGGCCGACGCCCTGCACAGCGGCATCGGCGAGAATCGCGGCGTGTTCGACAGCCTGCCCGATCCCTTGATCCTGCTCGATGCCCGCCGCCGCGTGACTTTCGGCAACCAGGCGGCCCGGCAATTGCTCGGCACCATCGTGGTCGGCGGCGATCTCGCGCTGGCGCTGCGCGATCCGACGGTGCTCGAAGCGGTCGATGGGGTGCTGGCCGACGGCGTCGGCCGCCAGGCGGAATTTCACGGCGTGCTGCCCAACGAGCGCCACTTCGCCGTGCGCGTCGAACGGCTGCGCCCGCTGGAGGGCGCCGGTCCGACCGGCGGCTCGCCAGGCGGCGCGACCTGCGTGCTGGCCATGGTCGATGTCTCGGCGACCAAGCGCAGCGAGCAGATGCGCAGCGACTTCATCGCCAATGCCAGCCATGAGCTGCGCACGCCGCTTTCCAGCCTGATCGGCTTCATCGAGACGCTGCAAGGCCCGGCGCGCGACGATCCGCAGGCGCGCGAGCAATTCCTCAAGCTGATGCATGAACAGGCGCAGCGCATGGCGCGCCTGGTGCGCGATCTGCTGTCGCTGTCGATCATCGAGACGAATGAGCATAAAGCGCCCGCCGGCCAGGTCGATCTGCCGGCGCTGCTGCAAACCGTGATCGATATCCTGCAGCTGCAGGCGCGCGCCAAGAGCATGACCGTGAAGCTGACGGTCGAGGACGGCCCCTTGCCGCCGGCCGCCGGCGATGCCGACCAGCTTGCGCAGCTGTTCCAGAACCTGATCGACAACGCCATCAAGTACGGCGCCGCCAACAGCGAAGTGACCGTGCGGATCTGGCCGGCGTCCATCGCCGGGCCGGAAGGCGCGCCGCCCAGCGATTTGGCCATTCCCCAGGCGGCGCTCGCCGTCGCCATCGCCGACAAGGGCGAGGGCATCGCCGCGGAGCATCTGCCGCGCCTGACCGAACGCTTCTACCGGGTCGATACCGCTCGTTCGCGCGCGGTCGGCGGCACCGGCCTGGGCCTGGCCATCGTGAAGCATATTCTCGCCCGCCACCGCGGGCGGCTGCAGGTCGAGAGCCAGCCGGGTCAGGGCAGCCGCTTCACGATTTACCTGCCGACCGCTTTTCTCGAATCGGACCGCGGCGCGGGCCCGGGCAAAAGCCCTTCCTAGACAATGACTTATGCTTGTCGGTGTTTTTGACGCCGTTTAGCAGGCATGCTGTCACATGGCTGTCATGACCCTGTAGTATTTGTGTCCCGGTAGGCCCTTAGATTGCGCCGCGCAAGCTCGGGGCGCGCCTCTGCCCCGATCGAGTTCCTCGGACATTCGTCCATCCGATCCACAATTACGGGAGTCCCCTCATGCGCATGACAGCGAGCCTCGTCGCGGCGGCTGCAGCCCTCTGCACGGCTTACACCGCCAGCGCGGCCGACATCTCCGGCGCCGGCGCCAGCTTTCCCTACCCGATCTACGGCAAGTGGGCCGATGCCTACCAGAAAGAGACCGGCAACCGTCTGAACTACCAGTCGATCGGCTCCGGCGGCGGCATCAAGCAGATCCAGGCCAAGACCGTGACCTTCGGCGCCTCCGATATGCCTCTGACCGCCGCGCAGCTCGATAAGGACGGCCTGATCCAGTTTCCGACCGTCATGGGCGGCGTCGTCCCGGTGATGAACATCGCCGGCATCAAGCCGGGCGAGATCGTCCTCGACGGCCCGACCCTGGCCAACATCTACCTCGGCAAGGTCAAGAGCTGGAACGATGCCGCCATCGCCAAGTTGAATCCCTCGGCCAAGCTGCCGAACCAGGCGATCGCCGTGGTCCACCGTTCCGACGGATCGGGCACCACCTTCGTCTTCACCGACTATCTGAGCAAGATCAGCCCCGATTGGAAGAGCCAGGTCGGCTCGAGCACTTCGGTCAAATGGCCGGTCGGCATCGGCGGCAAGGGCAATGAAGGCGTTGCCGGCACCGTCGGCCAGACCAGCGGCGCGATCGGCTATGTCGAATACGCCTACGTGAAGCAGAACAAGATGACCTTCGCCAAGATGATCAACCGCGACGGCAAGACCATCGAGCCGGGCTCGGAAGCCGTCCAGGCCGCCGCCGCCGGCGCCGACTGGGCCGGCACGCCGGGCATGGCCGTGATCATCACCAACCAGCCGGGCGCCGGCAGTTGGCCGATGGCCGCCGCCACCTTCATCCTGATGCACAAGCAGGCGCAGAATCCGGCCGCCAGCCTCGAAGCGATCAAGTTCTTCGACTGGGCCTATAGCAAAGGCGACAAGATGGCCGAAGAGCTCGACTACGTGCCGATGCCGGACGCCGTCGTCAACCAGATCCGCAAGGTCTGGACCGAGCAGATCAAGGCGTCCAACGGCACGCCCGTCTACAAGATGTAACGCCGACCGGGGGCCGGAGATTTCCGGCCCCCGCTTCTTGCCGATTTTTCCAAACTCTCGTTTTCCGCAATCTCATTCGTTCGTCGCTTTTCCCTTCTCCGTTCTCATCTTCACAGGATCACGGTGCCAACGTGGCAGACCTTAGCGTCGAGACGACAAACAGCCTGTCGATGAACGTCGATCGCACGGGCGCCCTGAAGCGCTTCGCGACGACCGACGCGATTTTCCGTAGCCTGACCCGGATCTGCGCCATTTCCGTGCTGGTCATTCTCGGCGCGATCATGGTCTCTCTGCTGGAAGGATCTTGGCTGGCGTTGGGCACCTTCGGCATCGATTTCGTGTTCGATGAGTCGTGGAACCCCGTGACGGTCAAGTTCGGCGCGCTGGCGCCGATCTACGGCACCATCATGACCTCCTTCCTCGCCATGCTTCTCGCCGTGCCGCTCGGCCTCGGAATCGCCATTTTCCTCACCGAGCTCTGCCCGCCGATCATCCGCCGGCCGATCGGCATCGCCATCGAGCTGCTCGCCGGCATTCCCTCGATCATCTACGGCATCTGGGGGCTGTTCGTCTTCGCGCCCTTTTTGCAAAAGCACGTTCAGCCCTTCCTCATCGCCACCTTCGCCGACGTGCCGGTGCTCAATGGCTTGTTCGCCGGCCCGCCTTACGGCATCGGCATGCTCACGGCGTCGCTGATCCTCGTCATCATGATCCTGCCCTTCATCGTCGCCATCACCCGCGACGTGTTCGAGACCGTGCCCACCGTGCTGCGCGAATCGGCCTACGGCCTTGGCTGCACCACCTGGGAGGTGACGCGCAATGTCGTGCTGCCCTACACCCGCGTCGGCGTCATCGGCGGCTGCATGCTGGCCCTCGGCCGCGCGCTCGGCGAGACCATGGCCGTCACCTTCGTGATCGGCAATGCCCACCGCATCTCCGAATCGATCCTTGCGCCCGGCACCACCATCTCGGCAACCATCGCCAACGAATTCGCCGAAGCGGTCGGCGACGTCTACTTCTCGTCGCTCATCGCCCTCGGCTTTCTTCTCTTCCTCATCACCTTCATCGTCCTGGCCTTCGCGCGCTACATGCTGCTGCGCCTCGAACGCCAGGCGGGGAACTAAGCCATGGCAACCGAACTGCGCAACATGCGCCTCTATCGCCGCCGTTCGCGCCGCAACGCGATTTACATGGGCCTGTCGCTCGCATCGGCCGCCATCGGTCTCAGCTGGCTGGCGCTGATCCTCGGCACGCTGGTGATCAACGGCATTTCAGGTCTCAGCCTCAGCGTCTTCACCGAGATGACGCCGCCACCGGGCGGAACGGGCGGCCTGGCCAACGCCATCGTCGGCAGCCTGATCATGACCGGTCTCGCCGTGCTGATCGGCACGCCGATCGGCACGCTGGCCGGCACCTACATGGCGGAATACGGCCGCTACGACAAGCTGACCCCGGTCATCCGATTCATCAACGATATCCTGCTGTCGGCGCCCTCGATCGTCATCGGCCTGTTCATCTACGAGATCGTGGTGGCCCGCATGGGCCACTTCTCCGGTCTCGCCGGCGCCCTCGCCTTGGCGGTGATCGTGCTGCCCGTCGTCGTGCGGACGACCGAAGACATGCTGCTGCTGGTGCCCAACACGCTGCGCGAAGCCGCCGCGGCGCTCGGCACGCCGACTTGGTACATCATCGCCAAGGTCGCCTATCGCGCGGCGCGCGCCGGCATCATCACCGGCGTATTGCTCGCCGTCGCCCGCATCACCGGCGAAACGGCGCCGCTGCTCTTCACCGCGCTCAACAACCAGTTCTGGAGCGCCGACCTTCTGGCGCCGATGCCGAGCCTGCCGGTCGTCATCTTCCAGTTCGCCTTGAGCCCATACGAAAACTGGCGCGACCTGGCTTGGACCGGCGCGCTCCTGATCACCTTCGCAGTGCTGACGCTGAGCGTCCTCGCGCGAGTCCTTTCCAGCAAATCGGGTGGCGAACGATGAGTATGATGGCCAACACGCTCGGCGCGGCCAGCGCCCAGCGCACCAACGAAGACACGCCGGAGAAAATCTCCGTCCGCGACCTGTCGTTCTTCTACGGCGAGTCGAAGGCTTTGAAGAACATATCGTTGCCGCTCTACGAGCGCACCGTGACCGCCTTCATCGGGCCCTCGGGCTGCGGCAAATCGACGCTGCTGCGCTGCCTCAACCGCATGTACGAGCTTTATCCGAAGCAGCGCGCCGAAGGCGAAGTGCTGATGGACGGCGAAAACATCCTGAACCCGAAGCAGGACCTCAACCTGCTGCGCGCCAAGGTCGGCATGGTCTTTCAGAAGCCGACGCCCTTCCCGATGACGATTTACGACAACATCGCCTTCGGCGTGAAGCTCTACGAGAACTTGTCGCGCGCCGAGATGAACGAGCGGGTCGAATCTTCTCTACGCCGCGCCGCCCTGTGGGACGAGGTGAAAGACAAGCTGAACACCAGCGGCCTCGGCCTCTCCGGCGGCCAGCAGCAGCGCCTGTGCATCGCCCGCACCATCGCCGTGCGCCCCGACGTGATCCTGTTCGACGAGCCCTGCTCCGCGCTCGATCCGATCTCGACCAGCAAGATCGAAGAGCTGATCGACGAGCTGAAGGACCAGTACACGATCGCCATCGTCACGCACAACATGCAGCAAGCGGCGCGCGTGTCGGAATTCACCGCCTTCATGTATCTCGGCGAACTGATCGAATACGACCGCACGGAAAAAATCTTCACGACGCCGAGCGTCAAGAAGACCGAGGAATACGTTACCGGCCGCTTCGGCTGATCGCGGACTTCAGGCAAGGAACGAACAGGCCATGGCCGACCATACCGTAAAATCCTACGACGACGAGCTGAAGAACCTGCACGAGGATATCCTGCGCATGGGCGGCATCGCCGAAGCGCAATTCGCCTCGGCGATCCAAGCCGTCACCAAGCGCGATCCGGACATCGCCGCGCTCACCGTGAAGGGCGACGTGAAGCTCGACGAGCTGAACAATATCGTCGATCAGCGCGTGGTGCGCATGCTGGCGCTGCGCCAGCCGATGGCCAGCGACCTGCGCGAGATCATTTCCTCGCTCAAGATCGCCGCCGACGTCGAACGCATGGGCGATTACGCGGCGAATATCGCCAAGCGCTCCATCGCCATCGCCGAGATGCGCCCGGTCAAGCCGCTCGCCAGCATCCCGCGCATGGGTCGCCTGGTGCAGCATCTGATCAAGGACGTGCTCGACGCCTACAACGAGCGCAATGCCGAAAAAGCCAAGCAAGTGTGGCTGCGCGACGAGGAAGTCGACGACGCCTACAACGCGCTGTTCCGCGAAACCCTCACCTACATGATGGAAGACCCGCGCAACATCACGCCCTGCACGCATCTGCTCTTCGTGGCCAAGAACATCGAGCGCGTCGGCGATCATGCCACCAACATCGCCGAAACGATCTACTTCATCGTCCACGGCCAGACCCTCAACGAGAACCGCCCCAAGGGCGATTCGTCGAGCTTCCTCGTGGTCAATCCCGGCGACGACGCGGCGAAGGCCTAGACAGCAACAAGGCGTAACGGATGAAACCGCTCATTCTCCTGGTCGAAGACGAAGAAGCGTTGCTCACCGTGCTGCGCTACAACCTCGAACGCGAAGGCTTCGAGGTGATGACGGCGACCAACGGCGAAGAGGGCCTGATGCTGCTCGACGAGCGCCGGCCGGACATCATGCTGCTCGACTGGATGCTGCCGCTGGTTTCGGGCATCGAGATTTGCCGCCAGGTCCGCCGCAAGCCGGAAACCCGCGATATTCCGGTCATCATGCTGACGGCGCGCGGCGAGGAGGGCGACAAGATTCGCGCGCTCAATTCCGGCGCCGACGACTACATCACCAAACCCTTCTCGCCGAGCGAGCTGATCGCCCGCGTGCAGGCGGTGCTGCGCCGCTCGCGCCCGGCGCTCGCCGCCGAGGCGCTGACCTACGGCGACATCGTCATGGACCTCGCCGCGCACCGCGTGTTTCGCGCCAACAAGCCGGTGCATCTGCGCCCGACGGAATTTCGCCTGCTGCGCTTCCTGATCGAACATCCCGGCCGCGTCTTTTCGCGCGAGCAGCTGCTCAACGCCGTGTGGACGCACGACACCTACATCGAGCCGCGCACCGTGGACGTGCATATCCGCCGGCTGCGCAAGGCGCTCAATGTCGGCGGCAAGGAAGACGTCATCCGCACGGTCCGCGCCACCGGCTATTCGCTGGAAAGCGACGGCTTCGCCGCGGCGGAAGCCAGCTAAAGCCCCGCGCGGCTCCGCCGCGCCGGTTTGAATCGCACTGGCTTAAATGATCGCGCCGCCGCCAGGATCGACCGGCGGCGCAAGCCCTCCGGCTTTGGGCGGAAAGCGCCTCAACAGCCAGAGCATCAGGCCCATCGCCGGCAAGGCCGCCGCCGTCGTCAACAAGAAGAACGGCGGCCAGCCCATGCTCTCGGCAAGCCAGCCCGACGAGGCGCCGAGCGTGCGCAGCGGCACCGTGGCGAGCGACGACAGCAGCGCATATTGCGTCGCCGTGAAAGCGATGCGCGTCAGCGACGAGAGGTAGGCGACGAAGGCCGCGTCGGCGAGACCGTCGGTGAAGTTCTCGACGCCGACCTGCAGCCACAGCATGCCGATGTCGCCGCCGCCGTAGGCCAGCGCCACATACATCAGGTTGGATACCATCTGCAGAATGCCGGTGCCGATCAGGGCGCGCGCGGTGCCGAGCCGCGCCACCAGCGCGCCGCCGACGGCGACGCCGGCCAGCGTCGCGACCAAGCCGAACACGCCGCTGACGCCGGCGACCGTTTCGCGCGAATAGCCGAGCGAGCGGTAGAACGGCGCCGTCATGGTGCCGGCCAGCGCCTCGCCGAGCTTGAACAGACAGACGAACAGCAAGATCCAGATCCAGCCGTCGTGACGGGCGAAATCGGCCAGCGGCTCGATCACGGCGCGCCGCACCCAGGCCGCCGCTTTGGCCAACGGCCCTTCGCCTTCGAGCGCCGGCTCGCTCGGCGCCGGCGGCTCGCGCATCAGCACGCAGCACAAGATGCCGATGCCCATCAGGGCCGCCATGGCAAGATAACTGAAGCCCCAGCCGCCGAGGCCGGCCAGCATTAACGCGCCGGCATTGCCCGCGAGCAGCGCCACGCGATAACCCCAGATATAGGCGGCCAATCCGGCGCCCTGCGCTTCGGGCGCCAAGCGCTCGATGCGGTAAGCGTCGATGACGATGTCCTGGCTCGCCGACAGATAGGCGACGATCACGGCGATGGCGAACGTCATCCCGATCGCCGCGCGCGGATCGCTGAAGCCGAGCGCCGCAATCGCCACGGCGAGCAGGATCTGGATCGCCAGCAGCCAGCCGCGCCGGCGGCCGAGGCGCGCGAAGCCGAGCGGCGGGCGCAAGCGGTCGAGCAGCGGCGACCATAGGAACTTGAAGCTGTAGGCGATGCCGACCGAGGCGGTGAGGCCGATCACGGCCAGCGTCGCCTCCGTCTCGCTCAACCATTGGCGCAAGGTGAAGCCGGTCAGCGGCAAGGGCAGGCCGGCGGCAAAACCGAGGAACAGCATGACCGGCACGCCGGGCGCGCGGTAGATCGCGACCAGCGCTCGCCACCGCGCCGCGGCAGAGACTGTCTGCGACGCGGCCGGATCGCTCATGCTAGACCGCGCCGATCAAGCGACGGCGCCCAGCTTGGCCTTGACCAGATCGGCGAGCGTCGCTTCGGGACGCGCGCCGTAATGACCGATGATCTCGGCGGCGGCGATGGCGCCGATGCGGCCGCAGACCGGCAGCGGCAGCGCGCGCGTATAGCCATAAAGGAATCCCGCGGCATAAAGGTCGCCCGCGCCGGTGGTGTCGACCAGCTTGGCGATCGGCTCGGCGGCCACCGTGTGGCTCGTGTCCCCGGCGACGATGACCGCGCCCTTTTCGCTGCGCGTCAGCGCCGCGACGTCGCAATCGCCGCGCACCTGCGCGACGGCCTCGTCGAAGCTCGTCGTCTCATAGAGCGAGAGGATTTCCGCCTCGTTGGCGAACAGCACGTCGACATGGTCTTTGACCAGCCGCTTGAAATCGGCACGGTGGCGGTCGACGCAGAACGCGTCCGACAGCGTCAGCGAGACCTTGCGGCCCGCCTTGTGGGCGGCGGCGGCGGCGCGCAAGAAGGCCTCCTTCGCCTGCGGCTTGTCCCACAGATAGCCTTCGAGATAGGTGACGGCGGCCGAGGCGATCATCGCCTCGTCGACATCGGCCGGGCCGAGATCGGTCGAGGCGCCGAGGAAGGTCTGCATGGTGCGCTGGGCATCGCTCGTCACGAAGATCAGGCAGCGCGCCGTCGGCAGGCCGCTGGTCGCGGCCCGGGTCTGGAACTGCACGCCGGCGGCGCGGATATCGTGGGCGAAGATGCCGCCGAGCTGGTCGTCGCGCACCTTGCCGATGAAGCCGGCGCGGCCGCCGAGCGAGGCGAGGCCCGCCATGCTGTTGGCCGCCGAGCCGCCCGAGGCCTCGATACCGGCGCCCATGACGCCATAGAGGCTTTCGGCGCGCTCGGCGTCGATCAGCGTCATGGCCGCTTTGGTCAAGCCGTGGGTCTTGAGGAAAGCCTCGTCGGTTTTGGCGATGACGTCGACGATGGCGTTGCCGATACCCACAACGTCAAGGGTGGGAACATCAAGGGCGGGCTGAGACAAGACGGCTCCTATGGGACGCGGAAGGGGACAGGCGGGCGCAGTATAGCCGCCAGCCTCCTCGGAACAATGGCGGCGAAGCCGGGAAACGACGCAAAACCCGTCGCCAGACTGCCCCGCCGCGCGCTATACAATCCCCCCACGGCGGACCCGGATAGAAGCCGCCAGAACCGACGGCCACAGCGGGAGACCGCGTCATGTTCGGGCGTAAGAAGCCAGAGGATCAAGCCCGCGCGGCAGAACCCGCGACGGCCAATGGTCAGACCCGCAGCGCGCCGACCTTCGGCAGCGCCGGCTCGCTGGCCTTGCGCAAGCCGGCGCCGGCCAAACCGATGGCCGGTCGCGGCCCCGACATTCCCGGGATCAGCCCGCGCCGCGCCGATCCGTTGCAGGGCACGGCATTGGCGCAAGACCATAAGACATTGCTCGTCGCGCGCGACGTGACGATCAGCGGCAAGGTCGGCCCTTGCGAGCGCCTGCTGGTCGAAGGCCAGCTCGAAGCCGCCGTCGGCGATTGCCGCGAACTCGATATCGCGCGCAACGCCAGCTTCAAGGGCTCGATCCGCGTCGGGGATGCCGACATCTCCGGCCTGTTCGAAGGCGACATGGTGGTGCATCGCCGCCTGCGCCTGCGCGCCAGCGGCCGCCTGCGCGGCCGCATCTCCTACGGCCATATCGAGATCGAGCCGGGCGGCCAGATCGAGGGCGAGGTCACCCGCCTGCAACCGGTGATGCCGCAAGCGACCGCCGCCGAAACCCCGGCGGATGACGAGGTTGCCAAAAACGCCGGCGACATCCCGCACGCGTGATTTCAGGATGATTGCCGTGCCGCGTTCTTCTTTTTTGTCCCTCGCGCTGATCGCCGTCCTGCTGGCCGCCTGCGGCGCGCCGCGCGAACCGGCACGCGATGCCCATATGAGCTGGTACGACAAATATCCCGATTGGAAGCCGGGCGATCCGCTGCCCAACGAGGCGGCGGCCGCGAAGCCCGCCGTTGCGGCAAAGCCGAAGCCCGCGGACGCCTCTCCTCCCGCGAGCGCGCCGCCGCAGCGCCAGGCCGCCCTGCCGCCGGCCCGTGAATTGTTGGAACGCGCGCCACCGCCCGAGCCGCCCAAGCTCGAAGAGCTGCGCGGCCTCGATGCGGCGCAACTCATGCAACTGCTCGGCAAGCCGACTCTGCTGCGCGACGAGGCCACGGCGCAGATGTGGCAATACCGTAGCGAAGCCTGCGTGCTGCACCTGTTCCTCTACCCGGGCCCTGGCGCCGCCGGCGAGAAGCGCGTGCAATATGTCGAGGCCCGGCCGCGCCAGACGGGGGCGCCGGCCGCGACCAGCGGCCCCAACGAATGCCTCGCCACGCTCGTCGGCGCACGCCGGCTCAGGTCATGACCGGCGTTCCGCCGGCTCAGGTCATAACCGGCGTCCCGCCGGCTCAGGTCATAACCGGCGTTCCGCCGGCTCAGGTCATAACCGGCGTTCCGCCGGCTGCGTTCCTCGCCGCCCTCATGCTAAGTTTGCCGTTATGACAAGCATCGACGCGCCCGCCATCACCGAAACCCAGGCCACCGAAAGCCAGGCTTATGTGCCGTCGGCCATCGCCGACGCAGCCTTTTTGCGCAATCTCTGGTACTTCGCCCTGCCCGGGCGCGAATTGGCCAAGGGCCAGTTCAAGCCCCTGTGGATTCTCGGCGAGCCGCTGCTGTTCGGCCGCACCGACAGCGGCGAGGTCTTCGCCATTCACGACATCTGCCCGCATCGCGGCATCCCCCTGTCCTACGGCAGCTTCGACGGGCGCGAGGTCGAATGCTGCTATCACGGCTGGCGCTTCGGACCGGACGGCCGCTGCACGGCGATCCCCTCGCTGGTCGATGGCCAGAGCCAGGTGGCGCGCGAGAAGATTCGCGTGCGCAGCTATATCTGCCGCGAAGCGCAGGGCATCGTCTGGGTCTATATGAGCGACAAGCCGCGCGCGGCGATCGACGAGATGGCCTTGCCGCCGCCGCCGGCGATCCCAGAAGTAGGGGCCGATCAGTTGCAGATCGTCGATACGCTGGATTTCCCCTGCTACATGGACCATGCGGTGATCGGACTGATCGATCCGGCCCATGGCCCTTACGTGCATAAATCCTGGTGGTGGCGGCCCGGCGCGTCATCTTATGAGAAGAGCAAGCGCTTCGGACCGAACGATCTCGGCTTTACCATGCTGCGCCACAAGCCGTCGAAGAACTCGCGCGCCTATAAGCTGCTCGGCGGCGCGCCGGAAACCGAGATCGCCTTCCGCCTGCCCGGCATCCGCATCGAACACACCAAGGCGGGCAAGCATACGCTGGTCAATCTCACCGCCGTGACGCCGGTCAGCGAGAACATGACGCGCGTCAGCAATCTGATCTATTGGACGCCGCGCTGGCTGACGGTCCTCAAACCGATTCTCAAACATTTCGCCCATGCCTTCCTGCAGCAGGATCGCGAGATCGTCATGATTCAGCAAGAAGGCCTCAAGCTGCGGCCGAGCCTGATGCTGATCGACGACGCCGACCGTCAGGCCAAATGGTTCTACCGCCTGAAGAGGGAATGGCAGGCAAGCCAGACGGAAGGCCGCCCTTTCGTCAATCCGATCACCGAACGCACCTTGCGGTGGAAAAGCTAAAGCGCGGAAGGGCGAATGCTTCGCCCCACCCATAAATCGTCGCCCTCGGGCTTGACGATTTTAAAACGGCCTAAAACACCGTCGTCTTCGCCGGAAATTTGCAGATCTCCCGGACGACGCAAGCCGGACAGTTCGGCTTGCGCGCGAGACACATGTAGCGTCCGTGCAGGATGAGCCAATGATGGGCATGCAGCGCCCATTTGGCCGGGATCGCCTTCATCAGCTTCTCTTCGACCGCGAGCGGCGTCTTGCCCTGCGCCAGGCCGGTGCGGTTGGAAATGCGAAAGACATGCGTGTCGACCGCCATGGTCGGTTCGCCGAAAGCGATGTTAAGCACGACGTTCGCCGTCTTGCGGCCGACGCCGGGCAATTCTTCCAGCGCGGCGCGGTCGTGCGGCACCGCGCCGCCATGTTTGGCGATCAGCATCTCGCTCAGCGCGATGACGTTCTTGGCCTTGGTGTTGAACAGGCCGATGGTGCGCACATGCTTGATCAGCCCTGCGAGCCCGAGGGCGACCATCTTCTGCGGCGTATCGACCGTGGCGAACAGATCCTTGGTCGCGCGATTGACGCCGGCGTCGGTCGCTTGCGCCGACAGCACGACGGCGACGAGCAACGTATAGGCATTGACGTAATTCAGCTCGCCCTTGGGTTCCGGATTGGCCTCGGACAAGGCGGCGAAAAACGCATCGACCTCGTCGGCGCTCAAGCGGCCGGACAGTTTCGTCGCGCCCTTGCCGGGCGGCATGCGGCGCTTGGCCTTGCGCGGCTTGAGCGGGGCAGCCGCATCGCTCGGCGGCGGCGCGGCGCCGCGCCTGGCCTTGGCGGCGGGGGATGATGTCGCGGGGGATTTGGCGCGAGGCGGGCGCGGCATGATTTGCAAATGACTAAGATGGGACGGACGGCGCACTGTAATCGCGCAAGGCCGACCCGGCCAGCCCCCCTCGATCCGCCGCCCGACGCCCCCTCGACTCGCTGGGGCGGAAGGCTTATTTCTGGGCCATGACCCTCGCGACGCATTCCGCCGCCGGCGCGGTATCCGACCCCTTCGCCCCGGCGGACGAGACCGTGCTGTTCGATGCCCTGCTGCGGCCGAACCGCAGCCTCGGCCCGCGCGGCTTCCTCATTCTCATGCTGGCGCTCGGCGGCCTCAGCTTCGCCGCCGGCATCGCTTTTCTCTCGATCGGCGCTTGGCCGGTGCTGGGGTTTTTCGGCCTCGACGTGCTCGCCGTCTATGTCGCCTTTCGCCTCAACTACCGTTCGGGCCGCAGCTACGAGGCGCTCCGCCTGACCGAGCGGCAATTGTCGCTGCTGCGCGTGGATTGGCGCGGGCAAAGCCAACGCCTCGATTTCCAGCCCTATTGGCTGCGCGTCGAGATCGACGAGCCGGTGACGCCGGGCAGCCAGATCACGCTCGCCTCCCATGGCCGGCGCACCGTCGTCGGCAGCTTCCTCTCGCCCGCCGAACGCGCCGATTTCGCCGCCGCGCTGCGCCAGGCTCTCGCCGATCTGCGCCGCTAGATTTACGACGCGATCCGCGCCGAAGCCATCATGCTCTCGACCTCTTCAGCCCGCAGCCCATAGTGGTGAAGCCGCGTGCCGATGAACAGCATGAGATATAGCTTACCGTCCTTGATCGCCCCCGCGGCCAAGCCGCGCCGATCCACCTCGTCTTTACCGACGAGATTGAATTCGGCCCGGTAGCCATTCTGCCCGGCGAAGGGCGTCGGCCGCAGATCATAACTTTCAACCAGAGACGTATCCATGTAACGGCCGAGCGTCGCTTCAACGAGCGAGACGACCTCATTCGCGGTCATCCCGCTTCTGAATGGTGCGTATTTGTCCTTCTCGCTGTCGGGCGAGGGAAACAGGCTTTGCCCGTCAGCCACGCCGACGAAAAGCATGAGCATGTTCAATTGGTCGCCATCGGCTGTCCAAATTTCGACGGGCCGGCTGCTGAGGCTGTCGATATTGATCTTGTTCCACGCTTGGTTAGGCGCGACGACGAGAGCATTTTTCACCGTGACTGGCTGCGGCTGCACCATCGCATAGCGCTGGCAGCTGGCAAGGCCGACAACGAGAAGCAGAAAAACGAAAGCGCGCAAGACGACATTGAAAGACATCGGCATTTCCTCAGCTCGGGCTGACCGTAAGATAAGACTGAATCATCTGCCGGTCGTTGGCGGTGGGATTGAGACGGAGATATTCGCCGAAGGCCCGTTCCGCAGCCGTGCGGTCTCCCGCCTGTAGATGCACCAAGCCGAGCGAGCGATGCACATCGACGGGACAGTCGGCGAGCGTTTGGGCGCGCTCATATGCCGCGATCGCTTGCGGACGATCGCCGTCGGCGTGGCGCAGGCGATAAACCTCGCCGCTGTAGAATGCCACCAGAGCATCTTCGCCCTGCGTACGCGCGATGATTTCGAATAATTTAAGGCTGCGGGGATATTGGCGCAGACGCAATTCGTCGTCGAACAAGGTGCGGCGTAACGGAGCGAGGGCCTGACGATAACGATCGGCGAACAAATCCTGGCCAGGCTTCTCGAAGCTCTCCGCCTGTGTCTTCAAGGTTTGCATCCGTTCTTCGCTCGATGGATGTGTTGCGAACAGAACGCCGCCGGATTTCGGATCCGGATCGGCACTGCGCTCCTCAATGAGTTGCGCCCACACCGCAGACGCCTCAATCGGCGCGTAGCCGGCTGCCGACATCAATTCGATGCCGATCTGGTCGGCCTGACGCTCCTGGTCGCGGCTGAAGGCATAGAGATTGGCCAGAATCATCAGATTGCTGATGTTCGACAGGGCGCCGACGCCGGCCACGCCCAAGCCGATGCCGAGAACGGCGGCGAGATCGCCCTGTTCGCGCGCAGCCCGCACGCGCTGCAAGGTATGGCGCTCGAGATAATGGCCGATTTCATGGCCGAGAACGGCGGCAAGCTGGGCCTCGTTCTGCGCGCGGAGCATTAGCCCCGTCCATACCTGCATCATCCCGTTCGGGGCCATGGAAGCGTTGAAATAGGGCGTGCGCATGATGTAGGTGCGTATGTCGCCGCTGTGGGCATCGGCCAGCCGGGACACCACCTCGCGCACGTAGTCGTTCAATGCCGCATCGCGCAGAACGAAGCGCGACCGCTTGTAGCTCTGCTCTTCGCGGTCCATGAAATACCACAGCGCGCCTTCGTCGCTCGCCAGGTCGGGGCGATAGCCGGCATTCACGCGCCCGGCCGGACTGCCTGTCGTCTGGCAACCGGCCAGCGCAAGCGCCGAACAGGCGCAGAGGCCGCCGAGAACATGGCGGCGCGAGGGATGATTCATTTTGGCAGGCCGGTGAGCAGCATCGCGGTGCTTTCCTTGGCACCCTGGGCGCTGCGCAGATCCCCCTGCGGCCGCATCAGCCGGTTGAACCAAACGACGTTCCCGTCGTTCAGGTCCACCAGCGAGGCGAAGCCGACTTGGACACCGCCTTGCACGGCGACGCCCATGAGCGCGCCCACCATCATGATGGCGACGCGCCCGCCACTGCTGTAGCTGTCGCGCATAAAGAAGAATAGCGCGTAATCGGCGTCGGTCGTTTCCTTCAGCCGTTTCACTTGCGGCCCGAGGCTCCAATCGAACTTGCCCTGTTTGCTCGGCAGTTTGGCCGGCTCCAGATATTGGTGCAGCAGGATCGAGTTACCGACCGCGCCATGCAGCTTGATAAGCTGGTTCAGCTCGTCGCGCACGCCATCCGGCATCTTATCGAGATCGAATGGGACCAGTTGCAGATCGCGCTCGACGTTGTAATCGGCGAGCGCGGTCGAAACATGTCTCGTTCCGGCCTCGGTCCAATCGGCCTTCGGCTCCGTCCGGCCAAAGGTGGTCAATTCCATCAATTCGACGTCGACCGGCATCAGCAGCACGCGGGGCGCGCGCTCCTGCGTGCGGGACAATTCGGTGATCTGCTTATGGGTATTGGTGGCGCAAGCTGCTAGCAACAGCGCCAACCCAAGCGCAACGCCCAGGCGCAATGTCCGCATGATTCCCCCCGATATCATTCAGATGCTCTCTCATTCTGCAGAAATAAGCCGGTCTGTCAGCGTAAAATCGTTGCTTTAATGGGTATGAATCGCCACAACACTGTCCCTCGTGCCGCCCAAATCCGCCCGTCTCGCCGACATCCTCACCTTGCTCGTGCTGACCGCCCTGTGGGGGTCGGCTTTCGCCGTCATCAAGGTGACGGTGGGCGAGATTCCGCCGATGACCATCGCGACCGGGCGCATCGTCGTCGCCTCCGTTCTGCTCGTCGCCTTTCTGCCGCTGATGGGCGTCAAGCTTTCGGCGCTGTTCAAGGCCGACGGCCGCATGTGGCGGCAATTCTTCGTGCTTGGCCTGCTCGGCAACGGCATTCCCTTTACGCTCGTCGGCTTCGGCCAGGAGCGCATCGACAGCAGCCTGGCCGCCATTCTGATCGGCACCATGCCGATCTTCACCGTGCTGCTGGCGCGCGGCTTCAAGGTCGAGCGCCATTTGAGCGCGCGGCATTTTCTCGGCATCGCCATCGGCTTCGCCGGCCTCGTCGTGCTGATGGGCCCCGAAGCGCTCGCCGGTCTCAGCGACCTGCGCAATCTCTCGGTGCTGATCGGCCAGCTCGCCGTGGTCGGCGGCGCCTTCAGCTATGCCGCCAACGCCGTCTATGGCCGCGTGCTGACGGAAGACATGCCGATCAGCCTGCTCGCCGCCGGCAATATGCTGGCCTGCGCCATCGTCATGCTGCCGGTCACCCTCATCGTCGATCGGCCCTGGACGCTCGATCCGAGCTGGGCCTCGATCGGCTGGGTGGTCTGGCTCGGCGTCGGCTCGACCGCCTTCGGCGTCTGGATCTATCTGCGCCTGCTGCTGTCGGCCGGGCCGACCTTCGCCGCCTTGATCAATTACATGATCCCCGGCCTCGGCATCGTCGTCGGCACGCTCTGGCTCGGCGAGACGGTCGGCCTGCGCGAGCTTTTGTCATTGGCGCTGATTCTCGTCGCCATGTCGCTGATCCGCGCGCGCGCCAAGACGAGGCCAGAGGGAACGACCGCCACCTGAAACGGCGTTTCGGCGTCAAATAGGGCTCGCAAATAGCGGTGGAAAAGCCGGCTGTGCGGGACGCTTCGCGCTGGCAGACGGGAGGCTGCTGGATTAGCTTAAGCGCTGTCCTTCTTTCGATCCAATCCAACCAATTTGGGATTCCATGAGCAAGCCGATCGCCGAGCCGCGCCTCGCCCGCCTGCGCGACATCATCAAAGAACATTCGCTCCTCAGCGGCCGCAACTTCAAGCTCGCCTCCGGCAAGGAGAGCGGCTTCTACTTCGACATGAAGAAGTCGACGCTGCACCCCGAGGGCTCCAACCTGATGGCCGACCTCCTGCTCGACGAGATCGAGAAGGCGAACGTCACCCACGTCGGCGGTGTCGCCATGGGCGCGGTGCCGATGGTCGCAGCGCTTTGCATGCGCAGCCATCAGCGCGGCAAGAAGCTGAGCTTCTTTTACGTCCGCAAGGAAGGTCCCAAGGACCATGGCGCCGAAACGCTGATCGACGGCTATTTCAGCCCCGGCGCCAAAGTCGCCGTGCTGGAAGACGTCACCACCACCGGCGGCTCGGCCTTCAAGACGATCGATATCGTCAAAGCCCAGGGCGGCACGGTCGAGATCGTGCTCACCGTCGTCGACCGTCTCGAAGGCGCGCAAGACGCGTTCAAGCAGCGCGGCCTGAATCTGGTGACGCTGCTGACCAACGACGACTTCAAGTAAGGTCTGCCTCCTCCCAAATCGTCATTGCCGGACTTGATCCGGCAATCCATGTCTAGGACAGTAGGGTTTCGACATGGACCCTCGGGTCAAGCCCGAGGGTGACGATTGATCAGTTCGCGAAACGCTCGCGACATATCGGTGAATAAAATCTCATGAACGAACGCGCGATCAGTCGCCGCGTGCAGGCCGCGTCCTTTGCCGCGGCCTTCGAGCATTTCATGATCACGCCGGCGCTCGGCGATATCGCCGCGCATTTCGGCGTCACGCTCGCCGCCGCGACCATCGCCGCGACGACCTATTATCTCGGCTATGGCCTGATGCAGCTGCCCTGGGGCCTGGTCTCGGAACGCATCGGCCGCACCCGCGCCGCCTTCATCGGCATCATCTTCGGCGGCCTCGCCACCCTGGCCGCAGTGCTGGCGCCGGATCTCATCACCCTGGCGATCCTGCGCTTCTGCGCCGGCGCCGGCATGGCCGCCGTGGTGCCGTCGATGATCGCCTGGATCGGCGATGCGCTCGATCACGCCGCCCGGCCGCGCGTCGCCGCCAGCCTGAATGCGGCCTACGCCGTCGGCTCGGCGCTCGGCGTGTTCGCCGCCGGCCTCGCCACCGATCATATCGGCTGGCAGGCGGCGATGATCGTCGGCGGCCTGGTGCCGCTGCTCTGCGCCGCCCTGTTGCGCGGCCTGCCGGAAGTGCGCAGTACGGCCATCGTGCCGATTCTCGTCACGCTCAAAGGCGCGCTGACGACGCCCTCCGCGCTCTATGTCGCCGCCATCGCGCTGATCGAAGGCACCGTGCTGTTCGGTGCCATCGCCTATCTCGCGCCCACCTTGCTGGCCAGCGGCGCCGGCGCCTCGCTCGCCGGCGCGGTGGTCGGCGTCTATGGCGTCAGCGTCGTCGCCTGGGCCTGGCTGTTTCGCCGCGTCGGCAAACATCTGGTCATTTGGAAATCCATCCTGCTCGGCGGCGCCATGCTGACGGCGGCCTGGGCCGCGGTCGCCGTCGATCCGGCCCTCGCCGGCGTGCTGTTCGCCTCGGTCCTGTCGGCGGGCTCGGTCGTCTTCATGCATGCGCCGCTGCAGGTCTGGGCGACCATGGCCGCACCCCACGCACGCGGCGCGGCGGTCGCCATGTTCGCCGGCTGCCTGTTCATCGGCGGCGCGGCCGGCACGGCCGCGTTCAAGCCGCTGTTTGAGCGCGGCGAGATCGTGTCGATGTTCGTGATCGCCGCGCTGATCGCCGCCGGCGTCAGCCTGGCGGCGGCCCTGGTGCGCCGCGCGCTGGATCGTCCCGCCAGTTAATCGGCGAAGCCGAGCACATCCTGCATGCTGTAAAGCCCAGGCGCCTTGCCGCGGCCCCACAGGGCGGCGCGCACCGCGCCACGCGCGAAGATCTGGCGCGACGA
>CAMAVH010000037.1 GCA_945861615.1 Rhizobium sp. Q54 | reverse complement strand
ACGTCATGGGCGGCAAGGCCGATGCGCCGTTCGGGCGACGGCAGGCCGAAGGCGGCGCGCATCGGCCGGCTCATCCAGGGATCGGCGCCGGGATCGGCCGGCCAGACGCCCTCGTTGAGGCCGCCGAGAATGACGAGATCGGCCTGCTGTAGTCGGGCTTCGAGCGGGCCCCAGATGAACAGGCGCGGATGGGCGCCGTAGCGCGGCCGCACGACGCGCCCGGTGAGCAGCGTCTCGAAGAGCGCCGGATAGGCGCGCCCGGCCATGGTTGGCAGATCGCGCGACGCCTCGGCGAATTCGGCGATGAAGCCGGCGAGCGCTTCGCCGTCGTCGCCGCGCCACAGCCGCGCGGCTCCCGGCAGCGTGTCGTCCGCGGCAAGATATTCGAGCCAGTCGGCATGAGCGCGCAGCAGCGCATCGACGGCGACCTCCTTACCAGCGAGCGCCGCGCACAGCGGCGCGGCGGCCTCGGCGAGTTTGTCGAGCCATGGCAGCAACACCGCTGCCGACTTGCCGCCCGTCAGAACGGCGCGCAGGCCAGCGAAGCCCGGCGCCGGCCGTACGCCGCGCAGGGCCGCCAATTCCAATGCCCGCGCTTTATCTCTGAACGCGACGGTCTTCTCGCCGCCCGAGGCCAGCGGATGCTTCAGCGCGGCAAGCAGCGCCGCGGGTGCGAGGTCGTCGCCGAGCATGGCGAGCGCCAAACGCGCGAAGGCACCGGCCGGCGTGGTGGCGAGCGGCTGACCGGCCGAATCGTCGACCTCGATGTCCCAGCGGCGCAGTTCGGCGGCGACGCGGCGCGCCAGATCGCGGTCCGGTGTGATCAGCGCAGCGCGCTGGCCTTCATGGTCGACCGCCTCGCGCAACATCAGGGCGATGGCGCCCGCCTCTTCCAACGGTCCCGGCGCTTCGAGGCGCAGGACATCGGCCAGCGCCAAGGCCGGATCGGGCAGATCGCGCGCCGGCACATCGCCGCCGTCCGGTAGCGGATCGAGGGCGCGAGCGAACAAGGCCGCGCGCGCCGGCGGCGTCGCGGCGGCAATGGGCGACGGCCAGTCCGCGACCTCGGCGCGAGCGACGCCAAGGCGATCCAGCAACCGCGCCAACCCATATTGCGGATGGCTCTCCAAAGCGCGCTCGGCCAGCAGCGCGCGCCAGCAAGGCTCGCTCATGTCGCGATCGAGGCCCGGCAATACCACATGGCCTTGCGGCAAGGACGCGACGACGGCGAGCAGATCGGCAGTGGCGGGAATCGAGCCGGTCGAGCCGGCGGCGATCACCGGCCCGGCGGGCGGATGCGCGCGCCAAAGGTCCGCTTGCGCGGCCAAGGTCGCGTTGCGCCGCGCCGCCGGATCGAGCGCGCCCTCCGCCGCGAGAATCTGCGGCCAATGTTCGGTAAGGATGGCGAGAAATTCGAGCGTCTGCTGCCAATGGCGCGCGAAGGATTCGGGCGCCAGGCTTTTCAGCTTGGCGACATCGACGCGCTCGGTCTGCATCTCGTCGAGCAATCGCGCCAGCGCTTCCGCGAGCCGTGCCGACTGCGCCTCGTCCGGCGCTTCGGGCAGGCTCTGCGCGCCGAGCTGGCGCACCAAGCGGGCGAGCAGCAGTTGGCGGCGCAGGCCGGGAATCGCCGGCGGCAGATCGATCGCGCCTGCCGCCGCGCTCTCTTCCAGCAGCAGCGCCTCTTCGTCTAATTCGCCAAGCGGCATGAGGCGCGGCAGCAAGAGGGCCGCGCCGCCGCCGAGGCGCAGGAAGGCTTCGCGCAAACTGCGAATCGCGCGCCGCGTCGGCAACAGCACAGTGACGCGCGTCAGCGCCAGCGGATCGTCGCGGCCGACCATCTGCCAGATGCCGGCGGCGAGCGAATCGACGAAGGGCGCGCCCGCCGGGATATTGGCGACGCGCGCCCTCGTCGTTTTGGCCGTCACGAGAGGTGGCTCCGCAAATGCTGTTCGGCCAGCTTCAGGCCGTCCGGCGTGCCGATGTGATACCAGTCGCCGTCATGGACAAGGCCGCGCAAGCGGCCGTCCGCAGCCGCCTTGTCGTAGAGCTTGTTGAGCGAGAAGGCTCCCGACGGCGCGCCGGCGAACAGGCGCGGGTGGAGAATCTGCACGCCGGTAAAGACGAAGGGCGCGGCATTGCCGGCGCGCCGCCGCAGCTTATTGGCGGCCTGCAGATCGAAATCGCCCGCGCCGTCATAGCCGATAGCGCTGGCCTTGTCGTGCACGAGCAGCAGCGCATCCATCGTGCCGTCGTCCCAGGCGGCGGCGAGCCGCTGCAATGCAGGAATGGCACCGTCGCGCCACAGGATGTCGCCATTGGCGACATAGAAGGGATCGGGCCGCAGATCCGGCAGCGCCTGCATCACGCCGCCGCCGGTATCGAGGATCGTCTCTTCATGTGACAGGAGGATGCCGAGCCTGTCCCGCCCCTCCGCCATGCGCCGAGCGACATGCATGGCGATGCGCGGGCCGAGATAATGGGCATTGACCACGGCGGTCTCGACGCCGGCGGCGGCGAAATGGTCGAGCGCGCGATCGAGCATGCAACGCCCGGCCACCGGAATGAGCGGCTTGGGCGTCGTCAAGGTCAGCGGCCGCATGCGCAGGCCGAAGCCCGCCGCCAGCACCATGCCCCGCGTCATTTGAATGGGCGTGATGTCCGTCATGGCGCCGCCGGCGCGCGGCGCAAGGAAGCCGGCAGATGGATATCGAACCAGGCGCGCACGCCCGAGAGGGCCGGATGGGCGAGATCGCCTTCGAGCAAGCGCCAGACGCGCGGCACATGCGCAAGGTAGTGATGCTTGCCGTCGCGCCGGCTCAAGCGCGTGAAAATGCCGACGATCTTGGCGTTGCGCTGCGCCGCCAGCACGGCGCAGGCCGCGGAAAATTTATCGCGGTCCAGCTTGGGAAAAGCGGCGAGATAGCGCTGCGTCATCGCCGCGGCGAGGCCCGGGGCCAGATCGCGCCGCGCATCCTCCAGCAGGGACACGAGATCGTAAGCGGTCGGCCCGACCAGCGCGTCCTGGAAATCGAGCAGGCCGCAGGCGGCGATGCCGCTGCGGCTCGGCAAGCGCATCAGGTTGTCGACATGGTAGTCGCGCAGCACCAGCGTATAGGGCTGGCCGTCGAGCGCCGTGAAGGCGCCGCGCCAAACGGCGGCATAGGCCTCCGCCAACGGCGCTTCGACCGGTGCGCCGCTGATCGCCGGCAGGAACCAGTCGATAAGCAGCCGCGCCTCTTCGAGCAGCTTGGCTTCATCGTAGGGTGGCGTGCTGAGCGGTAGGACCTTGTCGATCGGCACGTGATGCAGCCCGATCAGCGCATCGACGGCCAATTCATAGAGCGCCGTCTCATCCTCGCCCTTGGCGAGCAGGCGGGTGAAGGTGTCGTCGCCGAGGTCTTCGAGCAGCAGCAGGCCGTTGGCTTCGTCAGCCTCGAAAATATGCGGCGCGCTGAAGCCGAGCTTAGTGAGATGGCGCGCGACGCGCAGGAAGGGCCGCACGTCTTCTTTCGGCGGCGGCGCGTCCATCAGCATGGCACGGCGGCCCTCGAGGCTGAGGCGCTCGTAGCGGCGGAATGAGGCATCGCCCGGCAGCTTGTCGCGCGCCGCGCCGGCCCAGCCGCAGCGGGCAAGAAAGGCGGCGATGATCGCCTCGCGGCTTTCGGCCGGCGCATTCATATGAGCTTCTCCAATCGGGCCGGCCAGTCTTCCGCGCCCGTCAGATGCGCGGTACGCACGTCTTCGTCGAATGCCAAATGCAGATGCAGCGCGCGGCGCGGCAGATAGGATCCGAGCCGCTCAGGCCATTCGATCAACGAGATGGCCTCATTGAAGGCCTCGTCGATGCCAAGCTCCAGGGAGTCGTCGGGCTTGTCCAGGCGATAGAGATCGAAATGCCAGATGGCCGGATCGGTCATGTCGTAGGTCTGCACCAGGGTGAAGGTCGGGCTCGGCACATCGCCCAGCGCGTCGGCCTGCCCGGCCAGGACGGCGCGGGCGGTGATGAAGGCGCGGGCGAAGGCGGTCTTGCCGGCGCCGAGCGGGCCGTGCAGGGCGAATACGTCGCCGGCCCGCGCGC
Organism: Rhizobium sp. Q54; assembly: GCA_945861615.1. Lineage (GTDB taxonomy): Bacteria > Pseudomonadota > Alphaproteobacteria > SMXQ01 > SMXQ01 > CAMAVH01. Next base: position 20,642 of record CAMAVH010000037.1, on the reverse strand, counting down.
GCGCGGCCAGCGCGCCCGCCAACTCCGCCGTGGCGGCGAGATCGGCCAAGCGAAAGGCGAGCCCCCCGTCAGGGGCGGATATGGGGGACGGCAAGGCCATGGCTTTGTTGTAGCCGTCCCTCCGGGGATCGGCAATTCGGCTCTCGGCGCATCAGGCGAGTTCGGCGGCGGCCAGTTGGCGTTTGATCGCCTGGCCGGCCGGGCTCTTGCCGGCCAAGGGGCCGTCTTGCGCCAAAACGATGTCGACGCAGGCGTCGGACGGCGCAAAGCCCCAAATGTCCGCCCCTCCCAGCACGATCAGGCTGATCTCGCCGGCCCGCGCGCGCGGCGCCAGATTGAGCCTGGCGAAATTGCGCATGTCGTCGCAGGTCGGGAATTTCTCGATCAGCTTTTGCGCCTTGGCATCCTGCGCCACGTTCTCATGATGATAGGGCAGCAGGAAAATCTCGGAGATACTCGCGCGCAGCCGCTCGCGCGGCGCAAGACCCTTGAGCGACGCGGCATAGCCGGCGCTTTCCGGATGGTCCTTGAAGGCCGGATCGAGGAGAAGATGCGGCGTGCGGCCAAGCAGGTTGAGCTTGAGCGCCTGGCGGAAGGCCGCCGAGCTTTTTTCGTAATCCGCGATCGGTTTCGACAGGGCCGGCGCGAGGCGCAGCAGGAACACCTTCGACTGGAACATGTCGCCGCGCCAGGGCTGCGGCATCAGGTCGAACGGCAAGGGATAGGGCTTGCGCACATAGAAGCCGTCCTCGGCATGGACATAGGGCGGCTCGGCATAGTCGCCGCCCCAGAATTTGATCAGACGGTCCACGCGAAGCTCCTGGCCAAAGCGCTCTCCTGTCGGGATTTTCCCGATTATCCTCGCCTCGGCGCAGTGCCTCAAGTTTGTTGTATTTGCGAGGCGCCAAGGCCATGTTATGGCCGCTTTATCGCGTTCCAGGAGACGACCGCCGTGAGTTCTCAGACCGTTCAGACCGATGTCGCCATTATCGGCGCCGGCCCCGTCGGCCTTTTCGCCATCTTCGAATGCGGCATGCTGAAAATGCGCTGCCATGTGATCGATGCCCTCGACATGGTCGGCGGCCAATGCACGGCGCTCTATCCGGAAAAGCCGATCTACGACATTCCCGGCCATCCGGCGATCGACGCCGCCGATTTGATCGACAAACTCTCCGAACAGGCCGCGCCGTTCCATCCGGTCTATCACCTCGGCCAGCAGGTGATGACGCTGACCAAGACCGGCGCCAACGACGGGGGGGGCTTTGCGCTCGGCCTCTCCGGCGGCGAAACGATCCAGGCCAAGGCGGTGATCGTCGCCGGCGGCTGCGGCGCCTTCGGGCCTAACCGCCCGCCGCTCGATGGGCTGGAGCAATACGAAGGCAAAAGCGTCTTCTACATGGTCAAGCGCCGCGAGGAATTGCGCGGCAAGCGCGTGGTGATCGCCGGCGGCGGCGATTCCGCCGTCGATTGGGCGATCGCGCTGGCCGGCGTCGCCGCCAAGGTGATGGTGGTGCATCGGCGCGACAAATTCCGCGCTGCGCCGGAAATGGCCGCGCGCCTGAAGTCGCTCGCCGAGGCCGGCGACATCGAACTGGTGGTGCCCTATCAGCTCGCCGCGCTCGAAGGGACGAAGGGCCAGCTGTCCGCCGTGATCGTGAAAGATCTCGACGACAAGCCGCGCAAACTCGAGGCCGACGTGCTGCTGCCGTTCTTCGGCCTGGCGATGAATCTCGGGCCCATCGCCGACTGGGGCCTCGGCGTCGAGAAAAGCCACATCAATGTCGAGCAGGCGACCTGCCAGACGTCCGTGCCCGGCATCTTCGCCATCGGCGACATCGCCCATTATCCCCGCAAGCTGAAGCTGATTCTCTCGGGCTTCGCCGAGGCGGCGGCTGCGGCGCACGGCGCCCATGCGGTCGCCCATCCGGGCGAGACGCTGCATTTCGAATATTCGACGACCAGTGGCGTTCCCGGCTCCGCGTAGCGGAGCCTTTCCATGAGTCAGCACGCCTTTGGCGTGCGGCGCATAGCGCCGGAGCGGCCTGCCGGGCTCTTCTTAAACTCTGTGGTTACTCAGCCGCGGGCTTTTCCGCCGGCTCGGTCTGCGCGATCTGCGGCACCGCCTGCATCGGCAGGCGACAGGTGACGGTGGTGCCCTGGCCGGGCGTCGAGCTCATCTCGATGCGCCCGCCATGCAGCTCGATGAAACTTTTGACCAGCGACAGGCCGATGCCGAGGCCGGAGGCGCGCGCCGCATTGCCGCCGCGCTCGAATTTTTCGAACACGCGCGCCTGATCCTCCGGCGAGATGCCGCTGCCCGAATCGGCGACCGACAGCACCAGCTCGCCCTGGTCCCAGCGCGCGCCGAGCACGATTTCGCCCTCGCCCACCATATATTTCATGGCGTTGCTCACCAGATTGAACAGCGCCTGGCGCAGACGGCGCTCGTCGGCCATCACGATGCCGATCCCGGCCGGGCAATCGAGGGTCAGCGTCGCGCCCTGTTTGCGCGCGCGGTCGCGCGCCAGGGTGAAAACGCTGAACAGCACGCTGTGGATATTCACCGGCTTGAGGTCGAGCGACAGGCGCCCCGCTTCGATCAGCGCCAGATCGAGGATGTCGTCGATCAGGGCCAAGAGCTGGCGGGACGATTCGAGAATGCCGCGGGCGTATTCCGTCTGGCGGTCGTTCATCGCGCCGAAATACTGGTTCGCCAGAATCTCGGTGAAGCCGATGATGGTGTTGAGCGGCGTGCGCAGTTCGTAGGAGACGTTGGTGATGAACTCCGATTTCAGATGGTCCGCCGCCTCGAGCGCTTCGTTGCGCTCGCGCAAAGCGCGCTCGACATTGGCGCTGTCGGTGACGTCGAGATAGCTGAACATGGTCGCGCCGTCGGGCAGCGGCACGCTGTTGTAATCGAGCACGGAATTGTCGTTGCGGCGGAAGACGCCGACGCGGGCGACATGATCGGTGGCGCGCGAGGCGAGCAGCTTCTTGTAGCCTTCCCAGTCGCCCTTGTGCGGCATCTGGTCCTTTACCGCCTCGACGATGTCGATGACGCGCGGTTCGTTCGCCAGGAAATTCGGCGGCAGATGCCACATGCGGGCGAAGGCGTTGTTGTGCAGCTTGAGACGGCCGTCGGCGCCGAACACCGCGACGGCGGCATGCAGATTGTCCAGCGTCTCGCGCTGCACGGCGATCAGGGTGTTGTAGGAACGCTCGAGCGTCAGGCGGTCGGTGACGTCCTCCACCGTATAGAGCAGGCCGCCGAGCGGATGGGGATAGACCACCATGCGCAGCACGCGCTCGTCGGGCAGGTAGACTAGTTCCTCGCGCGGCTCGATCAGCGAGGTGTAGAGCGCCAAGCGCTCTTTCTTGTAGGCCTGGAAATTGGCCTGTTCGGGCAGGCGGCGGCGTACGCGCAGCTCTTCGAGCAAAGCGCCGTGCGTCGGCGCGCTGGTGACCCAATCCTCCTCCAAGCCCCACAAATGGCTGAAGGCGGAATTGGCGAACAGCACGCGCTGATCGGGGCCGTAGATGATGATGGCGGTGCCGAGTTTTTCCAGCACGTCGGCATGGGCGGCGATATGGCGCGCCAGCTCGGCGCGGGTTTCCTCGGCGACCGTGCGGTCGATGGCGAAGCCGGCGAGATGGCCGCCGGCGATCGGCGTTTCGGTGATCTCCAGCAGGCGCCGCGCGCCGGCGATGACGACGTGCAGCATCCCGCTATGCGCTTTGCCTTGGCTCGCGGCGCTGGCGGACAGCTCGCGGATCCATTCGAGCCGCGCGCCGACCAATTCGCGCTGCGCGGCGATGGCGATGTCCGTCGTTTCCGCCTCGACGGCTTTGGCATAGGCCCTGTTGCAGGCGAGCAGCACGCCATCGGCCCGGCGCAGCCAGACCGGCACGTCGAGCGCGTCGAACAGATCGGCGAACAACCGCGCCTGGCCTTCGGCGGCGGCCATGCCGGCCGACTGGCGCGCCCGCTCCTGCTCGCGCTGATCGACGTCATGTACCCAGAGCACCGAGGCGAGCGTACCGCCGGACGGCGCCGGGCTACCGGTGACCTCGCAGGTGCGGCCGTTGACGCGGAAGGTCAGGCTGAAGCCGACGCGTTCGTGGCGCAGGCGGTCGACCGCCTGCGCCAGCCGCTCGCGATCCACCTCGGCGATCAGCCGCAGGAAGGCCGCGTAGCTCAGCGGCTCGTCGTCGAGGAACAGGCCGAGGACGCCGGCCAGTTCCGGTCCGGCGATCCATTCGCCGCCCGCCGTCCAGCCGGCATGGGCGCCGGGCGCCACAGTGAGAGCATCGTCACGCGCGGCGAGCGCCACGCGGAGGCCAGCCGCCTCGTCGGCCAATTCGCTGGCGCGGCGGCGCTGGCGGCTCCAAGCGACGCCTTCGGCGATGACCGCGCCGGCGCAAAGCGTCAGCAAGGCCCAAGGCGCCGCGCTGCTCAGCAGTTCGCCGAGGCTGGATGTTTGCGCCGCCGCCGGCGCGGCGGCGAGCATCAGGGGACATGCGAGGACGACAGGCGATAGCGCGCGCAAAGATGGTGGCCGCCGCCGGATGAGCGGCAGGCAAGCAGGCGGTCTTGACGATGAAGTTGATGCGACGCGAGCCATGCGGTTCCCCCGGCGCGCAGTTTAAGTGCGCGCCGGGACCGGAACAAGCGGCCCGGAGACGTTAATCCCGGGGCCTAGTAGCGGTACTGGTCGGGCTTGAACGGACCGGTCGCCGAAATCCCGAGATATTCCGACTGTTTCGCCGTCAGCTTGGTCAGCTTGGCGCCGACCTTGGCGAGATGCAGCGCCGCGACCTTTTCGTCGAGATGCTTCGGCAGGGTATAGACCTTCTTGTCGTACTTCGTCGGGTTGGTCCACAGTTCGAGCTGCGCCAGCGTCTGGTTGGTGAAGGAGGCGCTCATGACGAAACTCGGGTGGCCGGTGCCGCAACCGAGGTTCACGAGGCGGCCCTGCGCCAACAGGATGATGCGATGGCCGTCGGGGAACTCGATCTCATCGACCTGCGGCTTCACTTCTTCCCACTTCAGGTTCTTCAGGCCGGCGACCTGGATCTCGCTGTCGAAGTGGCCGATGTTGCAGACGATGGCGCGGTCTTTCATCTGACGCATGTGATCGACGGTGATGACGTCGAGATTGCCCGTCGCGGTGACGAAGATGTCGCCCTTCGGCGCGGCATCTTCCATGGTGACGACTTCGTAGCCTTCCATCGCCGCCTGCAATGCGCAGATCGGATCGATTTCGGTGACGAGCACGCGCGCGCCGGCGCTGCGCAGGCTGGCGGCCGAGCCCTTGCCGACGTCGCCGAAACCGGCGACCACGGCGACCTTGCCCGACATCATGACGTCGGTGGCGCGGCGGATGCCGTCGACCAGGCTTTCACGGCAACCGTAGAGATTGTCGAACTTCGACTTGGTGACCGAATCGTTGACGTTGATGGCCGGCCACAGCAGCTTGCCGTCCTTCTCCATCTGGTAGAGACGATGCACACCGGTGGTGGTTTCTTCCGTCACGCCGCGGATCGATTCGGCGAGCTTCTTGTAGTAGCCCGGCTTGTCCTTGAGGCGTTGCTTGATCGCGGCGAAGAGGATTTCCTCTTCCTCGTTGCCCGGATTGGACAGCACCTTGGGATCGCTCTCGGCCTTCAGGCCGAGATGGACGAGCAGCGTGGCATCGCCGCCGTCGTCGAGGATCATGTTCGGCGCACCGCCGTCGGCCCATTCGAAGATCTTGTGGGTGTATTCCCAGTAATCGACCAGGGTCTCGCCCTTGACGGCGAAGACCGGGATGCCGGCGGCGGCGATGGCGGCAGCGGCATGATCCTGGGTCGAGAAGATGTTGCAGGACGCCCAGCGGATGTCGGCGCCGAGATGAGCCAGTGTCTCGATCAGCACGGCGGTCTGGATCGTCATGTGGAGCGAGCCGGCGATGCGTGCGCCCTTGAGCGGCTTCTTGTCGCCATACTCGGCGCGCAGCGCCATCAGGCCGGGCATCTCGGTCTCGGCGATGTTCAGTTCGCGGCGACCCCATTCGGCAAGGCTGAAATCGGCCACTTTGTAATCGCCGGCGAGGGCGGCGGCGGTCGCGGAAGACGTCTGAATGCTCACGAAAGGCTCCTGGAGTGGCGGGAAAAGAAGACGGGCGGCGGGACGGCGGTCCAACCGCTGCGGCGCGGAGTGTCGCGCAGAAGGGTTATATATAAGCTAAGATTTATATTTATATATAAAGGTTTAGAGATAGAACAAGGCTTAATAAAAGCCCATTGAATCAATGAGCTAGCGGGCTTTCAGGCGGGGGCTTCAGCAGCTAATCTTGTTCGTCGAAACGATTTTCCACCAGGGCGGCGAGCGCCGCGAGAACCTCCTGGGCCTGGCGGCCCTCGGTCTGGATGCAAAGCTCGCTGCCGGGGCCGGCAGCCAGCATCATCAGGCCCATGATCGAGCGGCCCGACACGCTGCTGCCGTCGGTCACCGCCATGCATTTGCTCGCCGAGACGCGCACAGTTGCATCGAAGCCGCCGGCGGTCTTGACGAATTTGGCCGCGGCACGGGCGTGCAGGCCGCGCTTATTGATCACCTGGACGGTGCGCTGCAGTTTGCCGTCTTCGGCGATGGTCGGGGCTGCGCTCATCGCCGGCTCTTCTCGCGTTCGGCCGGCGCATCGGCCAGCAGGCTCGAGGCGACGTTGATATATTTGCGCCCCGCCTCCTGCACGGCGGTGACGGCCTGGCCGAGCGGCAGGCCATCGCGCACGCTGGCAAACTTGATCAGCATCGGCAGGTTGACGCCGGCGATGACCTCGACGCTCGATTCGCTCATCACCGAAATCGCCAGGTTGGACGGCGTGCCGCCGAACATGTCGGTCATCAGGACGACGCCGGCGCCGCTGTCGACCTTGGCGACGGCGGCGACGATATCGGCGCGGCGCCGCTCCATGTCGTCCTCGGGCCCGATGGAGATCGCCGCGACGTCCTTCTGCGGCCCGACCACATGCTCGAGCGCGGCGACGAATTCCTCCGCCAGACGGCCGTGAGTCACCAACACCAATCCGATCATCATCGTCCCCTTGTCTTCCCGGAATTGGCTTTTCCGGCACGTGTGGTCTGCGCGGCGCCACGGCGCGCTTGCGGCGCGCGCGGCGGCTTGGTCTTGCGCGTCGGCGATTCGGCGCCCGAACCGCCGCCTTGGATATCGCGATGCACCGTCAGCACGTCGGACGATGCGTCGAACCGCTGGCGGCGCAGCCAGCTCGCGAGGGTCTCGGCGACATAGACGGAGCGATGCCGCCCGCCGGTGCAGCCGATCGCGATGGTGAGATAGCTTTTGCCCTCTTGCGCGAAACGCGGCAGCAACAGGGTTAGAAGATGCGTGAGCGAGTCGAAGAACTCGTCGAAGCCATCGTCGGCGGCGACATAGGCGCCGACATCCTTGTCGAGCCCTGTGTGCGGCTTAAGCGCCGGGACGTAATGGGGGTTGCGCAGGAAGCGGGCGTCGAACACCAGATCGGCTTCGCGCGGCACGCCGAGACGATAGGAGAACGACGTGACGCAAACCGCGAGCTGGCCGCGCTTGTTGAGCCCGTAAAGTCCTTCGACGAGGCGGCGCAGATCGCCGGGCGCGAAATCGCTGGTGTCGATCAGACGGTCGGCGCGCAGGCGCAGTTTGGCGAGCATGCGGCGCTCATGGGCGATGCCGTCGCGCACCGGCCGGTCGACAGCGAGCGGATGACGGCGGCGCGTTTCGGTATAGCGGCGCAGCAGAATGTCATCGCTGGCGTCGAGAAACAGCAGATGCGCGTCGAGATCGCTTTGCGCCATCAGGGCGTCGAGCGTTTCGAGCAGCGAGGCGACGCCGAAATCGCGCGTCCGGATGTCGACGCCGATGGCGAGCGGCGGGGCGCTACGCGCGGCCTTTTTGGACATGCCCGCCAAACCCTTGGGCGCGAGCAGACCGGCGATGAGCGAAAGCGGCAGATTGTCGACCGCCTCGTAGCCGATATCCTCGAGCGCCTTGAGCGCCGAAGAGCGGCCGGCCCCCGACATGCCGGTGACGAAGACCACGCGCGCCGAACCGCCGGCAAGCGCCGCCCTGGCTTTGGTCGGGGCCTGGACGGGGGGCGTCGGTTTGACGGAAGCCGCTTTGGTCTTACGCGCGGCGGATGAGGCAGAACGGCTGGTCATGCGAGGCGCTTAATAGAGCCCGAGCGCCCGCCCGCCGCAAGGCGAACATTGTGCACCGCAAGACGGAGCTTTAAAGCGGCGGAGGCCTCCAACGGGGCGAGGCGCAACAGCGGCAAGGAGACGCCAAGTGCCTCAAATCCCTCGGATTCTTCTTGTTCAGCCGTCCCCTGCCAATCGCCCGGCAGGCGCTCGAGCTGATCCGGCGGCACGAGCGCCACGGCCAGGCAAAGCTGGACGCGGGTGCGCCGGCGGGCCGGCGGCAGGCGTAAAATCCCAAGTCCGTAGGCTTCGATGGCGCCGAGCAGGCCGGCGGCGCGGGCCTCGGGCGGCGCTTCGGCGCTCACGCCCTTGGCGCGGCGGACCAATCGGACCCGATCATCGGCCACGAGGCGGGCGCTTTCCTGCATGACGGCGCGCAGCGCAAGATCCGACTTGCCGCTGCCCGAGGGCCCGAGCAACAGCACCCCGCGCGCGCCGAAGGCGACGCAGCTGGCATGGATCGTCTCGCCTATCGAAGGCTCGTTCGGCGCCTTGCGCCCTGTTGCCGCGCGCGCCATGGGGTTCAATCGTCCGCGCCGCCGAGAGTCGCCTTGGCCGGCGATTTGCCGATCTGCGCCTTGGTGGCCGCCGGCAGCTCGACGGTGAAGCGCGCGCCGCGCACGGCGCCGCGATCGGCGGTCGGCGCGTCGTAGATGTTTTCCGCCCAGATGCGGCCGCGATGCGCCTCGACGATCTGGCGCGAAATGCTGAGGCCGAGGCCCGAATGGGTGCCGAACTTCTCGCCCTTCGGCCGCTCGGTATAGAAGCGGTCGAAGATCGCCTTGCGCTTGTCCTCGGGGATGCCGGGGCCCTGATCCTCGACCGTCGCCTTGATCCAGCGCCCCTCGCGCCAGACGCGCAGGCGAATCTCGCCGTTCGGCGGGCTGAAGGATACGGCGTTGCCGAGCAAATTGCGGAAGACCTGGACGAGACGGCTCTCGATGCCCTCGACGAATAGGTCGCTCGCCGCATCGACCGCCGGTTCGTAGATCAGGCGCGGACCGCCGTCGCTCGCCGTCGCCGCATGAATGTCGGCGAGCGCCGCGAGAATGCCGGACAGATCGACCGGCTCGCTCTCGGCGCGCGACAGTTCGGCATCCAGGCGAGAGGCATCGGAGATGTCGCTGATCAGGCGATCGAGCCGCTTCACGTCGTCCATGATGATCGCCATCAACTTGCGGCGCTGCTCGGCGTCCTCGATGCGCGCCACCGTTTCGACGGCACTGCGCAGCGAGGTCAGAGGATTCTTGATTTCATGGGCCACGTCGGCGGCGAAACGCTCGATGGCATCCATGCGCGTCCATAGCGCATCGGTCATCTCGCGCAGCGCGGCGGACAGATCGCCGATCTCGTCGGATCGGCGCGAGAAATCGGGAATGGCGACCTTGCGGCCCTGGCCGTGGCCGACGCGCTTGGCCGCCGCCGCGAGACGGCGCACCGGACGCGCGATGGTGCCGGCAAGATAGAGCGAGACGAGCACAGACATGGCCATGACGATGGCAAGCACCTGCAGAATGTCGAGGCGGACGCGGCGCAAACTATTCTCGATATCGGCGCTGTCCTTCGTCACCACGACGGCGCCGAGCACCTGCTTGTAGCGGCTGACCGGCGCGGCGGCCGAGAGCATCAGATCGTCGCGCGCGTTGACGCGAACTTCGGCGCGCGGCTCGCCGCGCAAAGCGTAGATCGCCTCCTCGAAATCGGCGGCGACCGGCGGTGAGGATTCGGCGTAAGGCGGATATCTATCCTTGTTGGGCAGCAGTTCGATGGCCCATTCGTAGAAATCGAGCAGCACATCCAGGGGGCCGCGCGTGACGGCGACCGGCGGCGCCAAGGGTTGCACCGTGACGGGACCGCCGACCACGGAGGACGACAGCGAATCGGCGATCAAATCGCCATTGGCGGCGAACAGTCGCACGCGCAGGCCGAGCGGGCCGGCAAGACGGCGCACCAGGGGACGCGCCATGGCGGTGAGATAGTCGCCGCCTTCGCCGACATCGGACGTCACCGCCGCTTCGCCGAGCGCCTCGGCGACGATCTGCGCCTGCACGGTCAGCGACCACAACTCCGAGCCGATCAGGCTTTCGCGATAGCGGTCCATGTACAGCAGGCCGCCGGCCAAGGCGGCGAGCGCCATGACATTGACGAAGAGAATGCGCCACGTCAGCGACAGGCCGCGACGGCGACGGCGCTCGCCGCGCGGGCGACCGAGGCGCGTGCGGCTGTCATGTTCGGGGCGCACAGCGGCTTCGCCCGCCCTCCGCCCGTCGGCGGCGGACGACAGATCGATATCATCGGTCACGCGCGCAGCGCGCCAGGCGCGCGGATCCTCGTCCGCGCCCGCATGCAGGCCATCGCCGTTCCCGAGCGCATCGCCGGGCCATCGTTTCGGCAGTTGTCGCGCCAATGAATCCTGTCCTCTTGCGGGCCGCGCCGGTCTTTCGCCAGGACCGGCGCCCGCGATGAGCCGCTACTTGTCCTTGTAACGGTAGCCGAGGCCGTAGAGCGTCTCGATCTGATTGAAGTCCTTGTCGAGCGCCTTGAGCTTGCGGCGCAGCCGCTTGATGTGGCTGTCGATGGTGCGGTCGTCGACATAGACATGTTCGCCGTAGGCCGCGTCCATCAACTGGTCGCGGTTCTTCACATGGCCGGGACGCATGGCGAGCGACTGCAGAATGAGAAATTCGGTGACGGTGAGTTGCGCCGGCTTGCCCTGCCAGGTGCAGAGATGGCGCGCCGGATCGAGCAGCAGATCGCCGCGCACAACGGCGCCTTCGCCGGAAGCGGCCGGCGCCGCGCCCTCGACCGACAATTCCTTGCGCCGCATCAGCGCGCGGATGCGCTCGATCAGCAGGCGCTGCGAGAAGGGCTTGCGGATGTAATCGTCGGCGCCCATGCGCAGGCCGAGCACTTCGTCGAGCTCGTCGTCCTTCGAGGTCAGGAAGATCACCGGCAATTGAGACTGGCGGCGCAAACGCGTCAGCAGCTCCATGCCGTCCATGCGCGGCATCTTGATGTCGAGGATGGCGACATCGGGCGGCCGAGCGGTGATGCCTTTGACCGCCTGCTCGCCGTCGGTGTAGGTGCGCACTTCGAAGCCCTCGGCTTCGAGCGACATGGAGACCGACGTCAGGATGTTCTGATCGTCGTCCACCAGGGCGATGGTGCGGCGTGTTTTGGCGGGAACGGGGGCGGGAACGCCGCCGGCTTTGCTCGTCGTCATGTCGGGCGTCAGCTCGCGTTGGGGCTCGGGATGGGACTCGATCAGGGCAAAAAACGGCGGGTTCGCGGTGGCGACCGCGCGGCGGGGGTCATTTTGCATGGTTTCCGTGCCTGTGGCAAAACCCGGTTGGCCGGGATGGGAGGGGCGAGAGCAGATTAAGCCCCTGAAATTTGACGAAAAAACGGCGTTCAACAGGGTCCGAGACACCACCGCCAGAGCGCCCGGGCGGTTTTCCCCAGCCCTGGGGCCGTATGATTTCCGGCGTAAACTTCATACCTATTGGTTGACCCTCCAGGGGCCGCTCTTATGATGCTCGCCTATTCGGCGGGTTCCCGCCCGCGCCCTCCATTTTGCAGCCCAGCCACAAGCCGGCGCGTCCCAGACCGGCGCCAAACCCTCATGGGGAGTTGTTGCCTTGATTTCCGTTCTATTCCTTGGCCTGCTGTTCGGCATGAAGCACGCGATGGAGGCCGACCATGTCGCCGCCGTCGCCGCCCTGGCGACCCGCAGCAGCAGCCCGGCCGAAGCCGCCCGCTTCGGCATCGCCTGGGGCCTTGGCCATACTATCACCCTGTTCGTCTTCGGCTCGGCGGTGCTGCTGCTCGGGCTGACGATCCCCGACACCATGGCCCACGCGCTGGAGCTCGCCGTCGGCGTGATGCTCGTCGTCCTTGGCGCCGACGTGGTGCGCCGCATGTGGAAACAGGGCCTGCATATCCATCCGCACCGCCATGGCGGCGAGCGCCACCTGCATCTGCACGACCACCCGCCTGCCAAGGCCGCCATCCCGCATGCGCATGCGCCCCATTCCCACACGCACAAGCGCATTCTGCCGCTGCGCGCGCTCTGCGTCGGCCTCGTCCATGGCATGGCCGGCTCGGCCGCCCTGGTGCTCTTGACGCTCGGCACCATCGAAAGCGTCTGGCTCGGCGTCGCCTATATCGCGCTATTCGGCCTCGGTTCGATCGGCGGCATGATGGTCCTGTCCTTCGCCATCGGCCTGCCCTTGCGCCTGACCGCGCATAAGCTCGGCAACCTCTATAGCGGCCTGACGTTCGCCATCGGCCTGCTGACGATCTTCCTCGGCGCCTCCATCGTCTGGCAGATCGGCGTCGAGCAAGGTCTGCTGTTCTAGGCAGATTTCACGCCGGCAATGACGCTCCCAGAACGAAATTGTTATACTATAACAATTGACCTTCGGGTATAACCGGCGTCAATTCACTTTCGCCGACTCATTCTTGGGGCCACACAGTTCATGCCCCAAATTTGATGCCCCAATCTTGATACCGAGGATCATCGCCATGGACGCCGACACCCGCCCGACATCCGCCGCCACGCCCGCCGGCCTGGCCCGCACGCAAGCCGTCGCCGCCGGCGCCGTGGTGCTGCTGTTCGGCAGCTTCCTGCTGTTCGGCGTCGGCTTCGCCCAGCCCGAGACGATCCACAACGCGGCGCATGACACGCGACACAGCTTCACCTTCCCCTGCCACTAAGTCCGCGCGAGGGGACAGCATCATGATCGCCATTCTGCGTCGCATCCTGACCGCCGGTCTGCTGGCCGGCGTCGTCGCCGGTATCGCCTTCACCGCCGTGCAGCAGGTCAAAGTCGTCCCGCTCATCCTCGCTGCCGAGGTCTATGAGACCGGCGAAGCCGCGCCGGCCCATAGTCATGACGGCGCAATCGATGCGCATGACCATGCCACCGCGCATGCCCATGACGCAGACGCCTGGTCGCCCGAAGACGGCGCCGAGCGCATCGCCTATACCGTTCTCGCCAACATTCTCACCGGCGTCGGCTATGGCTGCATCCTGGTCGCCGGCATGGTTTTCGCCGGCCGCGCGCTCGACTGGCGCCGCGGCCTGCTCTGGGGCCTCGCCGGCTTCGCCGCCTTCGCCGTCGCGCCGGCTCTCGGCCTGCCGCCGGAAGTGCCCGGCATGGCCGCCGCCGATCTGGCGGGCCGCCAGCTCTGGTGGATCGCCACCGCGCTCGCCAGCCTCGCCGGCCTCGGCCTGATCGTCTTCGCGCCCCTCCCGACCAAGGGGGCCAAATTCCGCGTCGCGGCGGTCACCGCCGGGGTCGCGCTCATTCTGCTGCCGCATGTCATCGGGGCGCCCGAACATGCCGCCGAAGCGGGCGCCGTGCCGGCCGAACTGGCGGCGCGCTTCGCCGTCGCCTCGTTGATCGCCCAGGCCGCCTTCTGGGCCGTGCTCGGCGCCGTCGCCGGCTATCTGATCGGTCGCGCGCTCCCCGCCACGGCCGGGCTGGCGCAGCCCGCCGCCGCGTGAAAGCGGCAAATAGCGGCAAATCTCGCTACGATTTATTAACCACTCGGCCGCTATGGTCTCGTCGTCCATCAAGCCGCCGGGGGGCCTCTTTCACCAAAAGAGGTGATCGATGACCGAGCTCATCACGTTCGAGCGCCGCGATCTTTTGCGCTGGGCGCTCGCCGTTCTCTGCTGCGGCTGGCTGGTCGGCGCCACGTTGCACGCGATCAACATCACGAAGACCGACGTGCCGCTCGACGGCGCCAATTCCTACATGCCCTACGAGCGGCAACTCGCCGCCTGCAACGAGCTGCGCACTTCGCAGGCGAAGTACGACTGCACGACCCGGCTGATGCTCGGGCGCGATCGCAGCCTGTTTTCCAAGATTCTCATCGTGCTGCTGCCGCCGCTCGCTCTCATAGGAACGGTCGGCTTCATCGGCTTCGCCCGGCGCGTGCGACGCGAGCGCGCCGAGCAACGCACAGCGCGCGAAGCCTATCAGACGCAGATGGCTGCCTATCGCGCGAAGGTCGCGGCGGAAGAAGCCGAGATCGCCGCCGGCGTGCGCAAGCAAGAGATGTTCCTCGACGACGACGGCAATCTCGTCGAGCCGCCGGCCCATCTGTCGCGCTGGCGCGAAGAGACGCCTTGACGCGCGGGGGCGGTCCTAGTGAATCGCCGCCCAGTCGTCGCCGACGCCGGTCTCGACGATCAGCGGCACGTCGAGGCTGAGCGCCGGCAGGGTCGCGCGCTCCATCACCTCGCGCACGACTTTCGCGGTCTTCTCGGCCTCGCTCTCGGGCAGTTCGAACACCAGTTCGTCATGCACCTGCAGCAGCATCCTGGCCTTCAGGCTGGCATCCTTGAGGGCGTCCGGCACGCGGATCATCGCACGCTTGATGATGTCGGCGGCGGCGCCCTGCAACGGCGCGTTGATCGCGGCGCGCTCGGCGAAGCTGCGGCGCGACGGCACCTTGTCGTTGATCCAGGGCACATGGATCTTGCGGCCGAAGATCGTCGTGACGAAGCCCTGCTTGCGCGCGATCTCCTTGGTCCGCTCCATATAATCGCGGATGCCGGGATAGCGCTCGAAGTAGGCCTTGATATAGGTACTGGCCTCGCCTTGCGGAATGCCGAGCTGATTGGCCAAGCCGAAGGCGCTGATGCCGTAGATGATGCCGAAGTTGATCGCCTTGGCCTTACGGCGGATCATCGGATCCATCCCCTTGACCGGCACGCCGAACATTTCGGACGCCGTCATGGCGTGAATGTCGAGCCCGTCGCGGAAGGCTTTCTTCAAGGTGTCGATGCCGGCGACATGGGCCAACAGGCGCAATTCGATCTGCGAATAGTCGGCTGACAGCAGCTTGCAGCCCTTCTCGGCAATGAAGGCGCGGCGGATCTTGCGGCCCTCCTCGGTGCGCACGGGAATGTTCTGCAGATTGGGATCGTTCGAGCTAAGGCGGCCGGTCGCCGCGCCGGTCATCGAATAGCTGGTGTGCACGCGGCCGGTCTTGGGGTTGATCTGCTCGGCCAGCGCGTCGGAATAGGTGCTTTTCAATTTTTGAATCTGCCGCCATTCGAGCACGCGCGCCGGCAGATCATGGCCTTGCGCGGCCAATTCCTCCAGCACATCGGCGCCGGTGGCGTATGCGCCGGTCTTGCCCTTCTTGCCGCCCGGCAGGCTCATGTCATCGAACAGCACTTCGCCGAGCTGCTTGGGCGAGCCGACATTGAACTCGCGCCCCGCCAGCTTCTGGATTTCGGCGCCGAGAATGTTCATGCGCCTTTCGAAATCGGCCGAGAGGCCGTGCAAGACATCGCGATCGACCTTGATGCCGGCCCGCTCCATCTCGGCGAGGACGCCGATCAGCGGCCGCTCCAGCGTCTCGTACACCGTGACCATATGGTCGGACACCAACCGCGGCTTCAAGAGGGTATGCAGGCGCAGAGTCACGTCGGCGTCTTCGGCGGCGTAGCAGGTCGCCGCGTCGAGATTGACACGATCGAAAGTCACCTGCTTGCGGCCCGATCCGGTCACGTCGCCATATTTGATCGTGCTATGGCCAAAATGCAGCTCAGCGAGATCGTCCATGCCATGGCCGTGCAATCCGCCTTCGAGCACATAGGACAGCACCATGCTGTCGTCCATCGGCGATATGCCCACGCCGTAGCTCGCCAGCACCTGCTTGTCGTATTTGATGTTATGGCCGATCTTGATGACGCCTTCGTCCTCCAGCAGCGGCTTCAAAAGATCGAGCGCCGTCTGGAGCGCGATCTGCTTGGGCCGCCCTGCCGTCTCCCCCGGCGCGACGCCGAGGTCGAGCGCGCCCTGATCGGCGGTCGGGTCGATATGGCCGAGCGGCAGATAGGCCGCTTCGCCCGGCACGATGGCCAATGAAATGCCGACCAGTTCCGCCTTCATGGGATCGAGCGAGGTGGTCTCGCTATCGACCGCGACGAGGCCGGCATCGCGCGCCTTGGCGATCCACAAGCGCAGCGCGTCTTCGTCCTGGATGCAACTATAGCTTTTCGAATCGGGCATCTTGCTCAGGCTCGCGAGCAAGGCGGCCTGTTGTTCGCCGAGCGCGACCGGCGCGGCATCACTCTTTCCGGGCCGCATCACCGTCAATTTCGGCGGCGCGAAGCTGTCAGGCGTCTCTTTGCCGGGCGGCGCGCTCAAATCCAGGTCGCTGACCTTGACGCCGCGCGCGGCCAGATCGCTGCCGACGCGGGCGAGCAGGCGGTTAAAATCCTGCGCCTTGAGGAAGCCGAGCAGGACGCCGGGATCGGGCGGCTGGACGATGAAATCCGTATAAATCTCAGTGACCGGGGCGTTCTCTTCGAGCCGCACGAGATCGCGCGACATGCGCGCCTTATCGGCGTAGGCGAGAAGGTTCTCGCGCCGCTTGGGCTGCTTGATCTCGCCGGCGCGCGCGAGCAGCGTGTCGAGATCGCCGTAGATGTTGATCAGTTCGGCGGCGGTCTTGTAGCCGATACCGGGTACGCCGGGCACGTTGTCGACCGCGTCGCCGGCCAGCGACAGCACGTCGAGCACCTTTTCCGGTGCGACGCCGAACTTCTCCATGACCTCGGCATGGCCGATCCGCTTCTGCTTCATCGGATCGAGTAGCGAGACCTTATCGGAGACCAGCTGCATCAAGTCCTTGTCGGAGGACACCACCGTCACCTCGTCGCCGTTGGCGACGGCGGCCTTGGCGTAGGTGGCGATCAGGTCGTCGGCCTCGTAGCCCTCCATCTCGATGCAGGGCACGTTGAAGGCGCGCGTCGCCTCGCGGATCAGCGCGAACTGCGGCACCAGGTCCTCCGGCGCTTCCGGCCGGTTCGCCTTGTAGTCGGCATAGATGTCGTTGCGGTAATTCTTGCGCGCAGCGTCGAAGATGACGGCGAGATAGTCCGTCTCGGTGTCGGCGATCAGCTTCAGCAGCATTTGCGAAAAGCCGAAGACGGCATTGACCGGCGTGCCGTCGCGCCGCGTCATCGGCGGCAGCGCGTGATAGGCGCGGAAGATGTAGCCCGAGCCGTCGATCAGATAGAGATGATTCGGCTTGCCCGGCGTTCCCGCCGCGGGCTGGCCGGTCTCGGGCGTCTTGGCCATCAGTGGGCGGCCGGTTTCGCGCCCGCCTTCAAGACATAGCGCCGATCGCAATAGGGGCACTCGGCTTCGCCCTTGCCTTCCAGGTTAAGATAGACGCGCGGATGGCCGAGGGCGCCGCCTGGGCCGTCGCAGGCGACCTGCAATTCGTCGATGACAATGATCTCGGGCGGGGTCAGGAAATTGGGCGCGGCCATGGAGTCTCCGGGGCGAGCGATGAAGAATGGAACTGCGGAAGCGTCGGCAGCGATCTGTGCCGTGGTTCGACCCTGGTTTGACGGAGGCCGCCGAGAGGGCCAGAATGACGGCCGCATCATAGCCCCTGGCGCCCCATCCTCTCAACCCTTCGCCGCAACCCGTCTGGCCATTCCGTCATGCCCCCGATTTCCGCTTCCGCCGCCTCCGTCCAGCAGGCCGGCTGGCCCGATTACGCCGTCGAAATTTCCGGTCTGACCAAGACCTATGCCGCCGGCAAGAGTACGCCGGCCAAAACCGCCTTGCGCGGCATCGATCTGCAGATTCCGCGCGGTTCGTTCTTTGGTCTCCTGGGCCCCAACGGCGCCGGCAAATCGACGACGATCAACATCCTCGCAGGCTTGGTGAACAAGACCAGCGGCAGCGTGCGCATCTGGGGCCATGACATCGAAAAGGACGCGCGCGCGGCGCGCCTGTCGATCGGCATCGTGCCGCAGGAATTGAACATCGATCCCTTCTTCACGCCGCGCGCGCTGCTCAACCTGCAGTCGGGCTTCTATGGCGTGCCGACGCGCGAGCGCCGCACCGACGAAATCCTGCGCGCCGTCGGCCTGACCGACCAGGCCGAAGCCTATGCCCGCACCCTGTCGGGCGGCATGCGGCGCCGCCTGTTGATCGGCAAGGCCATGCTGCACAATCCGCCGATCCTGGTGCTCGACGAACCCACCGCCGGCGTCGATATCGAGTTGCGCCAAAGCCTGTGGGCCTACATGAAGGCGATGAACGAGCAGGGCACGACGATTTTGCTGACCACGCATTATCTCGAAGAAGCCGAGAAGCTGTGCGACCGCATCGCCATCATCGACAAAGGCGACGTCGTCGCCTGCGACACGACAAGCGCATTGCTGCACCGCCTCGACCGCAAGGAACTGATCGTGACGGCGGCCGACGATATCGCCAGCGTGCCGCCCGCCTTGCAGCGCTTCGCCCCCGAACTGCTGCCACCGCGCCGCATCGCCTTCCGCTACCAGCCGAGCCAAACGCAGATCGGCGAGATTTTCGCCGCGCTGCGCGATGCCGGCGTCGTCATCGCCGACGTCACGACCGAGGAAAGCCGGCTGGAGGATATCTTCCTCGAGCTGACCGGCGGCCGGCGCGCTGCGGGGCTTGCCGAAGCGGCGGCGACCTAAGGCGGGATTGGTGCCGGATTTGCATGGCCTGTCCCGTCGTTATCGTCACAGGATGCCCGCCCTTGTCCGCCTTTTGTCGCTGTCCTGCGTTCTCGCCCTCGCCGCCTGCATGCCGCGCTATCTGCCGGCGGGGCCGCCGGTGAAGGCCCCCGCTCTCGAAATGACGCGAGACGATGCGTCCGTAACGATGGCCGACGGCATGCGCCTGCCGCTGCGCAGTTGGTTGCCGGACGAAACAGTGACTGGTCAGCCCAAGGCGCTGATCCTGGCGCTGCATGGGTTCAACGATTATTCCAACGCCTTCGACGAACCGGGGAAATATTGGGCGGCGCGCGGCGTGGCCACCTACGCCTACGATCAGCGCGGTTTCGGTCGCGCTCCCGACAGCGGGCGCTGGGCCGGCAGCGAAACCTACATCGACGATCTGCGCACGGTGGCGGCGCTGCTGCGCGCGCGCCATCCGGCTCTGCCGCTCTATATCCTGGGCGAAAGCATGGGCGGCGCGATCCTGCTCACCGCCATGACCGGCGAACGCCCGCCGACCGCCGACGGCGTCATTCTCGTCGCGCCGGCCGTGTGGGACCGCAGCCATATGCCGTTCTACCAGACCTGGGCGCTGTGGTTCGCCAGCCATACGCTGCCCTGGATGCAGCTCTCCGCCAAGGGGCTCGACATTTTGCCGTCCGACAATATCGACATGCTACGCAAATTGTCCGCCGACCCCCTGGTCATCAAGGAGACGCGCATCGACACCATTCGCGGCCTCGTCGATCTAATGGACGAGGCCTTCGGCCGATCGCCGAAGCTGACGGCGCGCAGCCTGATCCTTTACGGCCTGCGCGACGAAGTGGTGCCGAAGACGCCGACGCTCGACATGATGTCGCGCTTGCCGCGTGACGGCCGGCATCAGCTCGCGGTCTATAGCCGCGGCTATCACATGCTGTTGCGCGATTTGCAGGCAGAGGTCGTGCTTGCCGATATTTTCAGCTGGATCAGCACGCCGACACAGCCCTTGCCCTCGCGCGCAGATGCGGCGGCCCAGGACGAACTCACGGCCTATCACTGAGTGGCGGAACCCGCGCGGCTAAGCGAGCGTTTGAAATAGCCAGCATTCTGTTGCGTTGCAGCATAAGGCGGTTACCGCCCCGAGACTTGCCGCCCGGGCCTTGACGGACTTAGTCTCAGGAATCGATTCCCCCACGCGCACTTTCACGGAGACTTCGCCGATGACACTCTCCCTTCACGCGCCGCGCTTCACCCGCCGCGCCGCCTTGATCGCGACGGCGCTCGCCGCGCTCGCGGCGCCGCTTGGCGCCGCGCAAGCGCAGAATATCCAGCAGCTCAAGATCATGGCACCGGCCGCGCCGGGCGGCGGTTGGGACTCAACCGCGCGCCAGATGCAGTCCGCCATCACCCAGGCCGGCATCGTCAAGAACGTGCAGGTCGCCAACGTGACCGGCGCCGGAGGCACCATCGGTCTCGCCTCGCTCGTCAACAACATGAAGGGCGACGGCAACCAGTTGATGGTCAATGGCCTCGTCATGGTCGGCGCCATCCTGACCAATAAGTCGGCCGTCACCTTGCAGCAGACCACGCCGATCGCCCGCCTGACCGGCGAATATGAAGTAATCGTCGTGCCCGCCGCTTCGCCGATCAAGACGATGAAAGAGCTCGCAGAGAAGATCAAAGCCAATCCCGGCGCGGTCGCCATCGCCGGCGGCTCGGCTGGCGGCACCGACCATATCCTCGCCGGCCTAATCGCCAAGGACGTCGGCGCCGATCCGTCGAAGATCAATTACGTGCCCTTCTCGGGCGGCGGCGAAGCGCTCGCGGCGATCATGGGCAACCATGTCGCCGCCGGCATCAGCGGCTACGGCGAATTCGTCGGCCCGATCAAGGCGGGCCGCCTGCGCGC
>CAMAVH010000036.1 GCA_945861615.1 Rhizobium sp. Q54 | reverse complement strand
TGCTGCATGTCATGGCCGATGCGCTCACCTCGTTGCTCGCGATCGCCGCACTGCTCGGCGGACGCTTCTACGGCTTGGCCTGGCTCGATCCGATCATGGGACTGGTCGGCGCTGCCGTGATCGTCATCTGGGCGCGCGGCTTGATTTTCGGCAGCGGACGCGTGCTGCTCGACTTCGCCGCACCCCAGGATATGCGCGAGAAGATTCGCCGCGTCATTGAGGCGGACAGCGATGCCCGCATCGCCGATCTGCATGTCTGGTCGATCGGGCCGGGTATCTATGCCGCGGCCCTGTCGCTGGTGACGCACCAGCCGCGAGAACCGGATCATTATAAGCGGCTGCTGCCCAAATCCCTCGGCGTGAGGCACGTCACCGTGGAAGTCCATCTTTGCCCGGAAAGCGACGCTGCCTAGTAGAGCGAGATAGTATGAGTGCTTTCAAAGTCGTCCTGGCAAAAAGCGGCGTGACGCTCACAGTGCCCGAAGACAAAAGCCTGCTCGAGGTGCTGCTCGAAGCCGGCTATCCGGTCAGCTATCGTTGTAAGAACGGCTACTGCGGCAATTGCGGCGTGCTGGTGCTGGGCGGAATCCCGGAACATCTCGACGATGTCATGGTGCCCTGGGAGCAGGCGCAGAACAAACTGATGATGTCCTGCGTGTCGCGCTGCAAGGGCGAGACGTTGACTCTGGACATGTGATCCGCACGAAAAACATTTGAGCGCCTGTGGACCAGGATGTAGGGTCCCGCCATGAGAACCGGGAGCCACCCATCTTCGCAGGGACCGCTGCGCCGCTTCGCCGCGCGCCTCGGCCTTTGCGCGCTGCTGCTCCAGACCTTGTTCCCTGCGCTGCTATCGAGCGCTCTGCACGCCGCGCCGGCTCAGGCTTGGGATACGGTCGTCCTCTGCACCTCCGACGGCCTCAAGACGGTGTCTCTCGCCGCCCTGGATGCGGAGCAACAGGGTGAACAAGAGCCCCCGGCGCAGAACGCCCCGCATGTGCCTTACTGCCCGGCCTGCCCCGGCTATTTCCAGGTCAATGCGGCGATTACGCCGGCGATCCTCCTCGCCGCAAAGCCGAGCTTCGGCGAGATCGACCGCATCCTGCCGAGCGACGACCGCGGGCCCGATGGCCGCCGCTTCGTCCCGCAAAGCGCCCGCGCCCCGCCCATTTTCGCCTGACATCAGCGACCGACGCTCGCGTCGGTATTTTCTCTGTCATGCGAAATCATAGGAGCGCTTTCATGCGTCATCATGTCCTCACGCTCGTCACCGCGATGAGCCTATCCATCCTCGCCATCACCTCGGCCGAGGCCCATGTCACCATCGAGCAGCAGCAGGCCGTCGCCGGCGCGACCGCCAAACTGACCTTCCGCGTGCCGCACGGCTGCGACGGGGCCGCCATGCATACGTTCAAAGTGCAAATCCCGGAAGGCGTTCTGAACGTCAAGCCGATGCCCAAGGCCGGCTGGCAGCTCCGCACCGTCAAGGCGAAGCTCGACAAGCCGATTGCCGGCGATCACGGCGCGACCATCACCGAAGTCGTGCGCGAGGTGATCTGGAGCGGCGGCAATCTGCCCGACGAGCAATATGACGAATTCGTCTTGCGCGGCGCCATGCCGCCAAAGACGGGCACGCTATATATCCCCGCCGTGCAGGAATGCGAGAAGGCGGCCGAACGTTGGATCGAAATTCCGGCCGCCGGCCAGAGCGGCGGCGATCTGAAGATGCCGGCGCCGCGCCTGCAGATCCTGCCGAAGCCGTAAGAGGCTCGCGGGGAGGGCTTGTCTCTCCCCGCGGTCTTCCATCGCTATGAAACGACAGTTTCTCGCCCTTCTCGCTTTGCTCTGGGCTACCGCCTTGTGCGGACAGCCGGCCTGGTCGCATGCCGTTCTCCTGGAAACTATCCCCGCCGATCGCGCGGTCCTGGCGCAATCGCCGAGCGAGATTCTGCTGCGCTTCAACGAAGCGGTGCAACCGGTCGCGCTGCGGATCATCGATGCCGCAGGCGAACAGGTGGCGTCCGACGCCAGAACCGAAGTTCGCGACGGCGATCTGCGCATCCTGCTCCCCGCGCCCCTCGCGCCCGGCGCCTATGTCCTGTCCTATCGCATCACATCGGAGGATTCGCATCCGGTCGGAGGCTCTTATTTGTTCGCCATCGGCGATGAGCCGGCGGCTTGGCGCGCGCCGGAAGCCGCGGCGGATTCCCCTGTCTGGGCCGCCGCCAACGGCGTCAATCGCGCGCTTCATCTCGCCGGCGTTTTGACGCTCGCCGGCGGCGTGCTGTTCCTGCTTTTGTTCCCGGGCGAGCGCCTCGCCAACCGCCGCGCCCTAGCCCCGCTGCTGACCGGCTGCGCCGTCTTGGCGGTACTCACGGCACTTCTCACCTTCGGTTTGCAAGGCGGCATGCTCGCCGACGCGGCGGCTGCGGATATCCTTCGGCCTGCTTTATGGCGTCTGGGATTCGGCAGCACGCGCGGCACGGCCGCACTGCTGGCTTTGGCTTCGGTCGGGCTTTTCATGCTGGCGATCAAGCTCGGCACCGACAAGCGCGCGCAGTGGCTGTTTTCCCCCGTCGCCGTTGCCGCTTTGTTGTTTTGTGCCGCGGCCTTCGTGGTGTCGGGGCATGTCGCGACCGCGCAGCCGCGCTGGCTCACCATGCCGGCGCTGTTTTTCCATGTCGCCATCGCCGCGGCCTGGCTCGGCTCCTTCGCGCCGCTGTTGCGCAGCCTGGAGCGCGACAACAAAGGCACCCTGCCGACCATCACGCGCTTCTCGCGCGGCATGAGCGTCGGACTGCCGATCCTGATTCTGGCTGGCCTGGCGATCTCCGCCGTCCAATTGCAAACCATCGATGCGCTGGCGGCCAGCCGCTATGGCGCACTCCTGCTGCTCAAGCTGTCGCTCGTCGCCGGCCTGATCGCGATTGCCGCCTACAACAAGTTCCGCCTGACGCCACAATTGCGCACAGACTCCACCGCCAAGGGCGCGCTGCGGCGCACCATCCGCTGGGAAATATGTCTTGGCCTGGCGATCCTTGCGGTCACCGCCTTCCTGTCGCAGACGATGCCGCCGCGATCCGCCGGGCAGCATGCCGAGCATGATCACGCGGCACCCCTACCCGGCTATTCGACTGTGACGATGTCGCGCGGGCGTATGGCCTTCATCAACGTCGATCCCGCCGTCGCCGGTCACAATCGGCTCGATATTCGCTTGTCGGCGGGCGACGGACGGCCGCTCGCCGCCCTCGAAGCCTCGGTGGAACTGCGCCATGACATGGCCGGTATCGAACCGATCCAACGGCGTTTAGAGAAGCTGGGTGATGGGCATTACCGCCTGAGCGGCCCCGACTTCGCCGTCAGCGGCGCCTGGAGCCTGACGATCAACGTTTTGATCAGCGACTACGAACAGATCCGTTTCGCCGCGGCGATCCCGATCGCGCGTTAAGGCGCCCAAAGCCAGAATGCATCGGGCGCTCGGAACGAGACATAAAGACGGGCAATCGGTGGATTTGCGGCCGAACCGGAGGAACCTCGCGGGCGAAATTCCGTTGGCTCGGCATGAGGGTTCATTCCGGAGGTTCAAATGTCGCATGACGAACGACAGGCTTGTCCGTTTGCGGCCTCAAGCTGTCATGGAGAATCAGCCGAAATCATCTTCGGAATCCCCCAGTAAGATGATGTCTGGGACGAGCGAAGCCAAGCGGCTGGCGGCCTCTCTGCTGCAAAAACACGGCATGAGCGGCGCGAAGACGACTGCTTTGGACGAGACGATCAAAGCCCAAAAGGCGCGGGACTATTACCAATTGAGCATATGGCGAGAGGTTCGCCAGCTCTTGGAGACGCAACAGGAAAAGCCGTCTTGAGCATCCGCTGCAAATTCCGCCGGATGGCCTAGTCGCGAACGCGGCCCGGTCGTATCCGCCCCGCTGGGCACCTTCCAATCGGACGCTGAGGCTTAAGGCAAGACCTCGAAGGCGAGAACCTGCGTCACCTGCGTCTTATTGAAATTGTCGTCCGATACAAAGATCAGAGTGCGTCCGCCGTTCGCCAGCGTCGGCCCCCAGCTCATGCCTTCGATATTATCGATGCGCGCATCCTGCATCAGTACGCCGAGATTGGCGACGGAACGCTTGGTCATCGGCCGGTAGCTCTCGCCCCGAAGCCCCGACAGGTCGGAGATGTCGCTCGCGCTTGTCAGGTCGGCTTCATAAAGGCGGATATCGTTACGGAAGGCTCCTGTCTCGTCCTGAATCGCCGCGCGTTCGAGGACGAGAATCCGCCGCGCATCGAGCGCGAGGATTTCCGTCACGCCATTGTCCGCCGCCTTGCCGACGCCGGGTCGGCCGGGTACGGCATCGACTGGATAGGCGTATTGGCCGAGCAAGCGGCCGTCCCGCCCAAAATGGCTGAAGCGGCTGACCGTGCCAGCATCCGGCGTCGTCAATGGCCCGTCTTCATGGAGCGCGCCCTCCATGCCGACCCATAACGATCCGCCGTCGGCGGCGAAGCTGAGCGCCTCGAAGGCGAGATTGCTGCGCGGGCCCCGTTCGGTCCCAGGTTGCATGGCGAACATCGCCGGAATTGCAATTTCGCCGGCTGCCTTGCCGGCGCGATCCATGCTGCGCAGGAACGGCTTGAGCGCGCGCGGGCGGTCGCCCTCGCTGGTCCACCACAGACGACCGTGATTTTCCGGATCGATGCGGATCGATTCCGGATCGGGAACCTCGCCGCCCTGCTTGGTATTGGGAAACGGAGTGCCATCGCTTTGCTGCAGGATCGTCGCCGATTGCATATCCGCTCCGGCCAGCCGGCCATCGGCGAAGCGCAGCTTCATTTCGTAGAAGCGTGCCGGAGCGAAGTCCGAACGATCGTCGCTGAGGACGAGAAAACGATCCTTTGCGGCGTCATAATCGAGGCCGGACAATCCGCCGATCCGTGTGCCGTCCACCTCAAGCCCCTGCGGAAATGCGACGCCGCCGATAAAGCGCAGTCCGCCTATGGGTTCGGCCTGTGAGCCGCCGGCAACGACCATGAACAGTGCGATAATGAGAGCCACGCGTGTCATAACGACATGATCGCGCAAAAATATGTCAGGCGGATTACCCGCCTGCGGGAATGCGCTCCGTGACGCCCTGGCCCGCGAGATAGCGGGTCGGATCGACCGAGCGGGTTCCCTGGCGAATCTCGAAATGGACTTGCGGCGTATCGACGCTGCCGCTGGATCCCGCGCGGGCGATGGCCTGGCCGCGCCGCACCTTGTCGCCGCGCTGCACCAGCAGCGTCTCGTTGTGGGCGTAGGCCGTCACCCAGCCATTGGGATGGCGCAGCAACAAGAGATTACCGTAGCCGCGCAATTCGTTGCCGACATAGACCACCTCGCCGTCCTGCGACGCGCGCACCGGCGTACCCTGCGGCACGGCTATATTGATGCCCTCGTTATAGAGCCCGCCCGCCTTGGGGCCGTAGCCCGACAGCACGTTGCCCTGGACCGGCCAGATGAAGGCGCTGGCGGGCGCGACGATCGGCGCTTCCGGCGGCGGCGCGGCAGCCTCCGGCAGAGAGGCAACGGGCCCCGGTGCTTGCGGCGATGACGGCGCGCTCGCGGCGTTCGGCGCGCCGGACGCTTCGATCGGATTGGCGCTCACCGTCCCGCCGCCGAGGGCCGGCGACACGGAAGTCACGCTCGATCCGCCGCTCGCCGTGCCGGCCGCCTGCGGCTGCGCCGCCGGACGCGGCAGGCCGCCGACGACCGCCGCGTTGGTCGCCACGGTCTGGCCGCCGCTTGTCGTCGGCAGCAGCACCGGCTGTCCGACATAGATCACGTAAGGCGCCTCGATTTCATTGAGCCGCACCAGCTCCTGGCTGGAGACGCCGTAGGCGCGGGCGATGCTGGCGACCGAATCGCCCGGCGCGACCTTGTGGTAGGCCTGACGTGGCAGGGTCAGCGTCTGGCCGACGCGCAGCACATAGGGCGGCGCGATATTGTTGGCGTTGATGATGGCGCGGATCGGCACGTTGTTGCGCCGCGACAGGCCGTAGAGCGTGTCCCCCGACTGCACGGTGACGCTGCCCGGCGTGGTGAACTGCGCCGCCGCCCTGCTGACAGGCGGACGCTCCGAGGCCGGACGGGCGATCGGCACCGCCGTGCCCCGCCCGAAATACATGGCGCTGCGGTCGTCGAGCGGTGCCAGTCCCCCTTTGCGCGCGCAGCCGGACAGGGCCGCGGCGGCGCAGAGCAGCAGGATCAGGCCGATGGGAGCGCGCGCGAGCATCATGGCGATGATTCTAGGGAAGCGCCGCCGTGGCGGCAATGGCCGCGTCTAAGCCCGCTTCTCTTCCGAATCGCTGACCAGGGGCACGAAGCGGACCGGGAACAGCGATTCGCTGTGATAGCCCTCGGCGGTGCGGCGGATGCGCAGCACCTCCTGGTCGGAGCTGCGGCTGCCGACCGGCACGATCATCACGCCGCCGACGGCGAGCTGGCCGATCAACGCCTCGGGCAATTTGGTGCCGGCGGCCGTCACCATGATGCGGTCGAACGGCGCCTGTTCCGGCCAGCCGCGCGAGCCGTCGCCGGCGATGGCCGTCACGTTGGTCAGGCGCAGATCGCGAAAGCGCGCCTCGGTGGTCTTGAGCAGGCTCTTGTGCCGCTCGATGGAATAGACGCGGCGGCAGAGAGGGGCCAGCACGGCGGTCTGATAGCCCGAGCCGGTGCCGACTTCGAGCACCTTGCAGCGGTCGTTCAATTCGAGCGCCTGGGTCATCAGGCCGACGACGAGCGGCTGGCTGATGGTCTGGCCTTCGCCGATCGGCAAAGCGATATTCTCGTAGGCCTGATCGAGGAATTGCGGCAGGACGAATTTTTCGCGCGGCACGCGCTCGATGGCCCCGAGCACGGCGGCGTCGGTGACGCCGAGCCGGCGCAGCTCCATCAGGAGCCGGATCACGCGGGGCTCGCCCCCTGCCGGGCCCCGCTTGCTCATGACGTTGAACGACGCTGCTGAATCATCCGAGAACCTTACGCATGCTACTCAGCATCTTCTCCTGGGTCAGGTCGAGACGCAATGGCGTTACCGAGACGGCGCCGCGACTGACGACGCTGATGTCGCTGTCCTCATCGGTCGCCTGATCGTTGCGCGGCGAGCCCATCCAGTAATAAGGCCGGCCGAACGGATCGACCGACTCGGTGACGATCTCGCGCCGCCTCCGACGGCCCTGATGGGTGACGACGATATCCTTCACCGCCGAGGCCGGCTTGTCGGGGAAATTGACGTTGACCAAGCTGTCGCGCTGCCACTCGGCGGCCATCAGCTTGCGGATCAGATCCGGCGCGAATTTCTCCGCAGTGGCCCAGCGCGTCGTCTCGCCGACCGAGATGGTTTGGCTGAAGGCGATCGACGGCAGGCCGAGCGCCGCCCCCATCGAGGCAGCGGCGACAGTGCCGGAATGGGCGATATCCTCGGCCAGATTGCTGCCGTTGTTGATGCCCGATAGGACCAGATCGGGCTGATGATCTTTCAGCAGATGCAGCACGCCGAGCAGCACGCAATCGGTCGGCGTGCCGTCGACGGCGAACTTGCGCGGGCCGAGCTTGCGCATGCGCAGCGGCGTGCGCACGGTGAGCGAATGGCTGGCGGCGGACTGTTCCGTCTCGGGGGCCACCACCCAAACATCGTCCGACAGCGATTGGGCAATGCGCGTCAGCAGTTTCAGGCCGGGCGCGTGGATCCCGTCGTCGTTCGAGACCAGGATGCGCAGACTGCCGAGTTTTTTACGCGACGGGGCCATACTGTTCGGATCAGGACGCGGCTGTGATGATGTCGATGCCGCCCATGTAGGGCTTCAGCGCCTCAGGCACGCGGATGTTGCCGTCGGCATCCTGATAGTTTTCCATCACGGCGATCAGCGTGCGGCCGACGGCGAGGCCGGAGCCGTTCAGGGTATGGACGAAGCGCGTGCCCTTCTCGCCCTTGGCCTTGAAGCGAGCGTCCATGCGGCGGGCCTGGAAGTCGCCGCAGTTCGAGCAGCTGGAAATCTCGCGGTAGCGGTTCTGGCCCGGCAGCCAAACCTCGATATCGTAGGTCTTGCGCGCCGAGAAGCCCATGTCGCCGGTGCAGAGCGTGATGACGCGATAGGGCAGACCTAGGCGCTTGAGCACCTCCTCGGCGCAGCCGAGCATGCGCTCATGTTCGGCCTCGGATTGCTCCGGCGTGGTGATGCTGACCAGCTCGACCTTGTCGAACTGATGCTGGCGGATCATGCCCGTGGTGTCCTTGCCCGCCGCCCCCGCTTCGGCGCGAAAGCAGGGCGTCAGCGCGGTGACGCGCATCGGCAAGGCGGCCTCGTCGAGGATCGTCTCGCGCACCAGATTGGTCAGCGGCACCTCGGCGGTCGGAATCAGCCAGAGATCGGCAGAGGTCTTGAACAGGTCATCGGCGAATTTGGGCAATTGGCCGGTGCCGAACAGGGCATGGTCGCGCACCAGCACCGGCGGGCGCACTTCACGGTAGCCGTTCTCGCCGGTCTGCAGATCGAGCATGAACTGGCCCAATGCCCGCTCCAAGCGAGCCAATTGGCCCGACAGCACGACGAAGCGCGCGCCCGAAATCTTGGCGGCCTTCTCGAAATCCATCATGCCGAGGGCGACGCCGAGATCGCCATGCTCCTTCGCCTTAAAGGCGAAGCTGGCCGGCTCGCCCTGCTTGTGGCGCTCGACGTTCTCGGTCTCGTCCTTGCCCACGGGGACGTCGTCCGCCGGCAGGTTCGGAATGGTGGCGAGCATGCTGTCGAGCGCGGCCTGTTCTTGCGCCGCTTTGGCTTCGGCGGCCGCCTGCGCGTCCTTGCTCTTGGCGACGGCGGCGAGGATGTCGCTGGCGTCCTCGCCCTTGGCCTTACGCTGGCCGATCTCCTTGGAGAGCTGGTTGCGCTCGGTCTGAATCGCCTGGGCGCTGGTCAGCGTCTCGCGGCGCGCGGCGTCGAGCGCCAGAATCTGCGGCGATAGAGGCGCAAGGCCGCGGCGCGCCAAGGCGGCGTCGAAGCCAGCGGGATTCTCGCGGATCGGTTTAATGTCGTGCATGGCGGCTCGGGGGCTCTTGGGCGGGCTCGTTATACGGTCGGCACTTATAGGCTCCGCGCGAATCGCCGTCTAGAGTCCCCCACAGGAAGACTTGGCTCAGGAGCCGTATTCCGCCTCTTCGGCCGCCTCACGAGCGGCGCGGTCGCGCTCGATCAGCTTGGTCGTCAGGATCGAGACTTCATAGAGCAGATAGACCGGAATAGTCAGCGCCAGCTGGCTCATGACGTCTGGCGGCGTGATGACGGCGGCGACGCACAGGATGGCAAGGAACGCGTATTTCCGCTTGCTCGACAGCATCTTCGAATTGACCAGGCCGATGCGCGCCAGCAGCGTCAGCACCACCGGCAGTTGGAACGACAGGCCGAAGGCGAAAATGAAGCCCATGACGAGCGACAGATATTCCGAGACTTTGGCTTCCAGCTGGATCGGCAAATTCGTTTCGGCGCCGCTCGTCTGGAAGCTGAGGAAGAAGTGCCATGCCAGCGGGAAGATCAGGTAATAGACCAGCGCCGCGCCGGCGAAGAACAGCACCGGCGTCGCGACGAGGAACGGCAGGAAAGCCTTCTTCTCGTGCTTGTAGAGGCCCGGCGCCACGAACATGTAAACTTGGCTGGCGATGATCGGAAAGGCGACGCAGAAGCCCGCCCATAGGGCGATCTTCACATAGGTGAAGAAAGTCTCGGTCAGGCCGGTGTAGATCAGGCGGGCGCCCTGCTGGTCGCCGTAAGCGATGGCCAGCGGCTTCACCAAAAAGCCGAAAATATCCTCGGCGAAGAAATAGCAGCCGACGAAACAGACGAGCAGCGCCGCGATGGAATACATCAGCCGGTTGCGCAGCTCGATCAGATGCGCCAGCAGCGGCATCTTGTTGTCGTCCGGATTGTCGCTCGTCTCGCTCATTACGGAGACGGCCCTTTATAGATCGTCTGCCCCGGCTCGAGCGGCGGCTCGGGCTTTTTGTCCTCGGCGATCAGATCGTCGGGCAGCGCATGGGGATTGGGCGGCGGCGTGATGCCGGCTTCGGCTTCGGCATCGGCATTGGCAACCGCCACCTCCTCCACGCTTTTCGGCGCGAGTTGAGCGGCCGTCGGATCGAGACTCCCGACATCGGTCATGGCCTTCATCTGCGCATCCATCTCGCCGGTCGGATCGATCGCCTGCTTGAGTCGCGCAGCCGGATCGAGGCCTTGGATAGAGTTGGAGATTTCCTTGCGCACCTCGTCGACGCCCGACTGGCGCGCCATCTCTTCCATCTGGTCCTGGAAGTTTCGCGCGACGCCGCGGGCACGCGCCATCCACTGGCCGACCGTGTGCAGAACCTTGGGCAGATCCTTGGGGCCGATGACGAGGATCGCCACGACGGCGATCACCAGCATTTCCATCCAGCCGATATCGAACATGACGGGTTACTCGCGCCGGCTCGAACTGACAGAGCGCTCGGCGGACAGCATCAAACCTTGGAGGCCGGGTCTTTGTCGGTCGCCTTCGACTCGACCGGCTTCGCGTCCGTCACCGTAGCGGGCGGCGTGGCATCGTCCTTGATGCCTTCCTTGAAGTTCTTGATGCCCTTGCCGAGGTCGCCCATCACGCGCGGCAGCTTGCCGAAGCCGAAAATGATCACGACCGCCAGCAAGACGATCAGAAGATGCCAAATGCTGAGGCCCATCGCCGCTACTCCCTGTTGAAAGCCGCCGCGCTCATGCGCTGGGCGGCGTACGTTCGTCCGACGGCTTGACCGCCGACGCGTCGGCCGAGCCACCGAGGCTCGACTTGAAATTCTTGATGCCCTTGCCGAGGTCGCCCATGACGGTCGGCAGCTTGCCGGCGCCGAAAATGATCACGCCGACCAGCAGGATGAGGAGGATTTCCCAAATGCCGAAATTCATCGTGCGCGCTCCATTCGGCCTGCCGGGTCAGCCACGAGCCTCCCGGTCCGGCAAGGCGCGCATGATGGCAGAACGCGGCGAATCCCGCAATCCAGGCAATGGGATGGCGCGCTTTTCCAGCTTATGGCGGAAGCCTCGCAAAAGGCCGGGTTATGCGCCTTTTTCCGTCATCGGGAACACGAACGTCTGGGCGCGCTCCAATGTGACAGCAACGTGATCGCCGGTCTGGGGCATGTAGCGGCCGGGGACGCGGGAATGAAAATGCAGATGCTGTCCCTCGAACGCGCCGAAACAGAGATGGATGAAGCTGGCGCGGCGCAGCATGCGGGCATCGAGCACATGGGCGGCGGCCGCGCCGTCCGGCAAGGCGCCCTCAAGCGGCGTGACGCGGAGCGCCTCGGGGCGCATCAAGACTTCGGCGCGCGCGCCCTCGGCAAGATTGGGCGCCGGCACGAGGCCGAAGGGCGTCGCGACCATGCCGCCGCGCACCCGGCCTTCGAGCCGATTGATCGAGCTGAAGAACGTCGTGACGAAGGCGTTGGCCGGCTCGCAATAGAGCTTATCGGGAATGGCGATCTGTTCGACCCGTCCCTCGTTCATCACGACGATGCGGTCGGCCATGTACATGGCCTCTTCCGGGTCGTGGGTGACGATCAGCGTCGTGGTGCCGCTATCCTTGACCACATGCAGCGTCTCGTCGCGAATATGGGCGCGCAGGTTCGAATCGAGACCGGAGAACGGCTCGTCGAGCAGCAGCACGCGTGGCTGAGGCGCGAGCGCGCGGGCGAGCGCCACGCGCTGCTGCTGTCCGCCCGACAGCATATGCGGGAAACTGTCGCCATAGGCGCTCATGCCGACCTGCTCGAGCGCCTCGCCGGCGCGCTTGCGGCGCGCCGCGGCGTCGAGGTCGGAAAGACCGAATTGCACATTGCGCATGACGCTGAGATGCGGAAACAGCGCGTAGTCCTGAAAGACCATGCCGACGCTGCGCCGCTCGGGCGGCACATGCAGCCCCGGCGCGGCGACGGTCTGGCCGGCGAGCGTGATGCGGCCCTGCTGCAATTCCTCGATGCCGGCGGCCAACCGCAAGGCCGTCGTCTTACCGCAGCCCGAGGGGCCCAGCAGGCAGAGCAGCTCGCCCGGCTTGGCGTCGATGTTGACATCGTCGAGCACGCGGGTGTCGCCGAAGGCGTGGCTCACGCCTTCCAGTCTGAGAACGTCGTCGCTGCTCACGCTCGTTGATCCCTGCCCTGCGCTGCCGTGCATCTCAAGCCCGTTCCACGGCCGTCTTGTCCATCACCGCTTCGGCGATGCGTTCTTGTTGGGTCGCTTCCGATCCCGGCCGCGACTTGGCGATCGCCACCGACAATATGATCACCGGCACGATGCCGACCAGCACGATCGCCAGCGACGGCGCTGCCGCGTCGGCCAGACGCTCATCGGAGGCCAATTGATAAGCGCGGATCGCCAGCGTGTCAAAATTGAACGGCCGCAGCAGCAGGGTCGCCGGCAATTCCTTCATCACGTCGACGAAGACGAGGATCGCCGCAGTCAACAGGCTGCCCTTGGTGATCGGCAGGTGGACGCGCAGCAGCGTGCCGAGCGGCTTGTGCCCGAGCGTACGCGCCGCATCGTCCATGTGGATCGTCACCTTGCCGAGGCTCGCCTCGATGGCGTTGAAGGACACGGCGAGGAAGCGGACCATATAGGCGAACAGCACGGCCACGATGCCACCGCTGAGAATGAGGCCGACGCGCACGTCCCATTGGGCGACGGTGAAATCGTTGATCCAGGTATCGAGCTGCGACAGCGGGATCAGCACGCCGACCGCGATCACCGCGCCCGGCACGCCGTAGCCCATGGCGGCGATGCGCGTGGCATAGGTCGTGGCGCGCGAGCGGCGCAGCCGCAGGCCGTAGGCCATGATCATGGCGATGGCGACGGCGAAGACCGCAGCCAGGCTCGCCAGAACGAAGCTGTTGCGCGCCTCGGCATAGAAGCGCGCGTCGATGATGCGCGGTCCCGTCTGCCAGGCCCAGACGGCCAGGACGATGGCGGGGATGACGAAGCCGATCAGCACCGGCAAGCCATTGGCGAGCAGCGCCAGCAGCGCATGGCCGCCGTTCAGGCGATAGCGCGGCAGCTGGCGGTATTTGCTCGTGGTGTGGTGGACCTTGCCGCGTCCGCGCGTCAGGCGCTCCAGCAAGACGAGACCGGCGATGAACAGCGTCAGCACGGCCGCCAATTGCGCCGCCGCCGCGGGTTCGCCCATGCCCATCCAGGTGCGGTAGATGCCGGCGGTGAAGCTGTTGACGCCGAAATATTGCACGGTGCCGAAGTCGTTCAGCGTCTCCATCAGCACCAGGGTGATGCCGGCGGCGATGGCGGGGCGCGCCAGCGGCAAGGCGACGGCGGAAAAGCAGCGCCAGGGCCCGCAGCCGAGCGTCCGGCTGACTTCCAGCACGCAGACCGATTGCTCGAGAAAGGCGGCACGCGCCAAGAGATAAACATAGGGGTAAAGCACCAGCGTCAGCATGACGATGGCGCCCGGTAGGCTGCGCACGTCGGGATACCAGTAATCGCCATGCGACCAGCCGGTCAGCTCGCGCAAAAGGCTTTGCAGCGGGCCGGCGAAGTCGAGCAGGCCGGTGTAGGTGTAGGCGATGACATAAGCCGGAATCGCCATGGGCAGCAGCAGCGCCCATTCGAACAGGCGACGGCCGGGAAATTCGCAGAGCGTGACGAGCCAGGCGGTGCCGACGCCGATCACGCTGGCCCCCAACCCGACGCCGACCATGAGCCAGAGCGATGTGGTGATGTAACCGGGCAGAACCGTCGAGGCGAGATGCTGCCAGATGCCGCCGCTCGGCACGAAGACGTAAGCGAGCACGACCAGGATGGGCAAGGCGATCAACGCCGCCATGACGAAGGTGAAAGCCGTCCAGCCGTTGAAAAAACGGCGGCGCCCCCGGGGGGCAGGCACGGCGGCGGACTCTGCGAGGCTTGGACTGCTCATCGAAACTTTGGCACCTGGCGACGGCTTGGCGCGTGAACGGAATCGAAATGGAGGGGAGCGCCTCCTGGCGCCCCCCTCTTATCGGCGGCTGGCCACCCAACGGCGGTAGTAAGCATATCCACTGGAGAGAGAGCCACAGGGAAACGCCAACGCCGAGCCTGCCACCGACCTCTGACCCCGTCCGGCAATCCTGCCGGAGAGGGCTTTATTCTTGCGAGTGCTTCGCAATCGCTGTCCTGAGATCTTATGTACCTGCCCTGCGCTTCTAACAAAACAACTGATTTGATCGAACAGGTAGAGCTTTCGGATATCGCTCAGCTCGAGATAGACGAAAGGCGGCAGAGCCCCAAAGCTCCGCCGCCTTGAGGGTTACTTCCAGCCGGCGCGGTCGAGCAATTTGACCGCTTCGGCGTTCTTCTCGGCCAGCACCGAGACAGGTAGCGCGTCGGCTTTGAAGTTGGTGCCGAACTTGGCGATGACCGGGGAGATGTCCGCGTCCTTGCGAACCGGATATTCGTAGTTCGCGGCGGCGAAGACCTTCTGCGCTTCCGGCGTCGTCAGGAATTCGATGAACTTCACGGCATTGTCCTTGTTCGGCGCATGCTTGAGCACGCCGATGCCGCTGATATTGACCTGGGTGCCGCGGCCGTCGGCGCCGGAGCCCTTCTGATTGGGGAAGAACACGCCGAGCTTGTCGTACTGACCGGGCTTGCCGGCGGCGATCAGATGGCCGAGGTAATAGGTGTTCGAGATGGCGATGTCGCCCTCGCCCGCCATCACGGCAGTGATCTGGTCGCGGTCGCCGCCCTTCGGCGCGCGCGCCATGTTGGCGACGATGCCCTTTGCCCAGGCTTCGGCCTTCTCGGCGCCATTGGCCTCCATCATGCCGACCACGAGCGACTGGTTGTAAACATTGCCCGAAGAGCGCACGAGAATCTTGCCCTTCCATTTCGGGTTCGCGAGATCCTCATAGGTCGAGAGTTGCTCGGGCTTCACGCGATCCATGTGATACATGATGACGCGGGCGCGCGTGCTCAGGCCGAACCAATAGCCCTCCGGCTCGCGCAAGTTGGCCGGAATGTTCTTTTCCAGCGTGGCGGACTTGACCGCTTGGAATAGCCCCTTGCCCTTCACGCGGCCGACGACGCCGGCATCCTCGGCGAAGAACAGGTCGCCCGGACTATTGGCGCCTTCGCGCTCGATGCGGGCGATCAGCTCGTTGCCGCTCGCTTGCACGACATTGACCTTAATGCCGCTTTGCTTGGTGAACTGCTCGTAGAGTTGCTTGTCGGCCTCGTAATGGCGACCGGAGTAGAGATTGACGACGCCCTGCGCGGCGGCGCCCGTGGCGGCGACGAGGGTCGCGCCGAACAGGGCGGCAGCGGCGAAATTGCGAGTCATAGTCATTGGCTATCCTCTTGGTTAAACGAGATTTTTATTATTCTCATTATTGCGAGCGCGTCTCAATCGCTCCGCTATCCCATCTACCTGTCGCCGCGGGTCGTGGCAAAATAAAAATGCCCTAAATCACAACAGATTATGGCCATGAGCTAAACCTTTCCTATCTGGCGGCCGGCGCCATCCCTCGCACATGAGAAGAGCGTCGATCCGAAATCGCCGCTCTGATCTGCATCAATCCTATTGGATTATTGCCAGCCTGCGCGGTCCATCAGCCGCACCGCCTCGAGGTTGTTCTTGCCGACCTGGCCGATATTCACCTGGTCCATCTTGAAGCTGCCGAAGGCCTTGACGCGCGCGGCGGGCTCGACGCCCGGCACCACCGGAAACTCGGAATTGCCGTCTGCGAAAACGCGCTGGGCGTCCGGCGTGGCGAGAAATTCGAGAAATTGGACGGCCGCGCGGCGGTTCGGCGCGTAGCGCAGCACACCGGCTCCCGAAACGTTCACATGGGCGCCGCGGCCCGCCCAGCCCTCGCCCGTCTGGTTCGGGAAGAACACGCCGATGTAGTCGAGGATCGGCACGCCCGGATTGGTTTTGATGATATTGCCGAGATAGTAGGTGTTCGCCACCGCTAGCGGATACTCGCCTTTATAGACGGCGCCGATCAGATCGGTGTCGGCGCCTTTGGGGGCGCGCGCCATGTTGGCGACGATGCCCCGCGCCCATTTTTCCGTCTCGGCCACGCCATGCTGGGCGATCATCGAGGCGACGAGCGACTGGTTGTAGGTGACGGTCGAGGAATTGACGAGCAGTTTGCCTTTCCATTTGGGATCGGCGAGGTCCTCGTAGGTCGAGAGCTGCTCCGGCTTGATCATCGCCTTGTTGTACATGATGACGCGGGCGCGGGTGGTGAAGCCGAACCAATAGCCGTTCGGCTCACGCAAATGGGCCGGGATCGCCGCTTTCAACAGCTCCGAATCGACTTGGCGGAACAGGTTGCGCGCATGGGCGCGGCCGATCACCGCCGCGTCCGCCGCCATCAGGATGTCGCCCGGGCTGTTGGCGCCTTCGCGTTCGATGCGCTGGATCAGTTCATTGCCGCCGGCCTGCACGACATTGATCTTGATGCCGGTCCGTTTGGTGAACTCGGCATAGAGCTGCTGATCGGAGTCGTAATGGCGCGCGCTGTAGAGATTGATCGTCTGCTGCGCGTGGAGCGGCGCGGCGAGCAGAAGAACGGCGGCAAAGAGGATGGGAAGCCCGAACAGGCAGCGGGCGCGCAGCGAACGCATGACAACTCTCCGGCAGATGGGGCGAGCATGAGGCTGCAAATCAATTGCAGCACTCTATCCTCGCACCGGAGATGGCGGCCCGGAATGACCGAATTGCGCCCTTAGCGATAGAAATAATAGCTATCAGGCAAAGCGCGGCGCGACGACGGTCCCGCCTCGCCGATCAGGCGTCAGAGCGTTTCGGCTCTTCATCATCGTCATCGTCGCCGTCATCATCATCATCATCGTCGTCATCATCCGACTCATCCTCGTCGTCCGAATCGTCGTCGTCCGAATCGTCATCGTCATCGTCATCGTCGTCGTCATCGTCATCATCCGACTCGTCGCCGCTTTCGGCAATCTCGATGGCGACGACCGGCGCGCCGTTATCGAAATCGGCGGCGGCATCTTCCAGCAGGCGGTCGTCCTCGGCGAGCGGATTGCCCTCGCCGTTCTCGCCCTGCGGAATCTCTTCGTCGGTGAAGGGCAGAGCCGCGTCGGTGATCTGGATCGCCGGACGCTTGTCGAGCAGGCCGGCGGCCTTCAGCTCATCCATACCCGGCAGCGCTTCGAGGCTCTCGATGCCGAAATCGACGAGGAATTTTTCCGTGGTGCCCCAGGTGACGGGCTTGCCCGGCGTTTGGCGGCGGCCGCGCGGCATGATCCAACCCTGCTCGAACAGCATGTCGATCGTGCCCTTGCTCAGGCCGACGCCGCGAATCTCCTCCATCTCGGCGCGCGTGATCGGCTGATGATAGGCGCAGATCGCCAGCGTCTCGATGGCGGCGCGCGACAGCTTGCGCGCCTGCGTCGCATAGACGCGCATCATCGGCGCAAGATCCTCGGCGGTGCGGAACATCCATAGACCGCCGGCCTGCACCAGGTTGACGCCGCGATTGGCATAGATCGCCGCCAGTTCGGCGATCAGCGCCGGCACGTCGGTGCCTTCCGGCAAGCGCGTGGCGATCACCGACTCGTCGAGCGGCTCGGCCGAGGCGAACAGCACCGCTTCGAGCAAGCGCACCAATTGCGGATCGGCGTCCTGAAGCGCGACGGCTTGCCCCTCAGCCTCCTGCTGTTCAAGGGGCTGCGTCCCCTCTTGCGGCTCGTCGGGCGCGGTCGTCTCGGCGCCTTCCGACGCTTGCGGATCGGTGTCACTCATTCGGCTTGTCTTCTTGTTTGGATGCGGACTGTTCGGCGTCGTATTTGTCGGTTGCGGCCTGGTCGTCGGCGGCGGAGGCGGCGAAACTCGCCTGCGTCGCCTCATCGGACTGGCGCACGAAGATCGGCTCGTAGAAGCCGGATTGGCGCAGCATCAGCTTGCCTTCGCGGACCAGTTCCAGCGTCGCGACGAAAGTGGCGGCGAGCGCCGAGCGCATCACCAGGCTGTCCTGCAGACCCGTCGGCAGGAACGAGGAGAGCGTCTGCCAATCGGGCATGCGGCCGAGCAGCTCGCGCAAACGTTCGAGCGCGACCTCGACCGAATAAAGCTCGGCCTGGGCGATCTCGAGCGGCGCCGCCGCTTCGGTCTTGTTGCGGATTTCGCCATAAGCGCGCAGCAAGTCGTAGAGTTTGGTCTCGAAATGGATCGTCGCGACGACTTCGACCGGCTCCGGCGCGCCGCGCGCGAACACGTCGCGGCCGAGCAGCGAGCGCGCGAACAGGCGCACGCCGGCGTCCTGCATTGATTCGAGACGGCGCAATTGGAAGGCGAGCGCCGCGGCCATCTCGGCGCCGGTCGGCTGTTCGTCATCGACGGCGGGCTCGGGTAGCAACAGCCGCGACTTGAGGTAGGCGAGCCAGGCCGCCATGACGAGATAGTCGGCGGCCAATTCGAGGCGCACCTTGCTCGCGCGCGCGACGAAGGCGAGATACTGGTCGGCGAGCTGCAGGATCGAGATCTTGGTGAGATCGACCTTCTGGTCGCGCGCGAGCGCCAGCAACACGTCGATCGGTCCCTCGAAGCCGTCGAGGTCGACGAGCAACTGGCTCTCGGTGACGAGCGCGTCCACCGCCTGGGTATCGACGGGCCGGTGGGGCTCAGTTTCGGCGGAAGCGATCATGCGGCGCGGTACGGCGTCCAGAAAGTGAACGAGGTCACGGGGATAGGCCCGTGACGAAGGCGATGAACCTGATGAGATAATCCACCGGAGGGCCCATCAGCCAGGGAAAAATATCGAGATTCGTCCCGAATTGTCGGCCAAGCAGCGGCAGGATGAACAGCGCGCCGATCAGAACGAACAATCCCCAGCGTTCCAGCCGCGCATAACGGATGGCCAGCGGCAGCGGCAAAAGCCCGGTGAGCACGCGTCCGCCGTCGAGCGGCGGGATCGGAATCATGTTGAAAACCGCCAGGACCGCGTTGATCTGCACCGAGTTTTGCAAGTTGTCCACAGCCCAGGGCGCGACCGTGCCGGGCAAGTACTCCGTCACGTAAAGCAGCAGCTCCGAAACGATGCCGAGAGCCACATTGGTCAAAGGCCCGGCGGCGGCGACCCAGATCATGTCGCGCTTGGGCTTGCCCAGCCGGCCGAAATTGACCGGCACCGGCTTGGCATAGCCGAACAGGAAGGGCGCGCGGATCAGCAGCAGGATCGCCGGCAGGATGATGGTGCCGAAGCGGTCGATATGGCGCAGCGGATTGAGCGACAGGCGCCCGGCCCGCCGCGCCGTGTCGTCGCCGAACTGCAAGGCGGCATAGCCGTGGGCCGCCTCGTGCAGAGTGATGGCGAAGATCGCCGGCAGCGCCCAGACGGAGATGCCGTAGAGAATCGCTTGAAAATCCATGTCGAACATTAGCTGCGCGCCGTGGCGACAATAAGGCCTTCGACCTGGGCGAGCAGCGCGGCGCGATCGATCGCCGACGGTTTAGTCAGCCCGGCGGCGGCGCGGGCCAAGCGGGCGGCGGCTCGGTCCGTCAGCGGCGCGCAAGCGCCAGCGACGGCGGCCATCTCCGCCATGTCGCCGTTGCAATGGAGCACGAGATCGCAGCCGGCGGCGAGCGCCCCCTTGGTGCGGCCGGCGAAATCGCCGCTCAGCGCTTTCATCGAGAGATCGTCGGA
This sequence comes from Rhizobium sp. Q54, assembly GCA_945861615.1. Taxonomy (GTDB): domain Bacteria; phylum Pseudomonadota; class Alphaproteobacteria; order SMXQ01; family SMXQ01; genus CAMAVH01. The sequence continues at coordinate 5,813 of CAMAVH010000036.1, read as the reverse complement.
GATCAGCGGACCGTCGAAACCGATCTCGCCGCGAATCACCTCGCCGATCACCTTGGCCGACAAGGTTGCCGGCGCGGAGGGGTCGATCGCGGAATAGACGACATGCGCCGTCATCGCCCAGCAGGCCTCGTCGGCGAGCGCCTTGAAGGGCGCGAAATCGGTCGCGCGCAGCTCGGCGAGCGAAGCCTCGACCAGCGGCAGTTCGAGATGGCTATCCGAGCGGGCGCGGCCATGCCCTGGGATATGCTTGACGATGGGCATGACGCCGCCGGCGCGCAGGCCGCGGCAGACGGCGCGACCGAGGGCGATCACCACCTCCGGCGTCTCGCCGAAGGCGCGGTCGCCGATGATGTCATGGGCACCGGGCACCGGCACATCCAAAAGCGGCAGACAATCGACGTCGATGCCGAGATCGGCGAGTTCGGCGGCGATCAGCCGGGCATTGGCTTCGGCCCCCTGCTCCGCGCTTTTGGCATCGCATAGCAAGGCTTCACCGAAGCGGCGGCCGGGCGGCGCGGCGCGCCAATGGGGCGGCTTCAAGCGTTGGACGCGGCCGCCTTCCTGATCGATCAGCACCGGCGCGTCGTCGCGCCCCACGGCATCGCGCAGATCGCGCACCAGGGCGCGCAGTTGCTCCGGCGTCTCGACGTTGCGCGCGAACAGGATGAAACCGTAGGGAGCGCTCTTGCGAAAAAACTCCCGCTCGTCGTCGCCGAGGCGCGGTCCGGCGCAGCCGTAGATCGCGGCGAGCGGCCTAGCGGACAACGATGCAGCCCACGTTGCGGGCTTTCAGCTTGGCGCAGAGATCGGCGGGATCGGCGGCGGGACCGGCTTGGATGCGATAATAGATGCCGCGCTCGCCGAGATTGGCGGTCACGACGTTCATCGTCAGGCCGCCGAGCAAATCCTTGTTGGCGGTCTGCAGGCGGGCCCATTCCTTCTGCGCGGCATCGGCCGACCGCACGGCGGCCAATTGGATGCGCGCAGCGCCACTCGGGATCGGCGCGGATGGCGCGACGGCGGCCTGTTGGCTCGGCGCCGGGCGCGGCGCTTGCGCGGCGGGCGCCTGGGATGGCGGCAGGGCTTGCGAGGGCGCCGGCGGCGCGACCGGAATCGGCGGCTGGCTCGGCGCGCTTTGCGGCGTCGGCGCGACCGTCACCTGGCGCTCGCCGAGCGGCGGCGGCTGGAGGTCGGTCGGCGCCCCCGTGGCTTGCGATGGGGCGGCGGGCGCTTGTGCGGCCGGCGCAGGAGGCCGCGCGACCGGCGCTTCGGCCGGCGGCAGCAGACGCTCGATCTGCGGCGTGGCGATCTGACCGCCCGGCGCGAGCCGGTCGTAAATCAACTTGTCCTGGTTCGGCACGTCCATGCCGCCCGGCTGGTCTGGCCGCACTTTAGTCGGGCTGTCATCGGCTTTGAGCAGCGGCACCACGGCGTCGCCGCCGCCCGCCTTGCCTTGGTTGTAGGCGTGCCAGACGATGCCGACAAAACCGCCGAGGGCGACCAGAACGACGAGGCTGGTGATCAGACGGCGGCGGCCGGGCGGCCGGCGGCTTTCATAGGCGATGGAACTGGGCCCCACGCCAGTCGAAGACGGGCCCCGGGACGAACCGCCGCCCGAAGGCCGCTCGAAGCTATCGTCGTCATCGTCATAGCGGGACATCAACGCATCTCCTCGACTGGGGCGACACCCAACACGTCCAAGCCGGACGCGATCACCGCCGTCACGCCCCTGAGCAGGGCCATCCGCGCCTCGGTGATCCCCCGGTCGTCCGCCACGATGAAGCGGGCGCCGATGTCGCTATTGCCCTTGTTCCACAACCCGTGAAACGCCGCCGCGAGCTCCTGCAGATAGAAAGCGACGCGGTGCGGCTCATGGGCCTCGGCCGCGCTATCGACGATACGCGGCCAGGTGGCCATCAATTTGATCAAAGCGATTTCATCTGGATCGGTCAAGCGCGCCAAATCGGCCTTGGCCAGGGTGGCGGCGTCCGTCGCCAGGCCGGGAAAGGCGTCCGCCGCGTTGCGAAATACCGAATGGGCCCGCGCATTGGCATATTGCACGTAGAAGACCGGGTTCTCTTTCGACTGCTCCTTGACCTTGGCAAAGTCGAAATCGAGCGCCGCGTCGTTCTTGCGCGTCAGCATGATGAAACGCACCACGTCCTTGCCGACGCGGTCGACCACATCGCGCAGGGTCACGAAGGTGCCGGCGCGCTTGGACATTTTCACCGGCTCGCCGTTCTCCAGCAGGTTCACCAGCTGGCAGATTTTCACGTCGAGCGCGCCCTGCCCTTCGGTGATCGCCTTGACCGCCGCCTGCATGCGCTTGATGTAGCCGCCATGGTCGGCGCCCCAGACGTCGATCTGGGTGGCGAAGCCGCGCTGGTACTTGTCGAAATGGTAGGCGATGTCGGAGGCGAAATAGGTCCAGCTGCCGTCGGATTTCTTCAGCGGCCGGTCGGTGTCGTCGCCGAACTGGCTGGATTTGAACAGCACCTGCGGGCGCGGCTCCCAATCGTCGGGCGTCTTGCCCTTGGGTGGCTCGAGCACGCCGGTATAGATCAAGCCCTTGGCTTCGAGCGCCTGGAAGGCCTCCTCGACCTTGCCGGCTTCGACCAGGGCGCGCTCGGAGGCGAAGACCGCATGGTTGACCCCCATGGCGAGCAGGTCAGCCTTGATCAGCTCCAGCATGGCGGCGATGGCGAAGGCGCGGATCTCGGCCAGCCAGACCGATTCGTCGGCCTTGGCGAATTTGTCGCCGTATTTGGCGGCCAGGGCCTGGCCGACCGGCACGAGATAGTCCCCGGGATACAAGCCGGCCGGAATCTCGCCGACCGCTTCGCCGAGCGCCTCGCGGTAGCGCAGATGGGCCGAACGGGCCAGCACGTCGACCTGGGCGCCGGCGTCGTTGATGTAATATTCGCGGGTGACGTCGTAGCCCGCCTTCTCCAGCAGCCGGGCCAGGGCGTCGCCGACGACAGCGCCGCGCGCGTGACCGACATGCATGGGGCCGGTCGGATTGGCCGAGACATACTCGACATTGACCTTCCCGCCCTTCTTAGGGGCGGAGGCGAAGCGTGTCCCGGCGGCTAGGATGCCGGACAGTTGGTCGCGCCAGACAGTCTCGGCGAGCTTCCAATTGAGAAAGCCGGGGCCGGCGACGCTCACGTTTGTTACGTCAGGTAACTGCTTGAGCCGCTCGGCCAGCTTGTCGGCCAGCTCGCGCGGCTTGAGGCCGGCGTCCTTGGCAAGCACGAGGGCGGCGTTGGTCGAGAGATCGCCATGAGTAGAATCGCGCGGCGGTTCGACGGTGACGCGGCTGAAATCGAGGCCGGCGGGCAAATCCAGAGCCTTCAGCTCCGTCTCAATTTTAGACTTAAAGTCTCTGAAAATATTCATTTTATTCTTCGTTCTTCAACCACTCACGCAACGCTTAGAATTGCCGCTCATGTTCCCGCAGGGCGTAGCCGTCGGTCATGCCGGCGATATAGTCCGCGACCACACGGGCTGTCTTTGGCGTTCCCGCTCCATTCGTCCGCGCCAGCCATTCGGGGGGCAGGCAATCGGGCTCCCGGAAGTACTGGCCGAATAGATCGCGCACCACCCGCTTGGCCTTGGAGGTCATGCGGGTGACCTTGTAATGGCGATACATGCGCTTGAACAGGAAAGCCTTAAGCGCCCGGTCATGCTCTTGCATTTCCTGGGAAAAAGCCACGATCGGGCGGCCGAGATGGCGCACCGCGTCGGCCGATTCCGGCTGATGTTCGGCGAGCCGGCGGCGGGTTTCCGCCAAGAGGTCGCCGACCATCAGGCTGATCAGCTTGCGCACCGCCTCGTGAATCAGCCGCGAGCGCTCGAGACCAGGATAGCGCGCCCCGATCTCGGCGAAGACCGGCCCGACCAGCGGCACCTCGGCCAAGTCCTCCGGCGCGAAGAGCCCGGCCCGCAGCCCGTCGTCGATATCGTGGTTGTTATAAGCAATATCATCAGACAACGCAGCGACTTGAGCCTCACAGCTCGCGTAGGAGGTCAATTCAAGATCGAACTCTTGATTGAACTCCTGAATAGGGATCGGCAAGAGGCTGATATCTTTTGATTTACTTCCACCGAGCAGCGGGCCGTTGTGCTTGACCACCCCCTCCAGGCTTTCCCAGGTCAGGTTGAGCCCGTCGAACGCCGCGTAGCGCTGTTCCAGCTTGGTCAGGATGCGCAGGGTCTGGGCGTTGTGGTCGAACCCGCCGTAATCCTTCATGCAGCCGTGCAACGCCTCCTCGCCGGCATGGCCGAAGGGCGTGTGGCCGAGGTCATGGGCGAGCGCCAGGGCCTCCGCCAGGTCCTCGTTGAGGCCGAGCTGGCGGCTGATCGTCCGGGCGATCTGCGACACCTCCAGGCTGTGGGTCAGCCGGGTCCGGTAATGGTCGCCCTCGTGATAGACGAAAACCTGGGTCTTGTGCTTCAGGCGCCGGAAGGCGGTCGAATGGATCACCCGGTCGCGGTCGCGCTGGAACGGCGAACGGTCGGCGGCCTCCTCCTCGGCATAGAGCCGGCCGCGGCTTTCCCACGGCTTGCAGGCGTAAGGCGCCAGCCCTCTCGGCTCATGGAGCGGCTCGGATTGCTGGCCAACCGGGGCCGGACGTAACGGTTGCGTCATGCCGCGGACCCTACACCGAAGCGGGCCTAATTCACAGTTACCGATAGGTGGGCTTGGCAGGCGGGCGGCGAGAGCTTACATAGACTCCATGTCCAACGCCGTCCTCACCGTCACCGAGAGCGCCGCCAAGCGCATCGCCGAACTGACCGCCACCGAAGCGCCCGGCTTCATGCTGCGCGTCGCCGTCTCGGGCGGCGGCTGCTCGGGCTATCAATACGGCTTCACCCTGGACGACGCGGTGAACCCGGACGACAAGCTGTTCGGCCCCGAGGGCGCCAAGGTCGTCATCGATGAGACGTCGCTCGACCTGATGGGCGGCGCGCAGATCGACTTCGTCGAGGAACTGGTGGGCGCCAGCTTCACCATCAGCAACCCGCTGGCGAAAGCCAACTGCGGCTGCGGCAACAGCTTCGCGCTCTGATCTCTTCGGGATCGCCCTGACGCCAATCCTAGCCTTTAAAGATCCGTCATGCCCGGGCTTGGCCCGGGCATCCACGCCTTACGGCATCGAAATCAAAAAGGCGTGGATGGCCGGACCAAGTCCGGCCATGACGACGGATAGGAAGCTTGCGCTAAACGATGGCTAGGCCCCTACGAGCGAGCCCTAGCCCACCTTCACCGACAGCATGCTGATCGTGCCGAGGTCGATGCCGTCGACCGGGAAGCTCGTTGCCTCGCCCTTGTCGCGGGCGCCGAGCACATAGAGCAGCGGCAGGTAATGCTCCACCGTCGGCACCGACAGGCGAGCCGCCTCGTCGAATCTTTCGAAATCGATCACCGCTTCATCATCGCCGCGGGCGATGGCGTCGCGAATATTCTCGTTGAAGCGCGTTGCCCAGTCCGGCGCGGCCCCGCCGCCCCCCGCTCCCATCATCGCCGCGCGGTCGATCAGGCGCAGGTTATGCACCACGTCGCCGCTACCCAGGATCAGCACCCCTTCGTCGCGCAGCGGCGCGAGACGGCGGCCGAGATCGTAATGCCAGGCCGCCGACTGATTGCGGTCGATGCTGAGCTGCACCACCGGCACGTCGGCCTGCGGGAAAATATGCGCCAATACCGACCAACTGCCGTGATCGAGGCCCCAGCCCTGGTCGAGATCGACCGCCAGCGGCGCGAGCAGATTCTGCACGCGCGCCGCTAGACCGGGATCGCCTTCCGCCGG
>CAMAVH010000035.1 GCA_945861615.1 Rhizobium sp. Q54 | reverse complement strand
TCTCGAGCGTCGGCTACGCCAATGCCGTTCTCGCCGCCTCGGCCAATGGTGAACTTAGCGCCGACACGGCGCCCCTTGCGCACAACCCGCGCGAAATACATCCAGGTTCTGACGCCAGTGCTCGATATGCGGAGGAATAGGCCCGGCGTCGTCTTGTCGAAGTAATCGACCTGCGCGACGCGGCCGTCGGCCAATCTCTCAGGCGCGCAAAGAGCGCGAAGCGATCCGGTCGTGAAATTCAATGTGGGCATGCTGGTCGCCTAGGGTGCAGGTAGGGGGCGGCAGGCGGGAGATGCGAAATCCATGCTTGGATATTCGCCGCCAGCGAAAAGCGCAAGAAAATATGGATTAATTGGCAATTTTGAAGGCTTGTGTGAAGCCTTGGACTAGCCTTGGAGAGGCTCGGAAATAGCCCGAATTTTAACTCTTAATCAGCGGGTCCAAGGTTCGAGTCCTTGTGCGCCCACCACTTCTCCCCGAAAATACCATAATCGTCAGCGTGGCCGTTTCTTCAGACGGCACGGCGCTTTTCTCATGTGTCGGCCCCGTTTCCGCCCTTTGTGCCAGCCCGCATCTCGCTCTATCGTGCTGGGCAAAGCTTCATGAGGGGAGACCGCTATGAGTGCGTCACTGCCGCCGATCCGCCGCGTCGTCGCGGGCCATGATTCCACCGGTAAGGCCGTCATCCTCAGCGATGGTCCCGCGACCAACGCGCGCCCCGGCGCCGCCCCCGGCAATGTCTCCACCCTGATCTGGGCGACCGATCAGATGCCGGCCGAGGTCTGGACCGGCGAGGATTACGGCGCCGGCACGCCGCACCGCCAGCCGCCGGCGCGGTCCTGCCGCTTCTCGGTGCTCGACATTCCGCCCGGCAATCCCGGCGCCATGCACGGCACCATCACCTGCGATTATATCGTCGTGCTGGAAGGCGAGATCGACATGGACATGCCGGACACGCCGCCCGTCACCTTGAAGAAGGGCGACGTGATGGTGCAGCAGGGCACGGTGCATCGTTGGGTCAACCGCTCGAAAGATACTTGCCGCATGGCCATCGCGCTGTTCGATGCGTTGCCCGCGCCGGACGCCGCGCGCCCCAAGGGCTGGGAGAAGCATCCGAAACCCTCGACCACCGGCGCGCCGCCCAATCCGCCGATTCGCCGTCTGGTCACCGCGCATGACGCGGCGGGCAAGCCGATCGTCCAGTTCGACGGCCCGGCGACCAATCACAAATGGTCGGGCCGCGGCACGGTCGCGACGCTGATCTGGGCGACCGAGGGCTGCCCGCTCGACAACTGGACCGGGCTCGACCAGGGCGAGCGCGTGCTTGGCCATCAGCCGCCGTTTGAGGGAACGCGCTTTTCGGTAAACGACTATCCGCCGGGCACGCTGGGGCAGATGCATGTCACCGAAACGCTAGACTTCGCCATCATCCTCAAGGGGTCGATCCGCATGGACCTCGACGATTCGACCGTGCGGCTCAAGGCCGGCGATATTCTGATCCAGCAGGCCAACAATCACAGCTGGATCGCCGACGGCGACGAGCCCTGCCGCATCGCCTTCGTGCTGATGGAAGCCAAGAAGCCGAATCCGGACTTACGCCGTCCCATCGGCCATTAGGCCGCTGCGCCAGGAACCAACGCTCTTGCGTGGCGTTCTTGCCGAACTCCACTTTAGTTCGAGAGGACGACGCGCATGACCTTACTTGCCATTCTCGGCACCATCATCATCGGCTTCTTTGCCGGTCTCATCGCCAAGTTCCTGATGCCGGGACGCGACCCGAAGGGCTTCTTGATCACCATCGTGCTCGGCATCGGCGGCGCTTTTCTCTTCACCTGGCTCGGTCAGGGGCTCGGCTGGTACGCGCCCGGCCAGACGGCGGGTTTCTTCGGCGCCGTCGTCGGCGCGATCATCATCCTGGTGATTTACCGCCTGATCGCGGGCCGCCGCTGAGCGCGGGCGATTCCTAACGGGCCGGAGCCATGCTAATTTGCCCATGGAACCGAGCCTGTTAGGGGACTGCTCATGCGCCGCGCCGCTCTTTTCGCAACCGCTCTCGCCTTTGCCGCTTGGCCGGCACAGGCGCAACTGCTCGATATTCTCACCGCGCCGAAAACCCTCGTCGACCGCGCCATCGAGGCGCGCAGCGCCGCCGACATCGCCAAGGACAATGAGATCGTCCTCAAGGTGAACGGCGTGATGGCCGACATCGGCACGGCCAAGGCCTCGACCGAGATTTACGAGCAGCGCCTGCTCGTCACCGGCCTGTTCGACAACAAGAGCGTTTACGACAAGTTCGAGCGCGGCGTACGCAATGTGCGCGGCGTCAAGCAGCTGCTGTGGCACGTCACCTATATGACGAAGGCCGAGCAGGAGAAGGCCAAGCTGATGGATTGGCCCGACGTGGTTGCCATGGAAGCCAAGGCGCGCGCCCGGCTGATCGGCACGGCGGGCGTGGCCGACGTGAATTTCCGCGTCACCGGCGATGCCAGCGGCACGCTGTACGTCATCGGCCGGGCGCGGTCCGCCGAGGAGCAGGACCGCGCGATCAAGCGGCTGTGGGACGGCGAGAACGTCAAGAACGTGGTGAATTATATTCAAGTCCGCCCGTAGGGCGGCAAAGCAGACAGCTCCGGGCGACCGGCAGGAAACGGCCATCTGCCTGAAACCTGCGGCAGCCTGCGGCGAACTTAGAACAAGACGGCCGAGAGCGGCCGTGGCCTTTTATCCGGCTTTCGGGGATCCAGCATGAAGCCTTTATGGAAATATCTCGCCGTCTTCGTCGTCGGCGGCCTGCTCGGGACGGGCGCTGGCTTCGCCGCCGGCATTTTCGTCTATCCCTACATCTTCCTCGCCGACGTGGTCGCCAACGAGCAACTGGCCAATCCCGAGAGCCGGGCGGTGGTGGCGCGCGGCAGCTTCATCCATGCCGATCCGAGCGATCCTGTGCATTACGGCAAGGGCGGCGTCACGCTCTATGGCGACGCCGTGCATCTGGCGGCCGACTTCGAGGTCGGGCCGGGACCGAAATATCATGTTTATTTGGTGCCGAAGGCGACGATCGCGCGCTCGGGCGATCTCGAAGGCGAGGCCTTCGTCGATCTCGGACGGCTGCGTGCCTTCAAGGGCAGCCAGGTCTATGAGCTGCCCGCCGGCGTGAAGCCGGCGGACTTTGGCAGCGTCATCATCTGGTGCGAGGCGTTCGGCGTGTTGATTTCGCCGGCCAGCCTGACCCGATCCTAGCTCGTTAGTTCTTGCGGCCCTAGTTCTTGCGACCCAGGCCGAAGCCGAGCGCGGCGACGCCGGCGAGAATGCCGAGCATCGCCAAGCCGCCGTTCTTGCCGCGGCCCAGTTCGCTCATCGAACGGCTGAGCTGTTCGATGGCCAGCACCGCCTCCGCTTCGGGCGGCGGCGGGGGTGGGGGAACGCGCAGCTTTCTTTCCGACGGCCAGCAGACGAGGGCAACGCAACCGCCGGTCAGCACGATCAACAAGGCGGCAATCATCGCCGCGGCGTCGAGCGGACCGTAGGATACGCTGAGCCACAGAAAGGCCGTGTAGAAGACGAAAGTCAGCGCCACGATGCCGACGATCAAGCCGAGAACCGCAAAGATGATTCGCGTCTTTGCGTCCTCGATGGCCTGCTTCGGCCCCTCGAGCAATCCCTGCTCAAGCAGCTGCTTCAGCATCGGAATGAGCATGGTTAGCGGCCGCGGCTGATCATGCCGAGGACGACGCCGACGCCGAGCGCGATGGAGACGGCGGTCAGCGGGTTTTTGGCGATGGCGTCTTGGGTGTCGGCAGTGACCTTTTCGGCCTGTTCGCGGACCTGGGCGAGGGCTTCCTCGCCCTGATGGACGACGGACTGCAGATTGGCGCGCAACACGTCAGACAGTTCGCTGCCACGATCGGAGGTGATGTCGTTAACGGTGTCGGTCAATTTGCGGATCTGCTTACGCAACTGGACGACGTCCGACTTGTAGCTTTCGATGATGTCGGCGGACGATTTCGCGGTAGCCATGGAGAATCTCCCGGATGCAAATGAGGAATCCCCCAAGGAACGCTGGGCCGGGCGAAAGGTTGCCTCGGCGGCGCGGATTGGCGGATTTTCTTCCTTTTTGGGCAAATCCAGGCCCGTTCAGATGACGCATTGACAGCCGGCTGCCGGCCCGTGAAAATCGAAGAAATCCAAGAAAAACAGTGGTTTCAGCCACTGAAACAGCAGGGAGAGTCCCCCATGGGAAGCATCGACGCCGATGCCCACGTTATCGAGAATCCGCTGACCTTCGAATATATCGACGAGGCCGACAAAAAATTGCGGCCGATGATCGTGCAGCAGATCTCTGGCAATACGGTCGCCAGCAACGAGGGCGGCGTGCAGAAGAAATTCTGGGTGATCGACGGCCGCGTGCAGCCGATGGAAGGCAACATCGGCTCCAACACCTCCGAGGAGTCGCGCGAGATGCGCGACGTCTCCTCCCGCCTCAAGCATATGGACGAGCTGGAAATCGACGTCCAGGTGCTGTTCCCGACCGTCTTCCTGCGCGCCTGGACGCAGAACGAGCGGATCGAATATGCCCTCTGCCGCAGCTACAACCGCTGGCTCGCCGAAATTTGGAAGAAGAGCGACAACCGCTTGCGCTGGGCGGTGATGCCGCCGCTGCTGTCGTCGTGGGACAAGGTCCGCCGCGAGCTGGAGATCGCCAAGGACCACGGCGCCTGCAGCATCTTCCTGCGCGGCCTGGAAATCGAGATGAAGCTATCCGACGAGCATTTCTTCCCGCTGTGGAAGATGGCCGAGGAACTCGATCTCGCCGTCGCCTTCCATTCCGGCAACAACAGCTTTGCCGTACGCGATATGTTCAAGGATGAATGCGGTTTCTCGCGCTCGAAGCTGCCGGTCGTCGGCGCCTTCCATTCGCTGATCATGGAGGGCATCCCGACGAAGTTCCCCAAAGTGCGCTGGGGCTTCGTCGAGGTCAGCGCGCAATGGATTCCCTATGCGCTCAACGATCTGTCGATCCGCTTCCGGCGCAAGGGCAAGCGGCTCTCGTCGAGCCCGCTGAAGGACAACAATATGTGGGTCGCCTGTCAGACGACCGACGACCTGCCCTACATCATTCAGCAGGTCGGCGACGATCATTTGGTGGTCGGTACCGATTACGGCCACGCCGACACTTCGGCGGAGATCGAGGCGCTGCGCCTGATCCGCGACAACGGCAAGCTGTCGAAGATCACCGCCGACAAGATCCTCGACGCCAATTCGCGTGCGCTCTACGGCCTGAAATAGCACCCGACGGTTTCAGGCCCTAGGCCCGCCCCGCGAGGAGCGGGCCTTTTCTTATCCGGCTTAGGCCTCGATCAGAGCAATGGTGCGTTCGGACGCGAAGCTGAGCGTGACGGCATCGCCGGGGCCGATCGGCTGCACGAAGGGCGTACGCACGAGAAATTCCTTGCCGCCGCCCGAAGCGTCCTGGGCGTCCACGACATATTCGACGATCTCGCCGAGATAGGTCTCGGCTTTCAGTTTGCCGTTCAGCCGATTGTCGCCTTCTGCCTCCACAGGCGCGCCCGCCTTGCGGATCCGGATATGCTCCGGCCGGACAACCACGGCGATGCCGCTCCGCGCCTGCGCGGCGCCCGGAAAGAAGCAGCGCAAGGGGCCGAGCGGTGTGGCGAGGGTCGCGGTGCTGCCGGCGGCAGCGCTGCTGGCGAGATCGCCATGGATCAAGTTGGTCCGGCCGATGAAATGGGCGACGAATTCCGAGGTCGGCCGGTTGTAGATCTCCTTCGGCGCGCCGAGCTGGACGATCTTGCCCTCGTTCATCACGGCGATACGGTCGGAAATGGCCAAGGCCTCGGACTGGTCGTGGGTGACGTAGATCGCCGTGACGCCGGTGTTCTTCTGCAGCTGCTTCAATTCCGTCCGCATATGCTCGCGCAATTGGGCGTCGAGGTTGCTGAGCGGCTCGTCGAGTAACAGGAGATGCGGCTCGCGGGTGAAGGCGCGGGCCAGGGCGAGGCGCTGTTGCTGGCCACCCGACAGCTGCGTCGAGGGCCGATGGATGAAGGCGCCGAGACCGACCATGTCGAGCGCCTCCTTGACCTTGCGCGCGACCTCGGCCGACGAATATTTGTTCTTGCGCCCGACCTGCAGGGGGTAGGCGGCGTTCTCGAACACCGTCATATGCGGCCAGATGGCGTAGGACTGGAACACCATGCCGATATCGCGGTCGTACATCGGCACGTTGATGCCGGCTTGCGAATCGAACAGGTCGCGGCTGCCCAGGGTGATGCGGCCCTTCTGCGGCGTCTCCAAGCCGGCGATGGCGCGCAGCGTCGTCGTCTTGCCGCAACCCGACGGCCCGAGCAGGGTGAAGAGCTCGCCCTCCTTGAGCGCGAAGTCGGCGCCGAACACGCCGCCGCCGGGCGTGCCGTCGTAGCTGATGTATTGCTTGAACAGGCCGGAAACGCTGAGCATGAGGACCTTTGACTTGCAGGAAGCTTTAACGGATCGACAGCCCGTAGCGGCGGGCGATGAGATAGAAGATCGTGCTGACCACCGTCATCAGCGACATCCAGGTGACGCCCATGGCGGCGAGCTCAGTCACCTGGCCGTTCTCCCACAGGTCGAACAGGGTGACGGCGATGACTTGCGATTTCGGTCCGACGAGCAGGATTTGCGCCGCCACGGCCTTGACCGAGAGCAGGAAGACGAACAGCCAGCAGGTGATCAGCGCCGGGGTGATGAGCGGCACGACGACGCGCAGGAAGGTGGTCGCCTGGCGCGCGCCCGACAGGGCCGAGGCTTCCTCCAGTTCGCGATGGACCTGCAGCACGCCGGCGTAGGAATAGCGCATGCCGTAGGGCAGATAGCGCACCATCGAGGCGAGGATCACCGAGAGCAACGAGCCGTAGAAGGCGAAGGGCATGTGCAGGAAGACGTTGAGAAAGGCGACGCCCATGACGATGGCCGGGAAGATCAGCGGCATGGTGGCGAGCTGGTCGAGAATCCAGGCGCCGCGATGACGGCGCGCCGCGAGCCAGGCGCATAGCGCGGTGAAGGGACAGACCAGGCTGGCGGTGGCCGCGCCGAGAATCAGCGTGTTGCCGATGGAGCTCTTGAAGGATTGCGAATTGAACACCTGGGCGTAGTTGGCCAGGGTGAACTGGGTGAAGGACTTGGCGGTAACGCCTTCGTAATAGGGCAGGAAGGAGGCATAGACGACGATGCCGACCGGCAGGCCGATCATGATGATGAACAACAAGACGAGGAGGCCGGCGGTCAGGAAGCGCCATTTGCCGAGGTCCATGACGCGCGGGCGGAAGCCCTTGCCAGTGATCGTCTGATATTTTTCGGCGTGGCGCGACAGCCGGTTGTACCAGACCAGCAGCAGGATCACGATCAGCATCAGCGCCATGGAAAAGGCGCCGGCCTGGCCGTAATTGGGCGGCGTGGTCGATTGGATGCTTTGATAGATTTCCGTGGTCAGCACGTTGACGTTGCCGGGCCGGCCGACCAGCGCCGGCGTTTCGAAGCTCTCGAAGGCCCGTATGAAAATGAGGATCAGCAACGCCATGATGCCGGGCGTGGCGAGCCGCAGGGTGATGTGGCGAAAGGTCTGGGCGATGCCGGCGCCGCTCATCATCGAGGCCTCTTCGAACGAGGCGTCGTTGGAGCGGAACACCGAGGAAAGCAGCAGGAAGGTGAGCGGCGCGAAGTCGATGCCTTCGATGATCACCATGCCCCACATGCTGTAGACATTGAGCAGCGGCGTGGTCGAGCCCGTCAATTCCATCAGCAGCAGGTTGAGCGGCCCCGCCTTGCCGAGGATGAGCAGGAAGGACACGGTATACAGTACGCTCGGAATGCCGAGCGAGACGATGGAGATGAGAAAGACGTAATGCCGCAGCGGCGTGTTGGTGCGTTCGACGATCCAGGCTTGCAGCACGCCGAGCGTCAGCGCCACCGCCGCGGAGCCGACGGCGTAGATGCTGGCGTTCACCAGATTGTTGAAGAAGCGCGGATTGGTGAACAGTTCGAGATAAAAGCGGAAGGTGAACTGGTCGAACGAGCCGTCGAAATTGGTGGTGAAGAGACTGGTCTGGACCAGGTAAATCGTCGGCGGGACGAGAAAGACCAAAAGAACGGCGATCAGAATGCCGACGAGCGGCGAGACGCCGAAGCGCCGCGCCACGCTCATGCGCATGGGCGCGGCCGAGCCGTCCCATACTTCGGGTCTCGTCGTCATGCCGCCGTTACTCCCGCCGACTGAAGGGTGCGCTCAGTTCTTGAAATATTTCTTGAGCGCGGTTTCGGCCTTGTCGTTGAGATCGAACAGCGTCTGCGGCGTGATGAAGTTTTCCTTCAGGCCGGCCTTCTTGGGAATGATCGAAGCGAGGACCGGGCTGGTGCTGGCGTCGGGATGGGCCGGCAGATAGTTGGCGGCTTCGAGCGTGCTCTGGCCTTCCTTCGACAGGATGAAGTCGATCAGCAGCATGGCGGCGTGCGGGTTGGGCGCACCCTTCACGAACAGCACCGTGCCGTTGAGGCTGGGCACCGGCTGCAGGGGCAGGGCGGCGACCGGCGCGCCCTTCTGGGCGCTGATCACCGGATGATGCAGGAAGATGTTCAGCGCCATCGGATATTCGCCGGACATCACGTTGTTCACCAGGGTGCGGGCGCTGCCGGTGAAGTTGACGATTTTCTGCTGCGCCAGTTTCTGGAAATAGGCGTCGGCCTTCTGATCGCCCATATGCATGATGATGTTGGTGATGAACAGCAGGTTGCCGCTGTCCGAGCCTTCGCGCCAGGCGAGCTTGCCCTTCCACTTGGGATCGAGCAGGTCTTCGTAGGTCTTTGGCGCATCGGCTGCCTTGATGGCATTGGTATTGTAGGCGACGCCGAAATAGCTGAAACGCGTGGCGCCCCACAAGCGGCGCGGATCGCGGTATTCGACCGGATAGGCATCGAGCTCCGGCGAATTGAACGGCAGCACGACTTTCGCCTTGATCAGCGGTTCGGACAGGCTGGTGCTTTCGGCCACGTCCGAGGTGATCGCCTTGGCGCGAGCTTCGGCGAGGATCTTCTGAACGATCTTGTTGCTGTCGGCCCGCCAATATTCCGCCTTGATATAGGGATATTTCTTCATGAAGGCTTCGGTGATCGGCCGCAGGGCCTGATCGACGATCATGCCGGAATAGATCGTTACCTTGCCCTCTTTCCTCGCGCCGTCTTCCAGGATTTTCTGGCGTTGCGGGCCTTGCAGGTTGCCGATCTCTTCTTGCGTGAGCGCTTGGGCCGCAGTGCCCCATAGCAACGCGGCGCCGACGGCAAGGGCGGAAATGATGCGCGTAGCGGTCATGGTGTCTCTCTCCCTGTCATGAGATGCGGATTTTCCGCTTATGGGCTGTTCGTGCGCTGTCAGCTGACGGCGGCCTTTTGCCTTTGCGGCTGCTTGAGGGTCACGCCGCAGCCGACGCCATCGGGCAGATGCAGGTAGCCGTTGTCGATCTCGATACCCTCGAACGGGTCGTCGAGCAGACGATCGAACTCGCCGAGCTCGCAGGCGTAGTCGATACCCGGCGTCGCCACGGCGAGATGCATGGCGGTGGCGGACAATAGCCGCGAGCCGACCGCCGCGCCGAAGCGGTAGCGGATGCCGCCGGCCTCGCAGATGCGGATGGCGGCGATTGTGTTGCGTAGGCCGCCGAGTTTGGGAATCTTCAGGCTGACGGCATCGACCATCCGCTCGGTCACAAGCCGCATCACCTCTTGCAGGGAGCCGGCGCTTTCGTCCGCTTCGACCACAACGGGTACCGCGTCGGTGACCATCTTGAGCCCGCGCAGATCGTCGATCTTCACCGGCTGCTCGACCAAATCGATATTGAATTCGCTCATCCGGTTGATCGCGGTGATCGCCGATTTGGCGTCGTAGGACTGATTGGCGTCGATCGTCAGATGCACGTCGTCGCCGACCCGTTTGCGGATCGCGCGGACGCAAGCGACATCCTCGGATACATCGCCATGCACCTTGATCTTGAGATAGCGGTAGCCCTTATCGACCAGCTTCTGCGCGGCGGCGGCCATCTCATCGGGCGCCTTGATGGCGAGGATTCGCAGGATCGGCAGCTTGTCGCGCAGCTTGCCGCCGAACAGCTTGTAGAGCGGCAGATCGAGCGTGCGCGCCATCAGATCGTGCAACGCGCAGTCGATCGCCGACTTGGCTTGTTGATGGCCATGCATGTTGCGTTCGAGCGCTTGCAGGATCGGCTCGAGATCGAAGGGGTCCTTACCGATCAACAGAGGCGCGAAACGGTCGAGCGCGGCTTGCAGCGTCTCCTTGCTCGCGCCCATATGGGCCGTTGCCGACGCATAGCCGTAGCCGGTCAGGCCGTTGTCGCCATGAATGGCGAAAATCCAGCCTTCGGTCATAGGATTGGCGCCCAGGGCGAACCGCCAAGTGGGGTCGTCCTTCGCCATGACGCACGGAATGAGACTGGTCTCGCGAATCTGCGTCGAACGCAGCATGTGGCCTCCCTGGTCGCGCCGCCCAATTTCTCGGGCCGGTTTCCCGGTGCCGATATTTTCGGCAGTTTCAGCGCGTTCTTATCGTTGTTAGCGGTAACTCTAGTCATCCCCGCGCGGCTTGGAAAGGCGCAATTTTTTACCGTTTCGCCTCGCGTGCCGCCGCGTGGGCAGCGCGCGGCGGGGCTTGCCTGACAGGCGGCACGGTGTATTAACTGAAGCCATGAATCGCGCCGATACTCACGAGACGCGGTAATAAAATATGAGACACAGGGAGGACATCAGCGTGACCGGCGCACTCGACGGCATTAAGATTCTCGAAATCGCCAATTACGTCAGCGGCCCCTTCGCCGGCGTGCTTCTGTCGGATCTCGGCGCCGACGTCATCAAGATCGAAGAGCCCAAGCACGGCGATCCGTTTCGCGGCTGGGGCCCGGCGGAATACAGCGCCACCTTCGGCTCGGTCAACCGCAACAAGAAGAGCGTGGCGCTCGACCTCAAATCGAAGGAGGGCGTCGAGACCGCCCTGCGCCTCGCCGACGAAGCGGACGTCCTGATCGAGAATTTCCGCGTCGGTACCCTCGACCGCCTCGGCCTCGGCTACGACGTTCTGTCCAAGCGCAACCCGCGCCTGATTTATTGTTCGATCACCGCCTTCGGCGCGACCGGTCCCTACGCCGGCCGCGCTGGCTACGACACGGTGGGGCAGGCGATGAGCGGGCTTCTCGGCCTGCTCACCGATTTCGACAATCCCAAACCGATGGGAATCTCGCTGTCGGACCATTTGACCGGCATGGTCGCCTGCTACGGCATTCTCGGTGCGCTGATGGCGCGTGAGCGCAGCGGGCGCGGGCAGCGCGTCGAGACGTCGCTGCTGCAGGCGACGATGTCGCTGATGGGCGAGAACGCCGCGCGCTATTTCGAAAATCATGAAGTGCCGGCTCGCGCCACGCGCGCCCGCTCGGCCCAGGTGTTCGGCTTTGTCGGCTCCGACGGCAAACCCTTCGTCGTGCATCTCTCCTCGCCGCCGAAATTCTGGCAGGGGCTGGCGCGCGTCGTCGGCCATCCGGAATGGATCGAGGAGGAGCGCTTCATCAACAAGGATGCGCGGCGCAAGGTCTATCCGGAACTCTCCAAGCTGCTGGCCGACGTGTTCAGGACGGACACGCGCGAGAATTGGCTGAAGAAGCTGCTCGCCGCCGACGTGCCGAGCGGACCGATCTACAACTTCGAGGAAGTCTATGCCGATCCGCAGGTGCAGCACCTCAAGATGCGCGTCGACGTGCCGCATCCGCTGGTCGGCTCGGTCGGCCTGATGGGCAGCGGCGTCTCCCTGAGCGACACGCCGCCGTCGATCCGCAGCGCGGCGCCGGCGCTCGGCGCCGATAATGATGCAGTGCTTGCCAGCCTCAAGGTGAAATCGTGAACATCAATCCGTCGACGGCTTTCCGCGACAAATGCGCCATCGTCGGGATCGGCAATAGCCGGCTCGGCAAGGTGCCGGGCGTCTCCAGCCTCGATCTCCTGGTCGAGGCCATGGTCAATGCGCTCGATGATGCCGGCTTGAAAACCTCCGATATCGACGGGCTGATCTGCCGCGGTCCGGACGATGCCTATGGCCATCACCAATTGATCGGCGCAAGGCTCGGCATCAACGCTAACATCTCCACCACGATGGACAATGGCGGCGCCAGCCAAATCCTGTCGATCGCCATGGCGGTCATGGCGATCGAGGCGGGGCTCGCCACCACGGTGTTGTGCGGTTTCGGCCGCGATGCCTGGTCGCGCACCCATGTCACCGAAGAGGCCCGCGTGCGCAACGAGACGCGTCCGGCGAGCCAACGGCCGCGCGAGTTCGGCCCCGAATACGGCTATTTCGGCGCGGTCGCGGCGCACGCCTTCGGCGCCCAGCGCCACATGCACCTATACGGCACCACGCGCGACCATTTCGCCGAGATCGCCATCGCCTTTCGCGAACACGCGCTGCGCAACCCGCAGGCGCAGATGAAGAAGCCGCTCACCAAGGCGGACTACGATGCGGCGCGTCTGATCGTGGCGCCGTTCGGACTGTTCGATTGCTCGTTGCGCAGCGACGCCGCCGGTGCGGTGATCGTCACCAAAAAGGACCGCGCCAAGGATTTGAAGCAGCCGCCAGTGCCGATCAAAGGGTTCGGCAGTTTCAACAATCTGCGCGGCTGGTTCATGGACGACAACATGGTGGTGACCGCCGCGAAGAAGAGTGGCGAGACCGCTTACAAAATGGCCGGCCTTGGACCGCAAGACGTCGACACGGCGCAGCTCTACGATTGCTTCACCTACATGGTGCTGACGCAGCTCGAAGATTACGGCTTCTGCAAGAAGGGCGAGGGCGGCGAATTCGTCGCGTCCGGCGCGCTCAAGCTGGGCGGCCGGCTGCCGACCAACACCTCGGGCGGCCAGCTGTCGGAATCGCACTGCGAAGGCATGCTGCAGATCGTCGAGGGTGCCCGCCAGATGCGCCATACCTATGGGGCCGAGCGCCAGGTGAAAGATGCCGAGATCGCACTGATCTCGGGCCATGGCGGCAATCAGGTCTGCCACTCGACGCTGATTTTGGGGAGAGCGTGATGAGCGACGCTAGTATCTCGGACAAGCCGCAAAAACCGATCCCGCGTCCGTCGCCCGAGTCGGCCCCCTATTGGGAGGCGGCGGCCCAGCACAAGCTGCGCGTGCAGAAATGCAATGCCTGCGGCCAGCATTGGTTTCCGCCGTCGCAGCGCTGTCCCCATTGCACGGCGGCGGACTTCAGCTGGGCCGAAGTGTCGGGCCGCGGCAAGGTCTTCAGTTTCGTGGTCTTCCACCGCGTCTACCATCCGGCCTTCGAGGGTGAGGTGCCTTATGTGGTCGCCCTGGTCGAATTGGCGGAGGGTCCGCGCCTGCTCACAAACATCGTGGGCATTGCGCCCGACGAGGTGCGCTGCGAGATGGCGGTGAAGGTTCTGTTCGAGGATGTGGCGGCCGGCGTTGCCGTGCCGAAATTCACGCCGGCCTGACCGGTGAACTGTAAAAAACGAGAAAGGGAGCGGCTGATGAAGACTTGCTGGATCGCCTGCGCAACCGCGTCGCTGGCTTTGTCTGTGTCTTGGGGGGCGCAAGCCCAGGATTTTTACGCCAATAAGCAGATCAATCTGATCGTCGGCTCAGGCGCCGGCGGCGGCTATGACGGCAACGCCCGCGTACTGGCGCGGCATCTGCCGAACCATATTCCCGGCCAGCCTGGCATCGTGGTGCAGAACATGCCGGGCGCTAGCGGCGTGAAAGCGGCCAATCATCTTTATACGATCGCCGAGCGCGACGGCACCGCCATCGGCGCCATGGCCAATACGATGCCGCTCGATCCTTTGCTGGGCAGCGGCGCCTTGCGATTGGATCCTCGCCAATTCAGCTGGGTTGGCTCGATCGGCAAGCAGATCAATGTCTGCATCGCCTGGGCGGCCAACAATTTCGACAAATTCCAGGACGCCCAGCAGCGCGAGATGAAAGTTTCCGCAACCGGCGCGACGGGCTGGCGCGCCCTGATGCCGCGCATTCTCAATTCAGTCGCCGACGCGAAATTCCGCGTCATCACCGGCTATGCCACGACGGAGAGCATGCTGGCCGTCGAGCGCGGCGAGGTGGACGGCATCTGCACCACCTATGAAACTCTGACGTCGTCGCAGCAGCAATGGTTGGCCGATAAGAAGGTGACTTTCCTGGCGCAATTCGGCTTCGAGCCGATCCCAGCGATCAAGGACGTGCCGATGGGCCTGACCTTCGTCAAGGATTCCGCCGATCTGGAAGCCATCCGCCTCATCTTCCTGCAGCAGGAAACGGGACGTCCGATCGTCGCGCCGCCCGGCGTTCCCAAGGAGCGCTTGACCATGCTGCGCAAAGCGTTCGATGCGACGATGAAGGACCCGGCCTTCTTGCAGGAGGCGGCCAAGGCGCAATTGGACATCAGCCCGCTGAACGGCGCCGCGATCGACGACATGCTTGCCAAGGCCTATGCGTCGTCACCGCAGACCATCGAACGGGCGAAGGTGATTTTGGCGCGCGCCGTCGGCAAGTGACGAGATCAATCGAAGATGGCTTCATTACCGCTTGAGAAATTGCTGGCGCCGCGATCCCTCGCGGTGATCGGCGCCAGCGAAAAAGGCAATGTCGGCGGCCGCGTGTTCCGCAACGCTCTGTCCGCCGGATTTAACGGTACGATCTACCCGGTCAATCCGAATTACGAATCGGTCGACGGCCATCGCTGCTACGCGTCGCTCGCGGCTTTGCCCGTGGTCCCCGATTGCGCCATCATCGCCGTGCCGGCCCATGCCGCCTTGGAGGTGCTGAAGGACAGCGCCGACTGCGGCATTCCTTCGGCCGTCCTCCTGGCCGAAGGTTTCGCCGACGCCGGCACGGACGAGGGTACGGCGCGCAATGAGCGTCTGCTCGACCTCGCCCGCTCGTCGGGCATGGCGATTTCGGGCCCCAACAGCATGGGCATCGTCTCGCTCGGGCGGCGCTTCGCCTCGGCGTTCGTCAATCTCCCGAAGGGGCTACAGCGCGGGCATCTGTCTCTGGTGTCGCAATCTGGCGGGTTGATGAACGCCGTTCTCGAATTGGGGCGCAACCGCGGACTTGGCTTCGACTATCTGATTTCCGCCGGCAACGGCGCCGTCGTCGGCCTGCCCGACTATCTCGACTGGCTCGCCGAAGACAGCGGCACGTCGGTCATCGCTTGCGTCATCGAAGGCGTACGCGATGGGGCGCGCTTCTTCGCCGCGCTGCGCCGCGCCGCCAGGCGCAAGCCCGTGGTCATTCTCAAACTCGGACGCACCGATGAAGGCCAGCGCGGCACGCTCACGCACACCGGCTCGCTCGCCGGCTCCGATCTCGTCTTCCGCTCGGCTTGCCGTCAAGCAGGAGCCTGTCTCGTCGATGACGTCGACTCGCTGATCGAAACGGCCTCGTTGCTGCTCTCCTGCGAATTGCCGAAGGGCGACAATGTCGTGATTTTTTCCGTGTCGGGCGGCGCGACCGTGCTGACCGCCGACCTCGGCGTCAAAGCGGGGCTGACGTTCCGGCCTCTGCCGGCTGCCACCAACCGGCGCTTGCAAGAGATTCTCGAAGTCGAGCATCCCTTCAACAATCCGATGGATGTCGTCGGCAATCCGCGACTCGTCAAGGGCGACAATCTGCGCCTCTGCCTGGAGGCGATGAACGACGATGACGCTATCGACGCCATTTCCTTCGTGCTCGCGATGCAGCGCGACCCGGCAGCGAGCCATGAGAAGCTGATGGGCTCGATCAAGGCGTTCGCGCCGCGACTGAAGAAGCCCCTGATCGTCATGTCGGAGATGACATGGCATTGGCGCGATACGCCGCCCGACATCGGCGCGCCGGTGGCGACGACCTTGGCGGAGGGACTGCTCGCCATCCGTCACCTCGTCGATTATGCCGCATGGCGCCGCAGGCCGGATAGCCCGCCGGTTATGCCGGCGGCGGCGAGCGGCTTGCCGGCTCATCGCGGCACGCTGGCCGAGCATGAAAGCAAGGCAATTCTGTCCGCCGCGGGCTTTCATATTCCGGTGGCGGTACTCGCGACGAGCGCCGACCAAGCGGTCGCCTTCGCGAAGGCGCAAGGCGCGCCAGTGGTCATGAAGGTGCAATCGCGCGCTCTCGTGCATAAGACGGAGGTCGGCGGCGTCGAAGTCGGCGTGCGGGGGGAGGCGGACATCCGCGCCGCTTATGCACGGTTGACCGATGCGGCGCGACGCGCCGATCCGACGGGACCGCTCGACGGCATCCTGGTCGAGGCGATGGCCGCCAAGGGCCCGGAATTCATTCTCGGGCTGCATGCCGATGCGCAGTTCGGACCGGTCATCCTACTGGGCGCCGGCGGCACCTTCGCCGAGATGGTGTCCGACAGCACGGTGCGCATGCCCCCGCTGGACGCGGCGGAGGCGCGCGAGATGCTGGATGAGTTGAAGTTCGGGCGTAAGCTGTTGGCCGGTTTCCGCGATTTGCCGGCGTCGGACGATGCCGGCCTG
The DNA here is from genome assembly GCA_945861615.1 of Rhizobium sp. Q54. Lineage (GTDB taxonomy): Bacteria > Pseudomonadota > Alphaproteobacteria > SMXQ01 > SMXQ01 > CAMAVH01. The sequence continues at coordinate 9,130 of CAMAVH010000035.1, read as the reverse complement.
ATCGACGCGATCGTGGCCTTCTCGCGCTTCGTGACGACCCATCGCGAACGCCTGGACGGGGTCGATATGAACCCGATCCGGATCGTCGCCGGCCAAGCCATCGTGCTGGATGCGACGCTGATCCTGCGCTAGCGGGCTGGCGGCCGGCGCTTTTTCCCCGGTCGGGCGAATGGGGCCCTGGCGATAATTTTCAAAAACTTACCGCTGCGGGGAACTGTTTCCTACGCCGTGCGTTGAAGGGCGGCAAGGAACCCTTCCTCATGCCGATGGGAATAGTCGAAAATTTTCAGCAGTTTGACCGCGAGAGGCGGGATGATTTTATGCCGGGGCTTCTGCTATCTTGGCGCTTCACTGCTGGCCGGGATGCGCCGGTCGGCTTTACCGTGAGAATAGGATTATCGGATGTCGGCTTGGGCGGGACGGGGGATCGCCTCTTTGGGCATGGCGGGCCTATGGCTCGGCGTTGCCATAAGTCTGTCGGCTTGTGCGATCATCGACGAGTGGCAAGCGAAGCCGGCTCCCGCGCCGGAACCCGCGCCGCCGCCGGTCGCCACGCCGTTGCCGGCCCCTGCCGCGGTCGCTCCGGTGCCTCGCTTGCCGCCATCGCCGCCGCCGCCCCGGCCGCAATTCGATCTTCAGAGCCTCATCGGCATGGGCGAGCAGGATATCGCCGGCGTGCTCGGCGAGCCGCGCCAGGTGCGCAACGATCCGCCCGCTATGGTCTGGGACTATCAGGCCAATGGCTGTGCCATGAGCCTGTTCTTTTACCTCGATTTGAAGAGCCAGGATTTCCGCACCCTGGCCTACAACTTCGAATCCGGGGGGGCGACCGACAGCGCCAAGCAAGTCTGTGTTAATCGAATCCAAGAATCCAACCGTGACCGTCGACGCTGATACCGCCGCGCCAAATGCGAACGACTCGAAAGGCCATGTCGTCCTGATCGACGACGATGAGCTGTTTCGCGAATCGCTCGAGCAAAATCTGCGCGATAGCGGCTATGACGTTTTGACCTTCGACCGCGGCGAGCCGGCGCTCGCCTATTTCCAAAACGACAACGTGGCCGATCTTGTCCTGCTGGACTGGAAGATGCCGGAAATGAACGGCATCGAAGTGCTGCGCCGGCTGCGCCAGATCAACACCGACATGCCGGTGATCTTCTTGACCGTACTCAGCGATCAGATTTACGAAGAGGCGGCGCTGCTCTCCGGCGCGGTCGACTTCGTCGAAAAATCGCGCAGCTTCACCATTCTGCTTAAGCGCATGGGCCTTATCCTCGCCGGTGCCAAGACGGGCCAGGATGGCGCCGCGGCGGCGCCCGCCGCACCCGAAAAGAGCGGCACGGCGACAGTCGGCCTCCTGGAGTTGAGCATCGATTCGAGCCGGGCCTTCTGGAAGAAGACGCAGGTCGATCTCACGCTGACGGAATTCGAGATCGTCCATTACATGGCGACGCACGCCGGCCAGGACGTCAAGTATCGCGAGATCTACGATATCGTGCACGGTAAGGGCTTCGTCGCGGGCGAAGGACCGGAAGGTTTCCGGGCCAATGTGCGCACCTTTATCAAGCGCATACGCCAGAAATTTCGTTCGGTTGATCCGGCCTTCGAGCAGATCGAAAATTATCCCGGCTTCGGCTATCGCTGGCGCGAGAATTGAGGCGCAGCATGGACGCATTATTGCGCCTCGCGTCGTCTATTGCCGGCAAGCTGGCCTTGATTCTGGTCGTGTTCGTCGCTTGCCCGTTGATCATCTATGGGCAGTTTCGCGACGCCGACGAAGAAAAGAACGCGCTCTTGCTGCGCTCCGTGCGCGAGCAGGGACGCCTGATCGCCCAAGCGCTCACGCCGCTGCTGAACTCGGCCGATGCTGCCGCCTTACCGCGCTTGCGCCAGGGCGTCGAGAAGATCGTCGAAGGACCCTTGAAAGTGCGTCTTCTGCTGCGCCCGCAGGCCGCTGCGCCGGATAACTTCTTCTACATCGCCTCGGTGCCGCCGGTGGCCGCCGACCTTTTGCAGCGCGAGCGTCAGGAACTGCTCGATACCGGCATCCTCGAGCGGCTGCGCGGCAGTTGCGAAGGCGACGGGCCGCTGGCGTTGCGCTACACAAATCCCGCCGGCGAGGAGGAAGTGCTCAGCTCGGTGACACCGATCAACGGGCCGAGCGGCTGCTGGGCCGTCATCACCTCGCACACCACCGCCGATTTCCTCGGATCCTCGATCGGCCAGCCCTATTGGCGCACCACCGCCGTGCAATGGGCGGCGGCGATCTATCTCATCATGGCCATGCTGGTCATCTCGCTGTTCCTCGGCATCTGGGGCAACTTGCGCCGTTTCGGCCGCATCGCCCGCGCCATCCGCCAGGACCGTTTGCGCGGCGCCTCCTTCGCCGCGCTCAACCAGGTGCCCGAACTGCACGGCGTCGCCGTCGAGTTCGATCACATGGTCGGCACCCTGCAAGGCTCGGCGGCGGCGATCCGCAGCGCGGCGGAAGAAAACGCCCACGCCTTGAAAACCCCAATCGCGGTGATTTCGCAATCGCTCGAACCGTTGAAGCGCGCGGTGCCCGAGGCCGACGTGCGCGGCCGCCGCGCCCTGCATTTGATCGAGCGCTCGGTGGAGAAGCTCGACGCCCTGGTTTCGGCGGCGCGCCGCATGGACGAAGCGATCGCCGAGCTGATCAATCCGCCGCGCGAACCGGTCGATCTGTCGGCGCTCGTCAGCCGTCTGCTGACCGACTACGAAGAGAAGATGCGGGCCAGAGGAATGCGGCTCGATCAACGCGTGTTGCCGGCCATGCGCGTCGTCGGCAGCATCGATCTCTTGGAAACCGCCATCGAGAACATCGTCGAGAATGCGATCAGTTTCTCGCCGCCGAAGGCGGGCGTCACCGTGACCCTGGTACCGGAAGACCACCATGCGGTGCTCACCGTGGCCGACGAGGGGCCGGGCGTCGATCCGCGCCATCTAGCGATGATTTTCGAGCGTTATTTCTCGCACCGTCCGGCGCGCGATCCGCTCGGGCCTGGCGTCGAGGGCGAGACTCATTTCGGCATTGGCTTGTGGATCGTCAGGCGCAATATCGAGGCGCTCGAAGGCACCGTCGTGGCGATCAACCGGCCCCAGGGCGGCTTGGCCATAACGATCCGTCTGCCCCTGGCACAATAGCGCCTTAAATTATTGATTTTATTAAGTCCTTGCGTTGTGCGCCTGACACAACTTTGCCCCAACCTTGCCGCAACATCGCCTAGAAGCTGTCGCATAAGTTCCTTCTGCGCCGGGGCTGAGTAGTCATCCGGCTGAATGTCACAGCGGAAGAAGAACGCGTCACATGGCGACAGTCGTCAGCTTGCCAGCGGCCGAGCTCGGAGCGTCCAGCGCCAATTTTGCCGCCGGTTTCGATGACGGCGGCTTTCTTCAAGAGGTCGAGCGCACCGTCGTGCTGCTGAGCGGCCAACATTTTCTCCGCATATCCCTATTCCGTTTCCAGTTCGTCGGCGCCTCTGCCGCAGAGATTGGCGTGGGCGTGCCGCAAGCCCTGATGTCGCTCGGCATGGTCGGCTTGCTGCCTGACGGCAGTCTGGGCTTCCTCTATGTCGCGCCGCGGCCGTCCGCGCAGGAGGATCTTGCGGTGGAGCGCGCGGTCGCCGAGAGGCTCAACCGCATGTTGGCTATCGCCGCACCGTCCGATGCCCGCCTGCTTTCCGTGACTGCCGCGCACCGTTGGGCCGACGAGATCGCCGACGCCGACGATTTGATCGACGAAACTCTGTTCGTTGCGGCGACGAAACCGCGCATGGCCTCGGCTTTGTTCAAGGTGTCCTGATCATGGCCGCCGCGACAAACGAGGCACGCGACTTTTTCTTCCGTGCCGGGACGGCGCTAGCCATCGTCGCCGTTACCGTCGGCGCCATGTGGCAGGAACGGACGACCGCGCCCGGCCAGTTGCTGCGCGGCGGCATTTCCGCCGCATGGTTGGCGGACTATCACCGCGAGTTGGGCTACAGCCTCGACGACGTGCGCCGCGCCAGCCAGCCGGTGCCACGGGTGATGCTGGCCGAACTGCCGATGGATCTCGCCAAGATCGAGTCGACGCCTCTGCGCAAGCAGCTTTTCATCGAAGGCCTGTTGCCTATTGTGCTCGGCGTAAACGAACGCATCGCGAGCGATCGCGACCGTCTCGTCGCCTTGCTCGCCCGGCAGAAAACTGGGGAAGCAATTTCCGGACGCGACAAGGCTTGGCTCGAAGCGATGGCCATGCGCTACGGCAGCATGGATGCCGGCGAATTGCTGCGCCGCGTCGACGTGGTGCCGCCGTCGCTCGCCATTGCCCAGGCGGCGATTGAAAGCGGCTGGGGCTCCTCGCGCTTCGCCCGACAGGGCAATGCCCTGTTCGGCCAACGCGTCTATGGCGCGAGCGGCATGCAGCCCGCGGGGCTCGCGGCTGGCGCCGGGTTCGGCGTGCGCGACTTCGAGACCCTCGGCGCCGCCGTCGCCGCCTATGCCGACAATCTCAACAGCTTTTCCGCTTACGCCGCGTTGCGCGCCAAGCGCGCGACCTTGCGGGCGCAGGGCCAGCTACCCGATGGTCTCAGCCTAGCCGGCACGTTGCTGCGCTATTCGGAACTGGGTGACGATTATGTCGCGCGAGTGCGCGACCTGATCAGGATCAACGGCCTGGGAGCCTTAGACAAGGCTCGTCTCGCCGAACCCCGCGTGACGTCAATGCCGCCGGCAGAGCGGCATGCGGAGCGCCAGGACATATGATTTTGCGTGCGTTCTGGGAGAGTGACATGTCGTTGCAGCGCAAACTTGCGGCGCCAGTGATCGGTTTGATGATAGCGCTGGCCGGCGTGGCTTGGGCCAACGAGCAGGGCGGCGGCGTGATGGGGGCGCAGCAACTGCGGTCGGTCGCGACGCCGGCACGCGCGGCGAATCCCGCCGATGCGCTCTCGCCGGGCAATCGTTTGATCGCCGAGGCATTGTTTGCGGCGCAACGAACGGCAGGCGTGGCCTGGCCCCTTGAACGTATCGCGGCGTCGCGCCTCGATGGGCAGAATTGGGGCAAAGTGTTTCAGCAAATGAAAACGGAAAATCTGCTGCAGGCGGATAACCTCGGCCAAGTGGTGACTTGGTATCAATATAATTACGTCGAGCCGGAGCCCAATTCCTATGAGCTTCGTTCTTCTGTCGCCACCGCGCCGACTCGCGAACGAAACTACGGGAACTAGCCCCGCGCAGCAGCGTTTTTAAAAGCAGTGGCGTCGCCTCGAGCAGATGAAAGGAGCTAAAAAATGATCAACGTCAAGAAACTGGGAGCTGTTTGTCTGATGCTGTTCGGCCTCGCGGCCTGCTCGAACATGAATCACCAGGAACAGCGCACGCTGTCGGGCGGTGCGCTGGGCGCTGCGGGCGGTGCCGTGGTTGGCGCGCTAACTGGCAGCTGGGTGACAGGCGCCGTGATCGGTGGCGCCGGCGGCGCGGCGATCGGCGCGCTCACCAGCGACAAGGACGTGAGCGTTCGCAAATAGCGAACGCGGAAATGCTTCGTCGGCTGGCCCCCCGGCGGCTTACGAGGCAGGGCGCGGGTGTCGCGACGGGCATCCGCGCCTCAAAAATCGGAGAGCGCCGAAATGGTTACTCTCTCTTCGACAAAGGCGCGTATGTCGCGTCTAACGGAAACTTCATTGGTTGGCCCCCCGGCGGCCAATGGAGTGAGGCGCGGGTGTCGCGACGGGCATCCGCGTCTTTAATTTCGAGATGGCGAGACTAGCCGCTCTTTCGTCCACCTGGGCGCACAACTGCGCCTGACGGAAACTCCGTCGGTTGGCCCCCCGGCGGCCTACGGAGTGAGGCGCGGATGTCGCGACGGGCATCCGCGCCTTTTTATTTATCGCAGCTATTCTCCGCGATCAGCCTCAATAGGCCTGCGAACGCCGGCTTCGCCAATGGAGCGGCGCGGTGACCAAGCCGTAGACGAGCCAGCCGAGCACCATGCCGACGAGCGCGCTGATCAGACTGGCGCTGTCGAGCGGCAGAGCCGGCTGGAAATTGACGAAGGTGGCGTTCGCGATGTTCATGTCGGCATGGCGGAGCAATGCGAGCGGACGCCATAGCGGATCGGCGCCGATAAGGGCGTCATAGCCGCGCGCCAGCTCGTCGAGCCGGCGCTCGGCGGCCGAGACGAGCGCGGCTTGAACATCGACCGACAGCGAGCCGGCATAATCGCTCGCGCGGATTTTCTCCAGCGTCAGCCGCGCTTCGTCGATATGGCCGCCGAGGCGCTGCAGATAGGCGGCGCTGAAGGCTTGCGCCTGCGAGGCCGCGAGCCCCGTGGTCGCGGCGATGACGGTGCCGATGAGGGAATCGATCTTGCGCAGCAGCCAGGGCATGGGGGACCTCGAATAGGGACGCGGTGGCGGCGCCGCGGGGATTGTGGCACTTTCGCTGCCGATTGATACTCCAAGGCAACAAACGCCGAAAAATGGCGGGGAAAAGGCAAGGACCAGGGGGACCGATGGCCATCGATTTGCAAAACCGCGTTGCGGTGGTGACAGGTGCCAGCCGCGGGCTCGGCCGCGCCATGGCGGCGGGCCTGGCGGATGCGGGTGCGCGGGTGGTTCTGGCGGCCCCAGAAAGCGACGGTTTGCGCGCCGCCGCCGCCGAGATCGGCGCCCGCGTCGGTGCCGCGCGCGTGCTCGCCGTTCCGACGGATATCACCCGCAAAGTGGATTGCCGGCGCCTGATGGCGGAAACCCTGGCGAGCTTCGGCGAACTCGACGTGCTGATCAACAATGCGCGCCGGCCCCATCGTGGGCCCGGCCTGCCGCCGGGCGGCAATGCCTTGCCGTTTTGGCAATCGGATCCCGACATCTGGATGGAGACCGTCCAGGTCAATGTCGGCGGCACGTTCCTGCTCAGCCACTTCGTGGCGCCGCATCTGATCGGCAAGGGTTGGGGGCGTATCGTCAACCTCACCACCAGTCTCGACACCATGCAGCGCCGGCGCAATTCGCCCTATGGCGTGAGCAAGGCAGCGCTTGAAGCGGCGACGATGATATGGGCACAGGATCTCGATGGCACCGGCGTCACGGTGAATTCGTTGATTCCCGGCGGCGCCTGCGACAGCGACCCCGATCGTCCGCCGGGACGCGGCCAGAACCAATTGTTGCCCGTCGATGTCATGAACCCGCTCGCCGTCTGGCTCGCGTCCGATCTCTCCGACGGCAAGAGCGGCGGACGCTATGTCGGCAAGCTGTGGGACGCCTCGCTCGCGCCGAGCGAGGCGGCGGCGCGCTGTCTCGAAGCCCCAGTGCTGCGGACCTCGGTCTGATGGAGCTGTCATGGCATTGTCAAATTCCAGTCGCCGTTCTGTCGTGAGCCTCTCCTAAGAGTCGATGCGTTCCGGTGTGCCCGAGAGGCCCGCCGGCCTGTCATCCACCTTCGAGAGAGAACCCTCCATGTCGAACGGAAACACGCCGCGTTCGCCCGCGCTGGATACCGAGGTTTATGCAAAATTGACCATGGACGACGGGTCGGACATGCCGATCACTTCGCCGACCATGGGCGACATCATCGCCAGCCGCTTCGGTCGCCGCGAAATGATGAAAGGCCTGCTCGCCGCCACTGCCATCACTGCCGTCGCGTCGCCGCTGACGGCTATCTTCGCCGATCGCGCCGAAGCCCAGGCTGCCGGCTCCGCCTTCAAGTTCAGCGAACTGGCCCATGGCGTCGATGCCACCCATCACGTCGCGCCGGGCTATAGCGCCGACATCCTGATCCGTTGGGGCGATCCGGTCACGGCCGACGCGCCGGCCTTCGATCCGCTGAACCAGACCGCCGCCGCGCAGGCCAAGCAGTTCGGCTACAACTGCGATTTCACCGGCGTCGTCCCGCTGCCGGGCAGTAGCGACACCGCCAACCGCGCGCTGCTTTGCGTCAACCACGAATACACGCAACCCTATCTGATGGTGCCGAACCTGGTCGATCAGCAGGCCAAGGACGTCGGCTTCAAGGACATGACCAAGGCGCTCGTCGAACTGGAAATGGCGGCGCACGGCGCGTCGGTCGTCGAAGTCGTCAAGCAGGGCGGCAAATGGGCCGTCGTGAAAGATAGCCGCTTCAATCGCCGTATCACCGCCGACACGCCGATGCGCATTTCCGGCCCCGCCGCCGGTCATGACCGCATGAAGACGAGCTATGACGCGGCCGGCACCATGGTGCGCGGCACGATCAACAACTGCGCCGGCGGCATCACCGCTTGGGGCAGCTACCTGACCGCCGAGGAGAATTTCAACGGTTACTTCTCCGGGAAGATCGACGGCCACAAGGAAGAGGCCAATTACAAGAGCTATGGCGTCCCGGGTGGCTCATATGCCTGGGGCGCCTTCGTCGACCGCTTCGACGTGAACAAGGAGGAGAACGAGCCCAACCGCTTCGGCTGGATCGTCGAAATCGATCCTTACGACGCCAATTCGACGCCGGTGAAGCGCACCGCGCTCGGCCGCTTCAAGCATGAAGGCGCCGAATCGATCGTCAATGCCGACGGCCGCGTCGTCGTCTATACCGGCGACGACGAGCGCTTCGCTTTCGTCTACAAGTTCGTCAGCGCCGGGCGCTACAACGCCAACGACCGCGCCGCGAACTTCGGCCTGCTCGACTCGGGCACGCTCTATGTCGCGAAATATACAGACGACGGCAAGGGCGAGTGGATGCCGCTGGTTTACGGCCAGGGCCCGCTGACGGCCGTCAACGGCTTCAACAGCCAGGCCGACGTGCTGATCGAGACGCGCAAGGCCGCGCGGTTGCTCGGCGCGACGCCGATGGATCGGCCGGAGGATGTCGAGGCGAACAAGCGGACCAACAAGGTCTATGTCATGCTGACCAACAACAGCCGCCGCATGCCCGAGCAGGTCGACAAGATCAACGACCGCGCCGGCAATCTGTGGGGCCAGGTGCTGGAGATGACGCCGGCCGGCAACGACCATGCCGCCACGGCCTTCACCTGGGAAGTGCTGGTGAAGGCTGGCGATCCCAAGGTCGCCGAGGTCGGCGCCATGTGGAACGCGGCGACCACGGCGAACGGCTGGTTCGCCTGCCCCGACGGCTGCGCCATCGACCATCAGGGCCGCCT
>CAMAVH010000034.1 GCA_945861615.1 Rhizobium sp. Q54 | reverse complement strand
CATCATGAGCGACGAATTGGACGGCCTCACGGTCTCGCTGCCGTCCGAAACGCGCAACATGATGAAGTGATTCGAGCTTACAAATCATGACACTCGCCCAGCAGATCGCCCCCGCCGATTCCGGCGTACCGTGTGAGGTCAATGGGGGCATGAACTCGCTGGGCTTCGCCAAGCGGCCCGCCGACACGCGCGTCGTCGTCGCCATGTCGGGCGGCGTCGATTCCTCTACCGTCGCGGCGATGCTGGCGGCCGAAGGGTACGAGGTCATCGGCATCACGCTGCAGCTTTACGATCACGGTGCCGCCGTCGCCAAGAAGGGCGCCTGCTGCGCCGGCGACGACATCCACGACGCGCGCCGCGTCTCGGAGCGTCTCGGCATCGCGCATTACGTGCTCGATTACGAAAGCCGCTTCCGCCAGGACGTGATGGAGCCCTTTGCCGAGGCCTATGCGCGCGGCGAGACGCCGATTCCCTGCGTCGCCTGCAACCGCACGGTGAAGTTTCGCGACCTGCTCGCCGCGGCGCGCGATCTCGGTGCCGACGCGCTCGCCACCGGCCATTACGTGCAGCGGCGCGACGGCGGCGATGGCGCCGAATTGCACATGGCTGCCGATCCGGCGCGCGATCAAAGCTATTTTCTTTATGCGACGACGCGCGAGCAGCTCGATTTTCTGCGCTTTCCGCTCGGCGGGCTCGCAAGCAAGGCGGAGACGCGCGCGCTCGCGGCCAGCCACGGCCTCGCCGTCGCCGATAAGCCAGATAGCCAGGACATCTGCTTCGTGCCGAACGGCTCTTATGCCGCCGTGGTGCAAAAGCTGCGTCCGGAAGCCGGTGAGCCGGGCGAGGTGATGCATCTCGACGGCCGCCTGCTCGGCCGGCATGACGGCATCCTGCATTTCACCGTCGGCCAGCGCCGCGGACTCGGCATCGGCGACGCGGAGACGGGCGGCGAGCCGCTCTATGTCGTGCGTCTGGAGCCGGAAACGCGCCGCGTCGTCGTCGGGCCGGAAGCGGCCCTGGGCCGCACGCGCATCCAGCTGCGCGACCTCAACTGGCTGGCGGGGCCCAACCTGGCCGATGACCTGCCGGTCGAGGGGCTTGCCGTGCAGGTGAAGATCCGGTCGACCCGTCCGCCCGTGGCGGCAACCTTGTTTCTGCGCGGCGGAGTCGTGGAGGTGGTGCTGGACCTGCCGGAAAAGGCCGTGGCGCCCGGCCAGGCCTGCGTCATTTATCAGGGAACGCGCGTTCTGGGCGGCGGCATGATCGCGCGCGAAACGACAGGTCGCTAAGCCGCTTTCGCGGGTTTGCGCCAGAGCGTGGCGAGCGCCACGCCGCCGAGAATGCAGGCGCTGGCCAGGATAAGACGCAGCGTCAAAACTTCCGACAGAAACAGCACGGCACCGAGCGCGGCGATCGCCGGGACGGTCAGCTGCACCGTGCCGGCCAAACTCGCGGAGAGCTGGGGCAAGACGCGATACCATATGGCATAGCCCAAACCCGAAGCGATGACGCCCGAGATGACGGCTAAAGTCATGCCGTAAAAGGTGATATGGCCGTAGAGCATCGTGATGCCGACCAACGGCAGGCAGATCATGGCGGCCCGGATGAAATTGCCGGCCGTTTCAGGCAGGGGATCGACGGCGCCGCGTCCGCGCAGCGAATAAGCCCCCCAAGCCATGCCTGAGCCGATCATCAGCAGGCTGCCGAGGAGGTCGGGCGCGCGCAATCCCGGAAGCAGCAGATAGACGAGGGCGCCGAACGCGACGGCCAGGCCAAGCGCTTCCGCCAAAGTCGGGCGATCTCGCCGGGCGATGCTCCAGAGCAGCATCGTTCCCTGAACGGAGGCGAACAGGATCAATGCGCCGGTGGCGGCGCCAAGTCGCACATAGGCTAGGGAAAACGCCAGCGCGTAGACAAACAGGCACAGGGCGGAGAGCCAGCTTCCGGGCGCGCGGCGCAGCATGCCCCGGTCATGCTGCCAGATCAGCATGAGTGCCAGGGCGGCGGCCCCCGAGACGAGGCGGATCACGGTGAAACTGCCCGGGTCGCTCGTGCCATCGGCCAGGGCCGCGCGCGCCAGCAGCGAATTCGCTGCGAAGGCGGTCATGGCGAGGCCGGTCAAGAGAATGGTCCTGTACATAAGGCGTCGGGCGGCGGTCCATACGCCGGCGAAAGGGCCAAAAGTCGGCTTCCGCCCGCGTCGCTTGACAGTCGGGGAGGGGCGACTTATACGCCTGTTTCCCCGCGCTGTCCGGCCTTTCGATCTGGACGGGCTGGGGCCGGCCAAGTGCCGGTCCTGCAAGAGGAAATGCCGCGAGCCTGGCTTGCGGCCATCGAATTGGGGCGGAGTAGCTCAGTTGGTTAGAGCAGTGGAATCATAATCCACGTGTCGGGGGTTCAAATCCCTCCTCCGCTACCATTCCTTCCGATACAATTGCGCAAGCAAACGAGATCCGGGGCCTCAACGTTTTGGCGACCGCCGCCGCTCATCTGATGTGTCGCCTATGCGGCGGCCCGGCTGCCGAAACCCTCTCCGTGCCCGAAATGATGTACGGCAGCGGCGAGCGCTTCGATTATTTCACCTGCGCCGATTGCGGTTGCCTGCAGATCGCCGAGATTCCGAGCGATCTCGGCCGGCATTATCCCGCGCAATATTACAGCCTCGCGCCGGCAGGCGGTCACCGCATGAGCTGGCGCCGCCGTCTGGCCGCGCGTTGGGAGGCGGTGCGCCAAGGCGGCCCGCTCGGCTGGCTATGCGCGGCCCTGAAGCCGAATCTGGAATTGCGGATGCTCCGCGAGATCGGCATCGCTCCCGATGACGCGATCCTCGATGTCGGCTGTGGCCGCGGCGACCGCGTCAAGATGCTGGCCGAGGCTGGTTTTCGCCGCGCCGAAGGCATCGATGCGTTTCTTGCGGCCGAGGTGATGTTCGCCGGACGCGTCATCGCGCGGCCCGGCCGGATCGAGGATGTGGCCGGGCCCTATCGTCTCGTCATGTTCCATCATTCGCTCGAGCATATGCCGGACCAGCAGGCCGTGCTGGCCCGGGCCCGTCAATTGATCGGCGACAAGGGGCGCATTATGATTCGTGTGCCGACCTGCAGTTCCGCCGCTTGGCGCGAATATCGCGAGAACTGGGTGCAGCTCGACGCGCCGCGCCATCTTTACCTGCATAGCCGCGAAAGTTTGCGCCGTTTGGCCGCGCAGCATGGTCTGTGCGTCGAACGCATGGACGACGATTCGGGCAGCTTCCAGTTTTGGGGCTCGGAGCAATATCGCCGGGGGATCGCGCTGACCGATCCGCGCGGCCATGGCAAGGCGCAGCGCTTGTTCGACAGGGCTGAAATGAAGGCCTTCGCGCGCCGGGCCGAGGCGCTGAACCGCGAGGGCGAGGGGGATCAGGTCAGCCTGGTCCTTGCGCCGCAGTGATTCGTCTCTATCTGTCCCTTATGAGCAAGCGCAAGATCAAAAGCCCCTGCGTCGATGTCTGCAAGATGGACAAGCTCAGCGGGCTCTGCCGCGGCTGTCTGCGCACGATTCCGGAGATCAAGGCGTGGAAGGGGCTGTCTCGCAAGGAGCAGAAAGCGTTGCTTGCCGACATCGACGGTCGGCGCGGCCGGCTCGATCAGCCGCTGATCGCGCCCGATCCCTGCCCGTGAAAAGTCGCCGACTGTCCCAGCGCTGAGCCGACCGTTTCTCAAAGGCTGCTCATAATGGCTGCGCTTTCGCCCGCCGGTCTTTTGCGGCACACTCCGGCCAATGTCGGAGGATGTCCGTGCGTAAATCTCTTGTTTCTCTTCTCACGCTATGCGCGCTCGGCCTGCCGGCGGCAGTGCAGGCGGCGCCGGCGCCGATCGCCGTCGAGAACAGCTTTCTTTCGGTCGAGATCGACGGCAAGCCGTACCGGCTGCAGGCGATGATCGTCAAGGAAGCGACGCGCACGGGCCGCTTGCCGGTGGCGCTGATCACCCATGGTCAAAGCAACGACTTCGCTTTGCGCCAATCGGTCGATCCGGCCAATTACATCTATGTAGCGCGCGAATTCGCCCGGCGTGGCTGGTTGTCGGTGGTGGTGGCGCGGCGCGGCTTCGGCAAATCGACGGGACCTGCGCCTTACAGGTTGCAGGCCTGTCGCAATGGCGATTACGGCGCCACCTTCAAGCCGCAGATCGACGACATGGCGGCGGCGCTCAAGAGCGTGTCGGCACGGCCCGATGCCGACGGCAACCGCGTCATCGGTTTCGGCACCTCGGTCGGCGGCGCGGTGATGCTTGGCCTTGCCGCGCGGGCGCCAGCCGGCCTCAAGGCCGTGGTCAACATGTCGGGTGGCGCGGTGTCCTTTCCGGTGCCGGGGCCGGACCAGTCGGCAACCTGCTGGCCCGAGCATCTGCCGCCGGTGTTCGCCGGGTACGGCAAGACCAGCCGCATCCCGACGCTGTGGCTCTATGCCGAGAACGATTCGCTGCTGCCGCCCGATCAGGTGCGCCGCATGCAATCGGCCTATGTGGCGGCGGGAGGCGTGAGCGACTTTTATTTGTTCCCGCCGCTCAAGGGCGACGGGCATGATCTCTACGGCCTGCTGGACGGCATGGCGCAGTGGATCCCGGCGCTCGATGCTTTCCTGCGCCGACGCGGTCTGCCGACCTATGATCCGCTGCCGCTCGACGCGGCAGTCGCCAAGCTCCTCAATCCGCAGGCGGCGGCTTACTACAACAATGTTTATCGCTCGCGCCCGGCGGAAAAGGCCATGGCGCTGTCGGGGTCGGGCCAGCAGGGCTTCATCGCCTTCGGTCGCGGTACGCCCGAACAGGCGGCCAAGGACAGCGTCGCTGGCTGCGAAAAGCAGACCGGCGGCCCGCGCTGCCGTGTCGTGCTGCAGAACTTCGAAGTCGTTCCGGCGCACTAAGGCGAAGCGACGGCCAGGAAAGCCAACCCTTTCTGGTCTAGCTACAATCTCCCAAATGAAATTGCGACTAGATCGCAATTGTCTTACTCCCCCCCTAGAGCCGGCGGCAATCCTGCTGCCGGCCTGCCGTGCTTTGGCCTGTCGCGGCCTGCCGGCCTGAATTCGCCAGCCGCCGAAGCGCTCGGATTTGCGTTGCGGCGGTCAGTAGGGGAGTGCGCGTGATGGATGTCGCTTTGATGCCTGCCGACCATTCGATGGTCGGCCTGTTCCTGCAGGCCGACATCATCGTCAAGTCGGTGATGGTGTTCCTGGTCCTGGCGTCCGTCGCCTGCTGGGCCGTGATCCTCGACAAGGCCCTGCGCTACGCCCGCGCGCGCCGCGCCGCCAATGCCTTGGCCGTCTCGCTGCAGGGCGACGGGGTCATCCTCGGCGGCCATGACGACGACGGCATCATCAGCGATATTCTCGCCGCCGGTACGCGTGCCTGGCGCGACGAAGACGCGAGCGAAAGCCGCTTCGAGCGTCGCACGCGCATCGAGCGCGCCATGCGCACGGCGATGATCGACGAGTTGAAGCGGCTGGAGAAGGGCTTGACCCTGCTCGCCACCATCGGCTCGACGGCGCCCTTCATCGGCCTGTTCGGCACCGTATGGGGCATCATGAACAGCTTCACGGCGATCGCCGCCAGCAAGGACACCAGCCTCGCCGTCGTCGCGCCCGGCATCGCCGAGGCGCTGTTCGCCACCGCGATCGGCCTGGTCGCCGCCATTCCCGCCGTCATGGCCTACAACAAGCTGTCGGGCAGCCTCTCGGCCATCGCTCATCGTCTCAACGTCTGCATCGGCGAGCTGGGCGACCGTATGGCGCGCGGGCGCGCCACGCATGCGGCGGGCCACGGCCTTGCCGGTCTGCGCGAGGCGCACTGATGGCCGGCTCCCTGCAAGGCGCGAGCTACGACGACTCCGGCGACGGATTCGACAGCTATCGTCCGATGGCCGAGATCAACGTCACGCCGCTGGTCGACGTCATGCTCGTGCTGCTCATCATCTTCATGGTGGCGGCGCCCTTGATGATGGTCGGCGTGCCGCTCGATCTGCCCAAGACCGACGCCGCCAAGGTCGAGAAAGCGCGCGAGCCGGTGATCGTCAGCATCGACAAGGACGGCAAGTTCTTCGTCGGCGAGGCCGAAGTGCCGGACGAGGCGCTGATCGCCCGCTTGATGGATCTGCGCGCCAAGGACGGCGAAGCGCCGATCTATGTGCGCGGCGACAAGGGCATCGAATATGGCGCGATCATGCAGCTGCTCGGCAAGATCGGACAGGCCGGCTTTGCCAAGGTCTCGCTGATCGCCGAAGCTGGCGACTTGACGCGCGGCCTCGCGCCGCGTCCCGCCGGAGCCCCTGCTGGAGCAGGAGGCCGCTAAGTGACCAGCCTGCTTCAGCCCAACCTGCGGCAATCCGTTCGCCGGAACTGGGCGACGCCTGCGTCGGTCGGTTTGCATGCCGCCGTCATCGTCGGCTTTTTGATTCAATTCGCGCAACCGGCACCGTCCTTGCCGGCCGATTCGTTGACGCCGTCGCTCGCCGTCGAAGTCATGCTGATGCCGACCGACATGCCGGATATCGTCAATACCGCGCCGCCGCCACCGCCGCCGCCGCCGCTATTGCCCGAGGTGGTCGACGAGCCGCCCCCGCTGATCGAGAGCGTCGCCGAACTTGCCCCCGTTGCGCCGCCACCGCCTCCGCCCGAGGTCAAGAAAAAGCCCGACCCGCCCAAGCCCGTACCGGTTAAGCGTCCGCCACAGCCGATACCGGACTCGGTGCCGAGCGAAAGCGCGGCCGAGCCGCCGCCCGCCTTCGTGCCGCCGACGCAGGTGAAAGCGCCCCAGGCCAACCAGCTGGCGCTCGCCGCGCCGGCCGGCCGTGCCGGTCCGCCGCCCAATTATCTGTCGATCATCAGTTCGCAGTTGGAGCGCAACAAGGTCTATCCGCGCGCTGCACGCGACCGCCGCCAGCAGGGCCGTGCGCGCCTGCGCTTCACCATCGACCGCCAAGGCAACGTGCTCGGCCACGAACTGCTGAGCAGCGCTGGCTACGCGTTGCTCGACCAGGAAGTGCGTTCGCTGATCCGGCGCGTTTCTCCCTTGCCGCCGATGCCCGCCGACATGCCTCAGGAGACCCTGGAGCTCACCGTCTCCATCGACTTTTTCCTGCGCTAACCACCTTTCGACCAACAATCAGGAGTTCAACGATGACAATCAATATTTCCGCGCTTCGCGCCGGTATGACGGGCGGCCTCATGGCGACGGCGCTGTTGGCCGCGCCTGCCTTCGCCCAATCCGATGCCGAGAAAAAGGCTGTCATCGACAGCTATGCGAACACCGCCGAGGCGACCTATAGCGATGCGCTGTCCACGGCGCGCAAGCTGCAGACCGCCGTCACGGCGTTGATCGCCAAGCCGAGCGAGCCGGCGCTGGCCGAGGCGCGCAAGGCCTGGTTGGCGGCTCGCGTACCCTATCAACAAAGTGAGGCTTACCGTTTCGGCAACGCCATCGTCGACGATTGGGAGGGCAAGGTGAACGCCTGGCCGCTAGACGAGGGGCTCATCGACTATGTCGACAAGTCCTACGGCAACGATTCGGACGAGAACCCGCTCTATACGGCGAATGTGATCGCCAACGGTAAGGTCGTCCATGCCGGCAAGACGATCAACGCCACGCCGATCACCTGGCGGACCTTGCGCAACCTGCAGGAAGTCGGCGGCATCGAAGCCAACGTCGCCACCGGCTATCACGCCATCGAATTCCTGCTCTGGGGCCAGGACCTCAACGGCACCGACAAGGGCGCCGGCAATCGGCCCTGGACCGACTATGCCAAGGGTGCGGCCTGCACCAACGGTCATTGCGACCGCCGCGGCGAGTATCTAAAAGTTGCGACGCAGCTGCTGATCGACGATCTCGCCTGGATGGCCAAGCAATGGGCCAAGGACGGCGAGGCGCGCACCACGCTGACCGACGGCGAGCCGGATGCCGGCATTGCCGCCATGCTCACCGGCCTCGGCAGCCTGTCCTACGGCGAACTGGCCGGCGAACGCACCAAGCTCGGCCTGATGCTGCACGATCCGGAGGAGGAACATGACTGCTTCTCCGACAACACGCACAACTCGCATTATTACGATGTCATCGGCATGCGCAACGTCTGGACCGGGAGCTACACGCGAGTCGACGGCCGGGTCGTCAAAGGCCCGAGCCTCGAAAGCCTGGCCATGAAGGCGGATGCCGCAGCGGCCAAGGAATTGACCGCGAAGATGACGGTCGCCGTCGAGAAAGCCGCCGCGATGAAGCGGCGCGCCGAGACGGTCGAAGCCTACGACCAGATGATCGGCGACAATAATCCGGAAGGGAATGCCGTCGTGCAGGCCTTCGTCGACGGCTTGACCGAGCAGACCCGCGCCATCGAGCGCGTCGTCGCGTCGCTCAAGCTGGATGCCATCGAATTCGAAGGTTCCGACAGCCTCGATAGTCCCGACAAAGTCTTCGCAAAGTAGAGGTGCCCATGAACCCCACCGGAGTCAGGCTCGGTCGGGGGAGTTTCAGAGACGGGGTGATGGTCGCTTTAACGGCCGTCACCCTTCTCTCCGTCGCTTCCGTCTCCATCGCATCGGCGCAACAGGCGCCGGCTGCGGAAGATCCGCTCGATCGGCTGGCGCGCATCGTCGCGCCGACCAAGAATTTCGCCAAGGCCGAGCCTTACGAGGCCAACCAGGGCGGCGGCGCCACCGTGCGCAAGCCGATCAATCTCAGCATTTTCTCTAATCCGTCCGGCAACATGAGCTTCGAGCGTCAGCTCGACTTCAAGGTCGGCGACGGTATTTTCCGCAAGCTGTGGGTGTCCGCGCCGAGCTCGACCAATTCGTCGGACGGGCTCGGGCCGCTGTTCAACTCGCGATCCTGTCAGGGCTGCCATTTGAAGGACGGGCGCGGTGCGCCGCCGGTGGAAGGCGAAACCGCCGTCTCGATGTTCCTGCGCCTCAGCGTGCCGCCCAAAACCGGCGCCGAGCGTACTGCATTGGCAGCGCACAAGGTTTCGGTCATTCCCGATCCGGTCTATGGCTCGCAACTGCAGAATTTCGCCGTGCAGGGCCACGAACCGGAAGGCCAGATGGTCATCCATTACGACGATCTGCCGGTCAAGTTGGCGGATGGCGAAGTGGTGCGCTTGCGTAAGCCGCGCTATTCGGTCGCTGGGCTGAATTATGGGCCGATGTCGCCGGATATCAGGCTGTCGCCGCGCGTGACGCCGCAGATGATCGGCGTCGGTCTATTGGAGGCGATCGACGAAGCTGACATTCTCGCGGCCGCTGACCCCGACGATGCCGACAAGGACGGCATCTCCGGCAAGCCCAATCTTGTGTGGAGCGGCGAATTCGACAAGCCGATGCTCGGCCGCTTCGGCTGGAAAGCCGGCGAGCCGACGGTCAAGCAGCAGGTCGCCCACGCTTTTCTCGGCGATATCGGCCTGTCCAGCGCCCTTTCGCCGACGCCCGGCGGCGAATGCACGGAGCCGCAACAGGGCTGCCGCGAGGCGCCGAACGGAAATGACGACGATGAAGCCGTCGAGGTCACAAAGCAGATGATGGACCTTGTCGTTTTCTATTCGCGCAATCTCGGCGTGCCGGCGCGGCGCAAGGTGAGCGACAAGCAAGTGCTCGCCGGCAAGAAGCTGTTCTACGATTCGGGCTGCGCCGCTTGCCATCGGCCGAAATATGTCACGCGCGATATTCCCGAACAGCCGGAGCAATCGGGCCAATTGATCTGGCCTTATACCGATCTGCTGCTGCATGACATGGGGGAGGGCTTGGCCGACGGCCGCCCGGAAGGCGAGGCGTCGGGCCGGGAATGGCGCACGCCGCCGCTCTGGGGCATCGGTCTCACCGAAACCGTCAGTGGCCATACGCAGTTCTTGCATGACGGTCGCGCGCGCAACCTGCTGGAGGCGATCCTTTGGCACGGCGGCGAGGCCGAGGCGGCCAAAGCCCGTATGGTCAAGATGAGCAAGGCCGAGCGCGCCGCTCTGCTCGCGTTTCTTAATTCTCTCTGACGCTGTTGATGAGGTGTTCGATGATGCCCTTCGCGCGCTTTACGGCTTTCTTCTTCCTGCTCCTTGCCGCCGTGCCAGCGATGGCGGCGACGGAGGATGATTATCTCGCGCTCAATAAGTCGGTCGTGTCGGGGCATATTTTATCCCGCATGAAGGCTTTCGCCGATGTTGTGAGCGGCTTGCCTCCGGCAGCGGAGAAGGCTTGCGTTTCGCGTACCGCAGCCGATGTGAAGGCGCTGCAGGCGGCCTTCGGCAAGGCGATGGACGGCTGGGAGGGCATACAGCATGTGCGCTTCGGCCCGGTGGAGTTCTTCTCGCGCGGCTCGCGCATCTTCTTCTGGCCCGATCCGCGCAACAGCGTCGGCCGTCAGCTCGGCGAACTGCTGGCGAAGAAGGCGGCAGGCGAGATCACCGAGGCAGCGATCGCCAAGGACAGCGTCGCCGTGCAGGGTTTCCCGGCTCTCGAGCGCTTGCTTTATGACGAGGGGGCCGTCGCCAAGCTGGCGAGTAAGACGCCGGAGGCCGACAAGGCCTGCGCCGCCGTGCACGCGATCTCGGCCAATCTCGCGACCATGGCGCGCGACATGAACGCCGAATGGTCGGAAGGGGCGGATGCCTACGCCCTCGACCTGGAAAAAGCCGGGCCGGAACATGTGCGCTTCATGCGCCACCGCGAGGTGACGTTGGAATTGTTCAAATCGCTTTATACCGCCGTCGAACTGGTGTCCGACCATAAGCTCGCCCGCCCGCTCGGCGCGTCGCACCAGGCCGCCCGCCCGAAATTGGCCGAGGCCTGGCGCAGCGGGCGCTCGCTGATCAATATCCGAGCCAATCTCGCCGCCGCCCAGGCGCTCTATGCCGGCGAGGGCGGCGGAGAAAGCCCCTCGACCTTCCTGCGCGACGTCGCCGGCGAGAAAGAGCTCGACGAACTGCTGACGCGCGCCTTCGCGCAGACATTGGCGACGGCCCAGGGCATCTCCGGCACATTGGAAGCCGGCGTGAGCGCCGCGAAGGAGCGGCCGCAGTTCGACAAGCTGTCGCGCGAGGTCAAGGCGCTGAAAGCGCTGCTCGCGCAGCGGCTGGCGCCGGCGCTCGGCGTGCCGGTCGGTTTCAACGCCTTGGATGGAGATTGAGCGTGCT
Organism: Rhizobium sp. Q54; assembly: GCA_945861615.1. GTDB lineage: Bacteria > Pseudomonadota > Alphaproteobacteria > SMXQ01 > SMXQ01 > CAMAVH01. The sequence goes on along the minus strand of CAMAVH010000034.1, from coordinate 14,572 downwards.
GAACCGTCGCCGCTTTCTGCAGGGCAGCGCCGCCACTGCGTTGATCGGTGCGATACCGGGCCTTATCCGCGCCGAGGCAGCGCGAGCCGTCTATCTCGCCTCGCGGGTGGACAACTCCGGTGACGCGTTTCTCGCCGCGTTCGATGAGGCGGGCGGCAAGGCATTCGATCTTGCCTTGAGCGGGCGTGTGCATGGCTTCGCACAGCGTCCGGGCCGGCCGGAGGAGATCATTGCCTTCGGCCGCCGGCCGGGGACCTTCATGGTCGTGGCCGACGCGCGGGACGGACGATTGCGCCGGCGCATCGAGGCGGCCGACAACCGCCGTTTCTGCGGCCATGGCGCCTTCGATCCGCAGGGCCGTCTGCTGCATGTGACGGAGCTGGAATATGATACTGGAGACGGCGTGATCGGCGTCTATGACGCGACGAACGGCTACGACCGGGTTGCCGAGTTTCGCAGCAGCGGCCTGGATCCGCACGAGATTCGCCTATTACCGGACGGCGAGACCCTGGTGGTGGCCAATGGCGGTATCCTCACCGATCCCGACACGCCCGGTATCAAGCTCAATATCGACGACATGGATTCGTCGCTCGCCTATATACGCCGGCGCGACGGTAAGATTTTGCATCTGGCCAAGCTGCCGGATGAATTGTCGCGGCTCAGTCTGCGCCATCTGGCGATCGCGCCGGACGGCACGGTGGCGGTCGTCATGCAGTACGAGGGTCCGTCGAGCGATCGGGTGCCGCTCGTCGCGCTCAACCGGCCCGGCGAAGCGCTGACGACGTTGGACTTTCCCGACAAGCTGCTCGGCCGGCTGCGCAATTACTGCGGCAGCGTCGCCTTCGAAGCGTCGGGCGACCTGCTGGCGACGACCAGTCCGGTCGGCGGCATCACCGCGCTATGGGACAGGACGACGTCGCGGGCGCTCGGCTATGCCGAGATCGCCGATGGTTGCGCGCTTGCGCCGGCGGCGCACGCGGGTCATTTCATCGTCACCAGCGGGCAGGGCGGCGGCTTCATCTTGGCTGCCGGCGAGGCCATCACGCGGGCGCCCCTGGCGTCACCGTTCCTCAGCGAGGGCCGCTGGGACAATCATATGCTCCGGCTCGTTTAACCTTAAACCTCGGCCCATTGCCGCAGCAGATTGTGATAGACGGCCATGAGCTGCACGAGGCTCGGATGGTCGGGCATGTCCTTGGTCAGGCGCTGAATCGCCGTATCGAGATCGAATAGCAGTGCGCGCTTGGTGTCGTCGCGCACCATGCTCTGGCACCAGAAAAAAGCGGCGATCCGCGTCCCGCGCGTGATCGGCATGACGCGATGCAGACTGGTGCCGGGATAGACCACCATATGGCCGGCGGGCAGCTTCGTGCTGTGCGGGCCGTAGGTGTCGTCGACGATCAGTTCGCCGCCGTCATATTCGTCCGGGTCGCTGAGGAAAAGGGTCATCGACACGTCTGTGCGGACCGCTTCGCCGTTGGGCATGTAGCGGATGGCATTGTCGGCATGGTTACCGAAGCCATGGCCGCCTTCGTAACAGTTGAACAGCGGCGGGAAGACCTTCGCCGGCAGCGCCGCCGACATGAAGAGGGGCACACGCGCCAGAGTCTTGAGGATCGCTTCGCCGAGCTGGCGGGCGACCGGCGAGCCCTCGGGCAATTGCAAGTTCTGCTTGGCTTTGGCCGATTGATAGCCCGCCGTCATGCGGCCGTCGCCCCATTCGGCGCCGGCGAGCGCCTGGCGGAACTGAGCGACCTGCTCCTTGGTCAAAACGTCAGGGATATGAATCAGCATCTTCTCGTCTCCGTCATAAAAACGCGAGGCCGTCCGCGCCGGTCAGGACGGCGCGGACGGCCCCACGGCGACGAGAAGTTCGACTAGAACTTCACGTCGGTGGTGAGCCAGGCGACACGGCCCGGCGCGATCGAGGCGTAACCGCCGCTGCGGTAGATATTGTCGTAGTAGGTCTGGTCGGTCAGGTTCTGGATGTTCAGACGTAGGCCGACGCTCTCGGTCAGCTGGTAGCTCGCCATGGCATCGAACCGCCAATAGTCGTCGATCCAGCGCGTGTTGGTCGCATTGGCATAGATCTGATCGCGGAACGTGGCGCCGATGCCGACCGTCAGATCGCGCGTCAGGTCGTAGGTCGTGAAGATGTTAAAGCTGTCGCGCGCGACCATCGGCATGTCCTTGCCGACAGTGTTCTGGGCATTGGATGCAGCTTCGACGATCTCACTATTGAGGCGGGTGTAGCCGCCGTAGACGCGCCATTCCGGGGTGATGCTGCCCTGGAAGCCGATCTCGATGCCTTCAACGCGCTGGGCGCCTTCGAGCACCTGTTCCGTCTCGCCCGGCTCCGAAATGCGCATGTTCGTCTTGTCGATGCGGAAGATCGCGCCTGTCAGGCTCAGGCGGCCGGCGAACAGATCCCACTTGGTGCCGATTTCATAGAGATCGTTGTGCTCGGGATCGAGATTGACGGTCGCCGCGTCGATGCCGCCGTAGCCCGAATTCGAGCCGTCGGCATATTCGCCCGACGGGTTCGACGAGGACGAATAGGTGACGTAGATGCTGCCGTTGCTTTGCGGCTTATAGACGACGCCCGTCTGGTAGTTGATGAAATCGGAATTGTTCTGCAGTCTGCCGCGTTGGATGTCGTAATGCTCGAAGCGCAGGCCGCCGTTCAACTCCCACTGCGGCGACAGTTTCGCGGTGTCGAAGACGTAGAAGCTCGCATCGTTGACCAGCGTATTGGTATAGGCGCCGGGACCGGAGATCGAGCCGATCCAGGCATAATTGTTCGGGTCGTGGGCGTTCTGCCCGTTCACCGCCCCGTTGGTGATCGTATAGCTGGCATAGTTGATGTTCTCCCGGCTGTATTCGAAGCCAGTGACCAGCGTATGATCGACGAAGCCGGTAGCGAAGTCGGTCGTCAGGTCAGTCTGGTTGACGAAGCTCTCCGCCTCCTGGCGTTGGTGTTGACCGTGCCGTTGGCTTGCGCGCTCGGTACGGTGCGCACGTAATCGCTCACCGTGATGCCGAAACGCGTCGAGTTCGTCAGCGTCATGTACTCGTTGAGATCGTGCTCGATCTTCACCGTGCCCATGTCGGTCTGCGTGTCCTGATAGTCGCGCTTGACCTGACCATAGAAAACGGAGCGGTCGACGGCGATAGGCTCGCCGGTCGCGGCCTGAACCGGGTGGCCGTAATCGGGAATGCCTTCCGTGTCGAGGTGGTAGTATTGCAGCGTGACGCGGGTCGGCGTGCCGAGGCCGAGCGCGAGGGACGGCGCGATGCCGTAGCGCTTGCTGTACAAATGGTCGCGGTCGGCCACCTCCGAATCATGCGCCACGGCGTTGAAGCGGAAGGCCATGCTGTCGCTGAGCTGCATGTTGCTGTCGAGCGTGGAGCGCAAGGTCGCGTCGGTGCCGACCTGGAACGTGGCGCTGTTGAAGTCTTCCGCTTTCGGCGTCTTGCTGATCAGGTTGATCGAGCCGCCGGTGCCGCCGCGGCCGGAATAGGCGGAACTCGGGCCTTTGTTGATTTCGACTTGCTCGAGATTGAAGGTCTCGCGCGTCAGGCCGGATGAAATGTCGCGCACTCCGTCGATGAAGACGTCGCTGCGCGCCTCGAAGCCGCGAATGAACATGCGGTCGCCCGGCGGATTGCCGCCTTCCGCCGCCCCGAGCGAGATGCCGGGCGTGGTGCGCAGGATGTCCTGCAGCTGGGTGAAGCCCTGTTCCTTGATGACGGCTTCGGGAATGACTTGCACCGAGCGCGGCGTGTCGAGCAGCGGTTCGGTGAACTTGCTGCCCGTGGCGCTGTCGCGTTTGAATTCCTCTTCCGGCCGGCGTTCTTCGACCTGCACGGTCGGCAGGGTGATGCTGCCACCCTCCTGGGCGATCTGCGCGGGCTGACCGGCTTCTTCGGCGTGCGCCGGCATATGAGTGGCGACTGCGGCAATGCCGAAGGCGGCGATGACGCTGTGCGAGACAAGACCGAGGCGGCAATGTTGCTGGCGCAGGGTCTTGCGATGATCGTCGGGCATGGAAATCCTCCGGTAAGCCAACGGGTTGCTGAGTTCTGCGACCTGGCTGGCTATCCGGGAGACCGTGACGGTCGGCCCTTAATGGCTGGCTTGGCGAAAATAGGCGAAAATTCTTTGCCGGGTTTGCCGGCCTCGAACGTCTTACTTGGTGAGAATGAGCTTGCCATTGCTCGTAACGCGCAGGCGATACTCGGTCTCTTGCAGCATGAGGATGAGTTCGCGCTGGCCGCGCAGTAATTCCTGCACGTCCAGACGCCGAAGCGGGGCTTCGGCGCTATCCGTGGCGTCTTGCCGGGAAATATTCGCGGTCGGCGTCACGACGCCGTCGGCCCCATCCATCACATCGATCCTCTAAGCCATGCCACCCCTGGCAGTTCATGTGCCACGGCAAGGCTTTAGCGTTCGCGATGTAACATGCGCCCCAGTTGTTGCAAATCATTATTAATTACTTAGTAGGCATCCAGGAAAGATATATCACCGGTTTGTGAGGTGATATTGACCCCGCTCAATCGTCTAGGCGGCGGGTTGGCCGCAGGCAAAGCAGCTGCAACGCCAAGGCGGAGAGGCCACAGGCGGCAATAATGATTCCCATGGGTCGAGCGCTGCCATCGGCCAAAAGGCCGACCAGCGCCGCCACGAAGGCGCCGACGCCGAACTGCATGATGCCAAGAAAGGCGGAAGCCGCGCCGGCGATGCGCCCATGCATCGCCATGGCCGCAGCCGTGGTATTGGGCGCGATGAATCCGAGGCTGGCGACGCTGAAGAACAATGGCACTAGCAGGCCGGGGAAGCCGCCGATGCCGGTCGCGGCATTGAGCCCGACGAGCACGGCGGCGACGGCGAAGCCGATGGTCGAGGCGCGCAGGATCGCGCGGCTCGAATAGCGCGCGAGCAGGCGATGATTGATCTGCGACGCGGCGATCAAGCCGACGGCGTTGAGTCCGAAGAGGAAGCCGTAATGCTCGGGCGGCACGCCGTGCAACTCGATAAAGACGAAGGGCGAGCCGGCGATATAGGCGAACATGCCGGCCATGACGCTGGTGCCGGTCAGAACGTAGGCGAGAAACCGCAGGTCGCGCGCGAGAAATGCGTAATTGCGCAACGCGACGATCACGCCGCCCGGCTGGCGCCGCTCCGGCGGCAGGCTCTCGCGCAAGACGAGCATGGTCAAGGCGAGGCAGAAGACGCCGAAGCCCGTGAGCACCCAGAAGATCGATTGCCAGCCGAAGGCCGCGAGCAACTGTCCGCCGGCGATCGGCGCCAGGATCGGCGCAAGCCCCATCACCAGCATGAGCGTGGTTAGCATGCGCGCCGAATCGCGCTCGTCGAACAGGTCGCGCACGATGGCGCGCGCGATCACCATGCCGGCGCAACCGCCGATGCCTTGCACGAAGCGGGCGGCGACCAGACCTTCCAAGCTCGGCGTCAGCGCCGCCATGATCGACCCGGCGATATAAAGGATCACGCCGACATAGAGCGGCAGTTTGCGGCCGAAGCGGTCGGAGATCGGCCCATAGAAAGCCTGGCCGATGGAGAGGCCGACGAAGAACATCGACAGCGTCGCCTGCACGAGACCGGGATCGCCGGAAAATTCACGCTGCAGGGTGGGAAAGCTCGGCAGATACATGTCGATCGACATGGGCGCGAAGGCGGTGAGGGTGCCGAGCAAAATCGCGAGAATGAGGTACTGTCGAGAAGCCATCGAACGCTCAATGAGAATGAAACGGTCCGGTTACATGAGCGGTCGCGTGCGGGCTGTCTATAGGTTTCCGGATAGAAACCCGAGGCTGCGGGACATTTCAGCCACATCCGTTATTCGGCCGGTGGCGTAAACCAAGGGATTGTCGGCATGCCAAGCGAAGGAATGGCAGAATGAAGACGCCAGGGCTGCAGATGTCGCTGCTCGCCGCTTATGCCGCGCCGGCCTTGCCTTTGGCGGCCTTGACCTTGCCGGTCTACATCTATCTGCCGAACTATTATGCGGCCGATCTCGGCCTCGGCTTGTCCGCCGTCGGCGCCGTGTTGCTCTTTGCGCGATTGTGGGATGTGATCAGCGATCCCTTGATCGGCTGGCTCAGCGATCGCGGCACCGGCGCGATCAGCCGTCGCTGGGGCCGCCGCCGGCCCTGGATCGTCGCCGGCACGCCACTCGTCATGGCCGCCTGTTGGATGCTCTTCGCGCCGCCGGTGGAAGCGGGCCTACTGCATCTGCTGGTCTGGAGCGTCGCGCTCTATCTCGGCTGGACGATGATGATCCTGCCGCTCACCGCTCTGTCGGCGGAACTCTCCGGCGATTACAACGAACGCAGCCGCATTGCAGCATGGCGCGAATCCTTCACGCTGGCTGGAACTCTCATGACGCTGGGTGCGCTGGCGTTGCTTGATGGCCAGGGCGCGTCCGCGGCCTTGCGCTGGGTCGGTGGCGGTGTGGTCCTGCTTTTGCCGATTTGTACGGCTGTGCTCGCTTGGCGAGTGCCCGATCGCGCCGCGCCACGCCAGGATCGCCCCCGGGTGAGTGGCGGCTGGCGCATGCTGAAGACGAACCGGCCTTTTCAGCGCCTGATCGCGGCCTATCTGCTGAACGGCTTCGCCAACGCTCTGCCAGCCACATTGTTCTTACTGTTCGTTCAGCGAACCTTGCAGGCGCCGTCGCAAGTCGGCTTGTTGCTGTTCGTATATTTCCTCGCGGGGATCGCCGCCGTGCCGCTCTGGCTGCGGCTCAGCTACCGCTATGGCAAGCATCGCGTCTGGTGCGCGGCGATGCTCGGCTCTTGCGCCGTTTTCGCGGTGACGCCATTCCTCGGCGCGGGCGACGTCGGCTGGTTCGCCGCTGTTTGCGTTTTGACCGGACTGTGCCTCGGCGCCGATCTCGTGCTGCCATCCGCTATGCAGGCTGACGTGGTCGATCTCGATAGCATCGAGACAGGCGAACGCCGCGCCGGGCTGTTCTTCGCGCTGTGGGGGATGGCGACGAAGCTGGCGCTCGCTCTGGCGGTGGGGATTGCCTTTCCCTTGCTCGATTGGGCCGGCGAGGCGGCTTTCATGCTGATCGCGCTTTATAGCCTCGTGCCGGTGGTCTTCAAACTCGCCGCCATCGCCCTGATGGCGCGTTATCCGCTGACGGCGGCGCGCCATGCGGAGGTCGCCGCACGCCTGACGGCCATGACCAATTACGAGAGGAACGCCTGATGTTGTGCAAATTGCGCGCCGGAGCCTTATGGCTTTTGATGACAGTTTCGCTCACGGGATGCGGCGGCATGGCGCTGCAGGATTTCGCGCCGAGCCGGCCCGACATGCGCCTAGAAGAGTATTTTTCCGGACGGACCAAAGCTTGGGGCCTATTCGAGGATCGCTTCGGCAATGTGCGGCGGCAATTCGTCGTCGATCTCGTCGGCCGTTGGGACGGACGCGAATTGGTACTCGAAGAGGATTTTCTCTATGACGACGGCGAACGCGACCGGCGCGTGTGGACGATCGTCAAGCTGCCCGATGGGACTTACGAGGGCAGGGCCGACGACGTGATCGGCGTGGCCAAGGGCGCCGCTGCCGGACGGGCCTTTAACTGGCGCTATACGGTCGATCTGAAAACCGACGACGGCCCCGTGCGTGTGCAGTTCGACGATTGGTTGTTCCGTCAGGATGCCGAGGTCGTGCTGAACAAGGCCGAGATCACGAAATACGGGCTGCAGGTCGGGCAGGTGTTCCTGTCCTTCCGCAAGCTGGCGGATTGACGGGCCGGCTACTTCGCTGCCTGTAGCGCTCGTCCGCCGATGGCCGAGAGCTCGTAGTCGATTTTAGATCCGCGCGCCTCGAAGGCGAGTCTGATCCAGTCCCCGTTCTGTCCGCCATACCAAACGTCGACCGGCGTGCCATCCTCGAGCTTAATCAAGCGGTAATGCGCCGCTTCGCCGTCGGCGCTCTTGTCCGCGGCGCCCTCCTCGATCCGGACCGGCATCATCTTGCCACTCTGGGTGTTGAGAAGTTCGCTGCGGCGGACCGTCTCGCGGTTCCAATAGCTCGTCGGGATCGTGTCGGCGGGAGCGATATAGGTTTCGCCGCTGCTGTCGGTGACGCGCAGGCCATCATCCGTCGCCTCAGCGAAGACCTTATGTTTGGTGCCGTCGTCGTCGGTGGTTGTTTCAAGCCGGACGAGCCGGCCATCCTGCCAGGTTTCCCTATTGCGGTGGCTGTAACGAAACACGGGAATGAAGGCGAGGCGCACCTCGAGATCGATGGCGATCTCGACGATCAGCTTCTCACCATCGTGCCGGAAAGAGACCGTATGGCTGCCCATAGGTTCGCCGGCGCGAAACACATTGAAGGAGATGTCGCGGGGCGGCGATACCGCCTGCGATGGGGCGGCCGTCGTCAAACCGGCAAGGGCGACCAGAACGAGGCTCAGGGCAAGCGAGAGGCGGGTAATCCTGAACATGGAGCCTTACCAAGCGTATAGGGGCAATTCACACCTTACGCAGGGCGACTGATAATGGATCACAACTGGCGCGGAGCGGGTCCGGAAGCACATGAGCGTTCCGGACCCGGCTTCGTACTGGTTCAATCCTCGTGGCCGACGCCGGTGCACACCGACACCAGTGTCTTCATGTGGCAGACAGCACCAGTCTTCGTCAGTTCGCTTTCGAACAGGCGATGGACCTCGGGATTCTCGTCGGCATATTCGATCTGATCGCCGCCGTCCTTGACGCTGGTGTCGGTACCGCCTTCGGCGGTCGGTCCGTCGGGGCGGAAGCTATAGCGGTTGCTGCCCCAGCGTAGCGCCAGATAACGCGCCGGCTCCACGCCGGTATTGAAGTGTTGGTGAAACCACTGCGACGGCGGCACGACGATGCTGCCCGGTTTCCAGTCCACCTTCACGCGCTGGTCCCATTTGCCATCCTCCCACAGCAGGGTGAAGCCCTGACCGCTGAGGATGATGACATTGGCCCCGGCTCCGTGGCGGTGCGCCTTCTTGTAGGTGCCGACCGGGAATTCAGAGATGTGCGCGACCATTGTTCCGTGCGCGAGTTCGAAACACAGATAGGAGCCGCCAGCGCCGCGGTTGTTGCGGCGGTAGAGTTGGTGGATATCGGCGTTGGGAACGAAATTTGTCTCCCAAATCTTGAAGCGGCCGCGATGCTGTTGCCATAGCTTGCCGCTGCCGTCGAACGTTCCGCTCGAATCGAAGCGGTCGGTGAAATCGTAAGGATTGTTGAAGACAAAATGCGCGTTGTGGAACAGGTTGATAGTCACCGGCGCGGTGATGACGGCAACATAGCGCGCAGGCTCCTTACCACTTGTGTTGAAGTGCTGAAAATTGGCGTTCAGCGGAATGGAAAACAAGCTTCCCGCCTGCCATTCGAAAGTATGCTTGGCATCTGAACCGTTCCACACTGTCGTCGCGCCGTTGCCTTGCAGGACGTAGACAAGTTCCTCGTACATATGGCGCATTGGCACGGTGGAGGCGCCCGGCGCGATTTCAGCGACGTAGCAGTTGTTCGATTCGCCGGCGCCCTCAAGGTTGATGAAGGCGGCATCTACGCCGAGCCTGCCCCAGCGCTTGAGCTGGAGCTGCTTCATGTCCTGGACAAAGAAGGTGTCGTAAATCGGAATGCCCTCGCCCGCTTGCCACTCGGCGTACGGGCTGACGCGCACCATCTTCGGCAAATCTTGAGTGTCGACCGTATCCATCCCTGAAATCCTTTCTTTTTATATCGGCCGCTTGTGCGGCCCGACGGCCGGGTCGCACGAGCGGCGAGGGCCATGGTCTTGGTCTTAGACCGAACCAAAGAGCGGGACAAGCCGCTGCGGGACAATCGTACTTGACCGTTCACCAACTGGCTTCGAGTGAGATGCGCTCGCCATCCATGGCGTCGCCAACCTGGTGGGGCAGGAAATCTACCGCCTGCCGAAGAATAGGACAGGCGTCGGCGCGAAATTGACCGTTTGTGATTTCTCTCGGCGAAATACCCTTGTTATCGCTGGGCTGCGCGTCGGTCGTTGATTGGCACATATGTTGCGATGCGAAGGGCAACGCCCTCGACCGCGCCTTCATCGCGTTCGCCATGGCGCGTCGTCCATTCCCGCCCGAGGAGACCGCGATGTCTGTCAGCCTGAAATTTCTCCGTACCGCCGGCGTTGGCGGCGTCCTCTTATCGATGGTCGGCCCGACGATGGCGGCCGATGTCGCTAGTTTCTACAAAGGCCGTGAGCTGGACGTCATCATCGGCTCGACGCCGGGCGGCGGCTTCGACACCTATGGCCGCTTCCTCGCCCGCCACATGTATCGCCATATTCCCGGTACGCCGACCATGGTGCCGAAGAACATGCCGGGCGCGGGCGGCCTCAAGGAGATGACCTATCTGATGACGGCGGCGCCGAAGGACGGCTCGGTCATCGGCATCATCAATCCCGTAATGACCACCGCACCGTTGTTGACGCCGGAAGTCGCCAAGTTCGACCCATTGAAATACGAATGGATCGGCAGCGCCAACGCCGAGATCAGCACCTGCGGCTTCTGGTCGAAGTCGGGCGTGACTTCGGTCGCGGACCTGAGCAAGCGCGAGCTGATCATCGGGGGCGTTGGCCCATCGAGCGGTTCGACTCTCGATGCGATAACACTGAAGAACGTGCTCGGACTGCCGTTTAAGATCGTCGCCGGCTATTCCGGCCTGTCGGAGGTTGCGCTCGCAGGGCAGCGCGGCGAAGTCGATGGCGCCTGCGGCCTCAATGTCACGACGCTGAAATCCGCCCATTGGGACGCCGTCCAGCGCGGCGAATTGAAGATCATCCTGCAGACGTCGCTACGCAATCATCCGGAACTGCCGGGGGTCGCCAATGTCTTCTCGCTCGCCAAAACCGAGGAGCAGAAGCAGATCATGCAATTGACCTTCGGTCCCTGGATCTACGGCCGCTCCTTCGTCGCGCCGCCAGGCACGGACAAGGATCGCGTCGCCGCGTTGCGCGAGGCTTTCGTCAAGACCATGAAAGACCCGTTGTTCCTGGCCGAGGCGGACAAGGCGCGTCTGGAGGTAAACCCCGCCACGCCCGAGGAAATCGCCAAGTTGATCAAAGAGATCTACGATACGCCGCCGGAAGTCATCAAGAAGACTCGCGCGATGCTCAACATCGCCGATAAGATCTGAGCGGACATAAGCAGGGAGGCCAACCATGCACCAGACCCATATCCCAGACTGGGCAAAGCAGCGCGTGATCGAGCGCCGCGGCAAGGCGCATATCTTCGCCGACATGGAGCCGGCGCGCACGGCGCTCGTCGTCGTCGATCTGCAGAATGGTTTCATGATGGAAGGCGTCGCCCATAGCCTGATCAAGGGCGCGCATGAGATCGTACCCAACGTGAACAAATTGGCGGCGAGCCTGCGTGCCGCCGGCGGCGTGGTGGTGTGGATCCGCAACACGGCGACCGAGGAATCCTTGAAGAGTTGGTCGATCGCCTATGAGAAACTGGCGAATCCGGTACGCGCCAAGAAGCGCATGGAATCGCTCAAGCCCGGTTCCATCGGGCATCAGGTCTGGGCCGGCATGGACGTGCAACCGGACGACCTGATCGTCGACAAAACGCGATTCTCCGCATTCATTCAAGGCTCGTCGAATATAGAGGCCGTGTTACGCGGGCGGGGGGTCGACACGGTGCTGATCACCGGCACGTCGACCAGCGTCTGCTGCGAATCGACGGCGCGCGACGCCGCCATGCGCAACTTCCAGACAATCATGGTGAGCGATGGCCTCGCCGCCGGTACCGATGAGGAGCATAACGCCGCGCTTCTCAACTTCTATCTGACTTTCGGCGACGTGATGACGACGGATGAAGCCATCGGTTATTTGCAAGTCAACGCGAAGGCTTCGGCCGCTCGCGCGTGAGAGCGGCCGAGAGCCCTTCGGTTATTCCTTCATGGCGGCGACGGCTTTCTCGATCACAGGCTTCGGATAGCCGAAGAAGCGCGAGAACAGCTTTTCGACCCCTTCGCCGTCCGACGGCGTGATGTCCAGCTTCAGCTTGTCGGCATCGGCGAGAAACGCCTTGTCCGTCATGGTGGACATGAAGGCCTTGCGCAGCGCCAGCTTGCGGTCGTTCGGAACGCCGGGAGGCGCGGAGAGGGGACAGCCGATGACATGGCGGCCGAACACCAGGTCATAGACCTGGCGCGTTTCCTCATCCTTGGCGTAATCGTAGATATGCGCCACGCCGGGCAATTCGGGACTGCGCTCGATGGCGAGTTGCACCATCGGCATGAGCTGGCCCGATTTCCATTCCTGCGTATGCTGCGATTTGAGCGAGGAGAGGGCCATGCCGCAGCCGCCGTTGACCTCGCCGCGCGCCATGGCGAGCTTCACCTCATTGGCGCCGTTGTAGCCTTGCACCAGCTTGATTTTCGCTCCTAGCAGGTTGCGCAAGGCGACGGCATGCTGAGACGTGACGGCGGCGGGGCCGCTGCCGCCGAACACCAGCTCCTTCTTCAGCATCTCGTCGAAGGTCTTGACGCCGGCGGTATGCCATACGCCGCAGGTGCCGATGCTTTCGTCGATGTTGCCGATCCAGGTGAATTTGGCGGTGTCGAACTGCACGCCTTCGCCGCCGAACATCTGCTCGAAGGCCGCCGACGAGGCGAACATCCCGAGCACGGTACCGTCCTTGGCGGCGACGTTGTAGATATGATTTGCCGCCTTGATGCTGCCGGCGCCGGGCATGTTCTGCGGAACAATGCTGGGATTGCCTGGCATCAGGCGACCGAAATGGCGGGCGATCAGCCGGCCGTAAGTATCGTAGCCGGCGCCGGGCGAATAGCCGATGATCAGGCTGATGGTCTTGCCCTTGTAGAAATCTTCCACGGTATCCGCGGCGGCGGGCAGAGAGCGCAGCAACGCGGCGGACAAGGCGATGGCGGTAAGCACGCCGATGGCGCGCGTCAGGCTTTTGGTCATGCGAGCCTCCCCAGGCTTATGGCTTATGTTTATTGTGCCGTTTCTTTTCAGCATAGGTCTCTGCCCAACAGGGGGTAAAGTGCCGAACCCGTCCGATTGATGCCTGCCGGTAATATGTCTGTCCCTAAGATCGTCACCCGCTTCGCGCCGAGTCCGACGGGCCTGTTGCACCTCGGCCATGCCCATGCGGCGCTGTTCGCCTGGCATGCGGCGCAGGCGGCGGGCGGGCGTTTCCTGTTGCGCATTGAGGACATCGACATCGGGCGCTGCCGTCCCGAATATGAGACGGCTCTTATGGAAGACCTTTTCTGGCTTGGCCTGTCCTGGCCCGAGCCGGTGCGACGTCAATCGGCGCATCTTGCCGACTATCGCGCGGCGCTCGACGAGTTGAACGGACAAGGACTGCTCTATCCTTGCTTTTGCACGCGGCGTGACATCGCCGACGAGATCGCGCGCTCGGGCGCCGCGCCGCATCTGACTCCCATGGGGCCCGATGGCCCGGTCTATCCAGGAATTTGTCGGAATCTGAACGCAGATGAGCGCGCGCGCCGGATCGCCGCTGGCGAGGCTTATGCGCTGCGGCTGGAGGTGGCAAAGGCATCCGCTTTGGCCGGGCCGCTCCATTGGCATGACCGGGCGCGCGGAATGATCGCGGCGACGCCGGAGATATTCGGCGACGTGGTGCTGGCGCGCAAAGATATCGCCACCAGCTACCATCTCAGCGTCACCGTCGATGACGCGCTCCAGGGGGTGACATTGGTGACGCGCGGCGAGGATCTGTTCGCGGCGACGCATCTGCATCGCCTGTTGCAGGCGCTGCTCGCCCTGCCGACGCCGCAGTATCATCATCATCGATTGATCGCCGACGAAGCGGGCCGTCGGCTCGCCAAGCGCGACGATGCGCGCTCGCTGAGGTCGCTAAAAGAAGCCGGCCATAGCGCGGGGGAGGTCCGCTCTATAGCCGGTTATCCGGATCAAGGCGACGGGGAGAGTCCGGCTTAGCCGGCCACTGCCTTACCCGGTAGCTGTTGAAGGCCGCGAGGGCGCCGTACAGGAAGATCGGCGCCCGGCTTCAGGCCCCATTGGTTAGCAATCTACTTATATATCTAAGGGATTTGCCGGAATTGACTTAGATCAAGCTGCGGCAAATTTTCGGGAAGGCGCGGCGGCGGCAAAGCGCTGCTCTGCGCCGGCTAATCCTTGCGGATATCGAGCTTGAGGCTTAGAGCCGAGCGATTCGTCGTTTTGGGGATCGCGATCCGCAGCATGCCGTCGGCGATCGTGACATCGAATTGCTTTTCGCTTTCCTCCCGTTCATGCGCGGGACGATAACGCCGCCCGCCGCTTGGTCTGAGTGATGAAAGACGTTCTCGAAATATTATTAGGCGCTACGTGGCATCCGAAAATTGGCCGGCCGCCAGGATTGCGGATGCATCGGTTGGTTATGCATGGTCATTCTTTCGCGGGGATGATGCATCCTGTGCGACGATGTCACTGTGGAGCGGTCTTCGCCGCCGCTTTGCGCGTCACAGGCGTCGCTTGTCAGCAAAGGCAAAGGGATAGGTCGAAACGGTCTAGCAAAAAGTC
>CAMAVH010000033.1 GCA_945861615.1 Rhizobium sp. Q54 | reverse complement strand
AGCAGATAGGCGAGCACGTCGTCGCCGACTTTCAATTGGCGGTCGGCGAAGAGTTTTACCAGCAGCGCGGCCGTAAGATTCTCGTCGGGCAGGTCGATGGCCGCCGCCGGAGCCGCCTGCAGGCGCGAGCGCAGATCCGCCAGCGCCAGGGGCCATCGCAGGACGGGAATCCGCGCCGTCAGCAGCAGATGGCCGCGCCGCTCGGCGAGCATGTTGTAAAGATGGAACAGCCCGCGCGCGAAGGCTTCGCCGTTGGGGGAACTTGGCGCCACATAACGCTCGGCATCCTCGACCACCGCAGCTTGCGCCGTGCCGAGCGCACCGGCGATATCCGTCGGATTGACCGACGCGGCGGGAATTTCGATGGCCGCCGCGCGCGCGCGCCACACGCCGGCGAGGTGCGTCTTGCCGCAGCCGGGCGGGCCGTGAATCACGAGCGCCGGCGCCGGCCAGGTCGGCCAAGCGTCGATCCAGGCGACCGCGTCGGCGTTGCAGGGCGCGACGAGGAAATCGTCGCCGCCGAGGCTCGGGCGATGGCCGAAATCGAACGCCAACTGGCGTCCCGGCAGGGGCTCTTCGGAAGCGGCCATCAGGACCCGGGCGGGCTTTCGCCGAGATAAAGCTGGCTCTCGCGATATTGCTCGATGGCGAAGCGCACCAGCACCGCAATGATGACGGCGAAGGGCACGGCGAGCAGCACGCCGAGGAAGCCGAAGACCGCGCCGCCGGCGAGCAGGGCGAAGATGATCCACACCGCATGCAGATTGACCTGGCGGCCGACCAACAGGGGCTGCAGCAAATTGCCTTCGGCCGCCTGGCCGAGCAGGAAGATGCCCGCGACGAGCAGGATGGGCGTCCATTCGCTGAACTGCGCAAAGGC
Source organism: Rhizobium sp. Q54 (assembly GCA_945861615.1). GTDB lineage: Bacteria > Pseudomonadota > Alphaproteobacteria > SMXQ01 > SMXQ01 > CAMAVH01. Next base: position 25,330 of record CAMAVH010000033.1, on the reverse strand, counting down.
GAGGCCGACGCTGATGACGAAGCCGAAGATCGCGCCGACGAAGGGAATGAAGGCCATCAGGCCGGCCAGCAAGCCGACGACGAGGCCGAAGTCGAGCCCGACGGCGCTGAGCGCCGTGCCGTAGAACACGGCGAGGATGATGCAGATCATCGAGACGCCGCGGATATAGCCGGACAGCTTTTGGTCCATTTCGACGAACAAGCGGCGGACCGTCGGCGCCTGGCGCTTGGGCAGCCAGCCATCCACCGTCGCGACGATCATCGGCCAATCGCGCATCATGTAGAAGGCGACGATCGGCGTGATGAAGATCAACGACAGGATGTTGAACAGGGCGAGGCCCTTGGTCAGCAGGCCGCCGAGGAAAGCCGGGATCATGCTGAGAATGTCGCCGGCATGACCGCCGACGGCGTCCTGGATCTTTTCCATGTCCTGCGGCGAGACTCGAGTGCGCATCAGGTCGAGCAGGCCGCCGAACCTCTCGCGCAGCGCAGCGATCAGGTCCGGCATCTTGTTGATCAGATCGGTGATCTGTTGCTGCAGCATCGGCACGACGAGCAGCACGACGCCGGCGAGCAGAATGGTGAAGACGAGCAGCACGGCAAGCGTCGCCCAGCCGCGGCCGAGGCCGAGTTTGGTCAGGCGGTTGACCGGCGGATCGAGCAGATAGGCGAGCAGGATGCCGGCGACGAAGGGCAGCAGCACCGCTTGAAACAGGTAGATCAGCGCGATGATGGCGACGACGACCCCGGCCCAGAACCAGTAGGGATTCCAGCCTGCACGGCTCTCGGTCATCGCTTGTCCTCCATATGGGCCAGATCGCGGCCCCACTTCACGAGATAACTGGCGCCCGACAGCGCCGTGGTCACGCCGACGACCCAGATCAAGACCTGGATCACCCGGTCGGGGGGAATGTCGAACGCCCCGCCGGCCAATACCAGCGCCGCGAGCACGATCTGCACCGCCGTGTTCAGCTTGCTGATCCACAGCGGCGACATCTGTGGCGCCACCCCACCAGATCTATTGTGGTTCAAGGTATATAGCAGGATCACGCCGCCGACGATCAGGATGTCGCGGAACACCACCAGAATGACCAGCCAATAGGGCAGGTAATGCTCATGGCCGCAGGCGATATAAACGCTGACGAGCAAGGCCTTGTCGGCCAGCGGGTCGAGATAGCTGCCGAGTTTCGTCTGCTCGTGAAAATGCCGGGCGATGAAGCCGTCGACCGCGTCGGAAATGCCGGCGGCGACGAAAATCCAGAAGGCCAGCGCCATCTCGTCGGTCAGGATCGCCCAGATCACCACTGGAACCGCGATCAGGCGCGCCAGGCTAATGAGATTGGCGACGTTCACGGGGCCATCCGCATCATTGAACGATGATGGGCTCTTCCGGCATGTCGGACGGGCCCGGCGGCATGTCCGGCGCCGGGGTGCCGTCCGGCAGTTCGGTAGCCGGCAGGGACGCCGGAGCGCCGGGCGCCGTCGCCCCCGGCAGCGTGCCGAGGCGGCCGACGGGCGCGCCGGCGAGGCTGCGCGGGTTGAAACGCCAACCGTTCGCCGCCTGCTCCAGCAGCAGATCGTTCTGCGCGAAGGCGCTGGTGAGTTGGCGCTCGTCGCCGAAATAGTCGAGACGGAATTGCGCCTCGTTGCGCGCGAGATAAACCAATTCGGCGTTGCGCAGAATGGCGACGTTGGCCAGACGACGGCGCAGTTCCACCAGTTCGTCGATGCCAGCGAGCGCGACGCTGGCCGTGAGCGAGCGCTGGCTGTCGTAACGGATCAGCGAGGCGCGCTTCCAGGTGTCTTCGAGAGTGGCGGCGACGCCGGCGACGGCTTTGCTCCAAGCGCTCTTGCCCGGCTCGGCGCCGTAGCTTTCGAGCAGCGTCTCGTCCTGGCCAAGGGCGCTGAAGCGGTTGACCGACACCTGCAGCGTGGTCACCATTTCGCCGCTATATTGCGGCGTCGCCACGGCGACCACGACATCGCCCGCGCCATAACGCGCCGCAATGGCGGACAAGCGCCGGGTGTCGCCCGCGAGGGCCTGGTCGGCGGTAATCGCCCGCAGATCGTCGAGATCGCCGACCGGCACGACGAGCGGCACCAAGCCCTCGCCGCGCGGCGCGGCGGCCCAGGCGGCGCGCCAGTCGGTGTCCTGCTCCCAGAGGATGGGACCGCTCTCGCCATCGACTAGCGGCAGGATGAGCATCGGCTTGCTGCGCGTCTCGGCGAAGGGGATGCCGCTGCGGCGAAGCAGGTTGCGCACCCCGTCGGCGCGAAAGCGGACGCGCAGGCTGGCGATATAGCGCACGGCGGATGTCTTCTCGCCGTCCAGCTCGATGCCGCGCACCAGATCGCCGATCTCGGCAACCGACGGACGCGGCAGGCGCGCCGCGTCGGACCGCACGGTCAAGCGGGCGAGCAACCGGTTGAAGGCTTCGGCTTGGCCGCGCGCCAGGGCCGTCTCGCGCGCTGCGGCGGCCGTCTGGGCGGTGGCATCGACCGCCACGTCGTCGATGGTAAAGACGTCGGTTTCGCCGGCGGCTTGCGGGGCGCCCTGGGCGCGCGCGCCCGAGAGGTCGCCGTAAAGCGGCAAGGCCAGGAAAAAACTGGCGAAAAACAAGCGGCGGATGCCGCGGATAGCTGGGCTGGGGACCATTGCAAACCGTTCTGAATCGGCTATGTTCGCGGCGATTCTTCTAGGGGAACGAGCGGCTCGCCGCGCCGGTTCCCGTTCTTCGCCAAAACCTTAGCATTTAACCGCAACAGCGACTACGGGCGGGTGTCCCATTAGCAACCGGACTTACAAGGACGCGGGCGTCGATATCGATGCCGGCAATGCCCTGGTCAAAGCCATCGCGCCCCTGGCGCGCGCCACCGCGCGCGCGGGCTCGGACGCCTCGCTCGGCGGTTTCGGCGCCTTTTTCGACCCCAAGGCCGCCGGCTTCAAGGATCCGCTACTGGTCGCCACCACCGACGGCGTCGGCACCAAGCTGAAGGTCGCCATCGACGCCAAGCATCACGCGACGGTCGGCATCGACCTGGTCGCCATGTGCGTCAACGATCTCGTGGTGCAGGGCGCCGAGCCGCTGTTCTTCCTCGATTACTTCGCCAGCGGCAAGCTCGACGTCGCCGCGGCGCGCGACGTCATCGCCGGCATCGCCGACGGCTGCAAGCAGGCCGGTTGCGCCCTGGTCGGCGGCGAGACCGCCGAAATGCCCGGCATGTATAGCGACGGCGACTACGATCTCGCCGGCTTCTCGGTCGGCGCGGTCGAACGCAGCCAAGCGATCACCGGCCAGACGATCGGCGAGGGCGACGTCGTGCTCGGCCTCGCCTCCTCCGGCGTCCATTCCAACGGCTTCTCGCTGGTCCGCCGCGTCGTCGCCGACTTGAAGCTGTCCTACGACGCGCCGGCGCCCTTCGCGCCGGGCCAGAAACTCGGCGAAGCGCTGCTCGCGCCGACCCGCATCTACGTCAAAAGCTGCCTCGCGGCGATCAAGGCGGGCGGCGTCAAGGGCCTCGCCCACATCACCGGCGGCGGGCTGATCGAGAACATTCCGCGCGTCTTGCCGGCCGGCCTCGGCGTCGAACTGGACGCCGCCCATTGGACGATGCCGCCGGTGTTCGGCTGGCTCGCCCGCGAAGGCAAGGTCGCCTCCGAGGAAATGGCGCGCACGTTCAACTGCGGCATCGGCATGGTCGTGATCGTCCAAGCCGGCAAGGCCGACGCGATCATCGCCAGCTTCGCCGCCGCCGGCGAGACCGCCACGCGCATCGGCAAGGTTGTGACGACCGGCGGCGAACGCAGCATCGTCACCGGCCTCGAAGCCGCCTTCGCCAAGGCCTGAGCATGGCCAAGCTTCGCGTCGGCGTTCTCATCTCGGGACGCGGCAGCAACCTGAAAGCCCTGCTCGACACCTGCCTGACGCCGGGCTTTCCCGCCGAAATCGTCGCGGTGATTTCCAACCGGCCCGACGCCATCGGCCTCAAATACGCGCAAGCCATGGGCGTTCCCGCCATCGGGCTCGACCACAAGGCCTACGACAGCCGCGAAGCGTTCGACGATTCGTTGCATGAGGCGTTGCGTATCGCCGGCGTCGAGTTCATCTGCCTCGCCGGCTATATGCGCCTGCTGACGCCCGGCCTGATCGGGCGCTGGGCCGACCGCATCATCAACATCCACCCGTCATTGCTGCCGGCCTTTCGCGGCCTGCGCGCGCATGAGCAGGCGCTCGCCGCCGGCGTCAAACTCGCCGGCTGCACGGTGCATATCGTCCGCCCGGAAGTGGATTCGGGACCGATCATCGCCCAGGCCGCCGTGCCGGTGCTGGATGGCGACGACGCCGAGAGCCTCGCCGCCCGCGTCCTCGAGGCCGAGCACAAGATCTATCCCCTCGCGCTCAAGCTGATCGCCGAACAGCGCGTGCGCATCGTCGGCGACAAGGCCTTCATCGACGGCGTGGTCGATGACGAAACCGCCGCCGCCCAGCTCATCAGCCCGGCGCGCTGAGGCTTTTCTCAAACCCCTGTCTGCGGCATACTTGGGCCAAGCCGGCGACACAGCCGGGATCACTTTGGGGGTACCAATGGCCGACTCGCACGACCTTACGCCGCATGTCGAGATGTGGAACATCTTCACCCGCATCGTCACCTATTCCTGCATCGGCATCGCCGTCTTCCTGATCCTGATGGCCCTCTTCGTCGCCTGAGGCGCCGGACGCGGACAACAAAAAAGCCCGGCCTTTCGGCCGGGCTTTTTATTTTCGCGGATCGCGCCGAGGCTTAGGCGACGATCTCGAGACCGGCGAAGAAATAGGCGATCTCGATCTTGGCGTTCTCGAGCGAGTCCGAACCATGCACCGAATTGGCTTCGATCGATTCGGCGAAGTCCTTGCGGATCGTGCCGGCGGCGGCGTTCGCCGGGTTGGTCGCGCCCATGATCTCGCGATTCTTGGCGACGGCGTTCTCGCCTTCGAGCACCTGGACGACGACCGGACCGGAGACCATGAAGGCCACCAACTCGCCGAAGAAGGAGCGTTCTTTGTGGACGGCGTAGAACTGGCCGGCCTGGGCTTCGCTGAGCTGCATGCGCTTCTGCGCGACGATCTTCAGGCCCGCGTCTTCGAAGCGGGCGTTGATCTTGCCGGTCAGATTGCGGCGGGTCGCGTCCGGCTTGAGAATGGAAAGAGTGCGTTCGATGGCCATGGGTCGAGAGCTCCTGGGGGCTTGACGGCAAGCCCCGGCGGGGCTGCAAAAGTTGCGGCCTTATATAGGCATCGCGGGCGGGCGGCAACCCCGCTGTTGCGGCGCAACAGAGGCGTATGCCCGGTTTTTCGCGGCTTTTCGGCGGCTTAGGCCTAGTTCTTCCGCTCCCAACCGCCACTGTCGGTCTGCTGCCAATAGGCCAGGCCATGGCCGGCATCCTTGTAGAGCGTCCAGCGCTCGCGCGCCCGGGCCACCGCCGTTTCGTCCGCGCCGTCGAACACGTCGAGGCAGCGCGCGTAGCTCGGCAAATTGTCCGACATGGCCCCGTCGGTCAGCACCAGAATGGTCGCGCCGTTGGGATTCTCGTCCTTCGCCGTCAGCCAGATCGGCTGGCGCTCGGCTTGGCCATCCTTGGCGCTGCCATGCGGCAAAAAGCCGTTCGGCGCATAGGTCCACAGCAAGCCGTTGAGCGCTTCGACGCGCTCGGTAGAACCGGCCATCACCACGGCGCGCGCGCCGCTGCCGAGAACCTTCTCCAGCAATTTGGGAAGGGCCTTTTCCAGCGGCGTCGCGACGAGGTGATAGAAGCCGATGTCGGTCATCGCGCGTCAGCGGCCCTCGTAATGGTCGGCAACCATGCGATCGAGCAGTCGCAAGCCGAAGGCCGTCGCGCCTTTCGGCACCATGGCGCTGTCGCGCTTCGACCAAGCCGTGCCGGCGATGTCGAGATGGGCCCAGGGCACGTCGTTGACGAAGCGCTGCAGGAACTGCGCCGCCGTGACGCTGCCGGCGCCGCCGTCGCCGATGTTCGCCACGTCGGCGATTTGCGAGGCGAGCTGCTTGTCGTATTCCGGGCCGAGCGGCATGCGCCACAGCTTCTCGCCGGTCGCGCTGCCGGCCTCTTTCAGGTTCTCCGCCAGCTTGTCGTCGTTGGAGAACAGGCCGGCGCGGTGATGGCCGAGCGCCATGATGATGGCGCCGGTCAGCGTCGCGAGATCGACCATGAATTTCGGCTTGAAACGCTTCTGGCAGTACCACATGGCATCGGCCAGCACCAGGCGGCCCTCGGCGTCGGTGTTGAGCACCTCGATGGTCTGGCCCGACATGCTGGTGACCACGTCGCCCGGGCGCTGGGCATTGCCGTCCGGCATGTTCTCGACCAGGCCGACGACGCCGATGGCATTGACCTTGGCCTTGCGCTTGGCGAGCGCCTTCATCAGGCCGATCACCGTACCGGCGCCGGCCATGTCCCACTTCATGTCTTCCATGCCCTTCGAGGGCTTGATCGAGATGCCGCCGGTATCGAAGGTCACGCCCTTGCCGATGAAAGCGACGGGCGCAGTGCCCTTCTTGCCGCCGTTCCATTGCATCACCACCAGGCGGGCATCGCGGACGCTGCCCTGGGCCACGCCGAGCAGCGCGCCCATGCCGAGCTTCTTCATCGCCGGCACATCGAGCACCTCGACCTTCACGCCGTCGCGCGTCAGGGTCTTGGCGCGCTGGGCCAAAGTCTCGGGATAAATCACGTTGGGCGGCTCGGAAACCACGTCGCGCGTCAAGAAAATGCCCTCGGCGACCCCGGCGAGCGGCGCGAAGCGCTTTTTCGCCTCGCTAGCAGCCTTGAGGACGATCGCGACCTCGGCGATCACCGGCTTGTCGTCGGGCTTCTCCTTGGTGCGGTATTTGTCGAAGCGGTAGGACCGCAGATGCGCCCCGAAGGCGAAATGCGCGGCGAAATCGGCCGGGTCTAGCTTGGCCGCCCCGGGCAGGGCGGCGAAAACCGTGGCGCGAGTCTCGCGGATGGCCTGCAAACGGCCCATGACCGTGCCGCCGGCCTCCTCGGCCGCCGCCGCATCCAGCTTGTCGGGCGCGCCCAGGCCAACCAGCAGCACATGACTCGCGGCCAAACCGACCGGGGCGGGAAAGGCGAAGGCTTCACCCTTTTTGCCGGCAAAGCGGGCATTCTTGACGGCGCGGGCGACCGCGCCGCGGGTCAATCCGTCCAATTCCTTGGCCGCAGGGCCGAGAACTTTGCCCTCGAAGGCCGCGGCGACGATCGTGCCGGTCGCTTTGGCGAGGGTGGAGGCAGCCGGGACGGCAAAGCCGATCTTCATATTCTGTGATCTCCGGTCGATGAGACGCGCGGAGGACTCCGCGCGGAAAAGGGGCCTGGAAGTCTAGTCCCGCCGCCGCCGGATGCCAACTGCCTGGCGCGCCGCGTCTCATCTCGCAAGCCCTGGACTTGCCAGGAAAATTCGCCGCCGACCGGGCCGCCGAACACGCCCTTTTTATAGCCTCGGACGCGCCGATGGCTATAATGCCGCGCCATGAGCTGCAGCTATCGCTACATCATGCGCCTGCTGGTCTGGCCGCTCCTGTTCATCACGGTAGCCATGGCCGGCGTGATCTGGCTGACCCAGTCCCTGCGTTTTGTCGACTTGATCCTCAATCGCGGCCTGCCGGCGCATACCTTTTTCTATCTCGCGATCCTCATCCTGCCGATGGTGATGTCGATCCTGTTGCCGGTGGCGATGTTCATCGCGGTGATTTTCACCTACAGCAAGATGACGATGGACAGCGAACTGATCGTGCTGCGCGCCTGCGGCATGAGCCAGGGCACGCTGGCCCGCCCGGCCATCACCATGGCCGTGCTGGTGGCGCTGATCTGCTACGCGGTGAACCTTTACTTCATGCCGCTCGCCTACCGCGAATTCAAGGATCTGCAATTCGCCATCCGCAACGACTATTCGTCGGTGCTGCTGCAGGAAGGAACCTTCAATAATGTCGTCGAGGGCGTCACCGTCTATGTGCGCGAGCGCAAGAGCGACGGCGAACTGCTCGGCATCCTGGTGCATGACGAACGCATCGCCGACAAGCCGGTGACGATGATGGCCGAGCGCGGCGCGCTGGTGCATACCCCCAATGGCCCCCGCGTGGTCATGGCCAACGGCAATCGCCAAGCGATCGAAAAGGGCCGTGAACAGCAGCTGTCGATCCTCTATTTCGACCAATATACGCTGGATTTCGACACCGCCACGCAAAGCGGCGGCGCGCGCTGGCGCGAGGCGCGCGAACGCTACATCGACGAGCTGTTCTGGCCGGGCGAATCCGCCGACGACATACGCGCCCGCGCCTCGCTGCGCGCCGAAGGCCATCAGCGCCTGTCCTCGCCGCTGCTCACGCTGGCCTTCACGCTGATCGCGTTGGCCGCCCTGCTCGCCGGCGAATTCAACCGGCGCGGTCAAGTGCGCCGGATCCTGTGGGCGACCGGCGCGGTCGCCACCGTCCAGATCACCTACCTCGGCGCCTTCAACCTGTCCTCGACGGTGCCGGCGGCCATCCTGATGGTCTACCTCATTCCCCTGATCGCCGCGGCCGGCGGGCTCTTCGTGCTGCTCCACCACCCCGTCCGGCGCGCCGCCGGCGACATCCTGGCGCGGGTCTGAGCGCGCGATGTCCGGCGTCACCACCCTGTCCCCGACCCTGTCGTTCTATATCGCCAGGCGTTTCCTCGTCAGCTTCGCCATCGTGATGCTGGGGCTGTGCACCATCATCTTCCTGATCGACGTGATCGAGCTGATGCGCCGCACCAGCTCGCGGCCCGACGTCTCCGTCGCTCTGCTCATCCAAATGGCGCTGCTCAAATTGCCCTATATGGCGCAAAAGATCGTGCCTTTCGCCACGCTGTTCGGCGGCATGCACACCTTTTCGCGCCTGACGCGCTTTCAGGAATTGGTCGTCGCGCGCTCGGCCGGCATTTCCGCCTGGCAGTTCCTGCTGCCGGCCGTCGGCAGCATGATGATCATCGGCGTGATCAACGTCGCCGCCTTCAACCCGATCGCCTCGGCCATGCTGGCGCGCTACGACAAGCTGGAAGAACGGCTCGTGATCGGCCAGACCAACCTGCTCGCCATGTCGCGCACCGGCCTCTGGTTGCGCCAAGCCGACGACATCGGCCAGGCGGTCATTCACGCCGCCAGCGTCACCCAGCCCGATTTGGTGCTGCGCGGCGTGGTCATTTTCATGTACGAAGGCAGCGACAAGTTCATCAACCGCATCGACGCGGCGGAAGCCCGCCTGGGCGACGGCGTTTGGTTGCTGAAAGACGTGCTGCTCACTGCGCCCGGCCAACCGCCGCAAAACCTGCCGACCTACGAAGTGAAGACCGATTGGACGCTCGAGAAAATCCAGGACAGTTTTGCCGCGCCGGAGACCATGTCGTTCTGGGATCTGCCGGGCTTCATCAAACTGCTCGACAATGCCGGCTTCTCCGCCAACCGGCACCGGCTCTATTGGCATTCGCTCCTCTCCGTGCCGCCGATGCTGGCGGCCATGGTGCTGATCGCCGCCAGCTTCTCGATGCGCTCGTCGCGCCGCGGCGGCACCGCCGCGCTGATCGGCGGCGGCGTGCTGTTCGGCTTCCTGCTGTTTTTCCTGTCGGACGTGGTCCTGGCGCTTGGCCTGTCCGCCTCGATCCCCGCCGCGCTCGCCGCCTGGACGCCGGCCGGTTTCAGCCTGGCGCTCGGCCTCGCGGCGATGCTGCATTTGGAAGACGGCTAATCAGCATGGCGAGGGGTTAGACCATGCTGAGGGGATATAGGGGGCTCGCGGCGGTCGTGGCGACGATGTGCGTCGTCTGGACCCTGGCGCTCGTGCCGGCCATTGCGCAGACCAGCTCGATTTTCGGCACCTCCTCGGGCGATCCGACCCTGCCCACCGACACCACCTACGGCAGCAATTTCTCCGGCATGTCGCCGACGCTGCCGACCTTCCAAGCGGCGCCCTCGCGCCCGGCGCCGCAAACCGTGCCGACCGCCGACGGCGCCTATCTGCTGAAATCCGACGAAATGACCTTCGACGAAAGCCTGGGGCTCGTCGTGGCGCGCGGCAATGTCGAAATCTCGCAGGGCGCCCGCGTCTTGATGGCCGATACCGTCACCTACAATCAAAAGACGGACATCATGACGGCGTCGGGCAACGTCAGCATGCTCGAGCCTTCGGGCGACGTGCTGTTTTCCGACTACGCCGAATTCACCGACGACCTCAAGACGGGCACGATCAACAGCATCCGCATGCTGATGACCGACAATTCGCGGCTCGCCGCCAACGGCGGCCGTCGCCTCGGCGGCGTGACGACCGAGATGACCAAAGCCGTTTATTCGCCATGCGAACTGTGCAGCCAGGATCCGAGCCGCGCGCCGCTGTGGCAGATCAAGGCCGTGCGGGTGACTCACGATGCCGTCGCCAAGAGCGTCGAATATCGCGACGCCACGCTCGAAATGTTCGGTCTGCCGGTCCTTTACTTGCCCTATTTCTCGCATCCCGATCCGACGGTGAAGCGCCAGAGCGGCTTCCTGTTCCCAAGCTACGGCAGTTCGAGCGATCTCGGCACCTTCATCCGTGTGCCCTATTACTGGGCCATTTCGGACGACAAGGACCTCACCTTCTCGCCGACCTACACGACCAGCCAAGGCATGGTCTGGGCCGGCGAATACCGCCAGCGTCTGGTCAACGGCGAGTTCCAATTCTCCGGCAGCTATACCGAGCCGACAGACCCGCCGGTGGGCGCCGACACGCGCGGCCATATCCGCGGCCGCGGCCGGTTCGACATCGACGACACCTGGCGTACCGGCTTCAATCTCGACCGCGCCACCGACGACACCTATCTGCGGCGTTACGGCTTCGGCAGCAATAACAAGACATTGATCTCGAACGCCTTCGTCGAAGGGTTCAGCGGCCGCAGCTACGCCAACCTGCAGGCCATGACGTTCCAGGGCCTGCGCGTGACGGATGATCCCGGCAAGACACCGCTGATCCTGCCGATGGCCGACTACAACTTCCGCGGCACGCCGGACAATTCCGGCGCTCGCTGGAATTTCGACGCCTCGGTTCTGTCGCTGACCCGCGACGAGGGGACCAGCAGCGCGCGCCTGTCGACCAAAACGTCCTGGAACCTGCCTTACGTCGCTTCGACCGGCGAGATTTACGGCGTCACCGCCAGCCTCCAGGCCGATGCCTATAACGTGTCCGACGTCACCGACCCGACCTATGGCCGCCAGGACGATGGCTATACCGGGCGCGTTTTCCCGCAGTTGAAGCTGGATTACCGCTATCCCTTCTCCAAACAAAGCGGCAGCGTGACGCAGCTGCTCGAACCGATCGCCGGCATGGTGATATCGCCGCGCGGCGGCAATCCGGCGAAGCTGCCCAACGAAGACAGCCAAGACATCGAATTCGACGACACCAACCTGTTCGCCGACAGCCGCTTCACCGGCGTCGATCGCGTCGAAGGCGGCCAACGGCTGCTCTACGGTTTGCGCGGCGGGCTTTATGGCGAAGGCGGCGGCTCGACCACGGCCTTCGTGGGGCAAAGCTACCGCTTGAACGATGACAGCGAATTCGCCCCCGGCACCGGCCTGAGCGATCAGCTCTCGGACGTCGTCGGGCGCCTGACGATCTCGCCGACCAACACGCTCGACATCATGTATCGTTTCCGCGCCAATGCCGAGGACATGACGTCGCGGCGCAACGAGGTGAAGCTCGGCATCGGCAATGCCTCGAAGCTCCGCCTCGACCTGTCGTATTTCTTCATCGATGCCGATCCGTCCAACACCCAGTTCGGCGACCGCGAGGAAGTCTATGCCTCCTTGCAAGGCGGCATCACCAAGCACTGGAGCGCTTTCGCCTTCACGCGCAACGATTTGGCCGACGACGGCGGTTTCCTCGGCGTCGGTGCCGGCCTGCGCTACATCGACGAATGCCTGATTTTCCAGACCAGCATGACGCGCCGCTTCACCTACGATCGCGACGTCGTGCCTTCGACCACGCTGCTGTTCCAGTTCGTGTTCAAGAACCTCGGCGACTTCCAAACCTCGGCATTCTGAGCCCGACTTCCGCTGCCAGCCGGGGCTTTTCCCTCCGACCGGGGAACGCCGCGCTTAATCGCCGGAGAAAAGGCCAAATTTCGGCTTTTTCCCCCAAGATTCTGCTCCCGTTCCCGACCTTGGCCCTCGGCTGCTGTTGTCGGACCCTGGCGGTTCCTTATATAACTCTCGCAATGTTTCGTTTGTCTCAGATGCGCCGGGTCCCCCCGCGCGCCGTTCGCGAGTTTCGCCACGGCGCCATGGCCTTGCTTGCCCTTCTCGCTGTCTTGCCGTTCGGCAGCCTGCCGGCCGCCGCGCAGCAAGGCAGCCAGCGCATCGTCGCCGTGGTCAACGACGAATCGATCACCGCCTTCGACGTCGAGCAGCGCGTTCGCTTGACCATTGGGCCTTCTCCTCAGATGCCCAATCCCGAGCAATTGCGCCGGCTCTCGACCCAAGTGCTGCGCAGCATGATCGACGAGCGCCTGCAGATGCAGGAAGCCAAGCGGCTCGGCATCACGGTTCAGCCGGAAGAGTTGGAAGACGCCATTACTCGCGTCGAGCGCCAGAACAATCTGCCGCCGGGCCAACTGGCGGAAGCTTTCAAAGCTAGCGGACTGAGCCTAAGCAGCTTCGAGGATCAAGCCAAGGCGGCCATCATTTGGCCGAAGGTCGTACGCCGCCGCGCCGCTCGCCTCGTGACCGTCGCCGAGGACGAAATCGATGACGCTTTGGCGCAGATCAAAGAGAACGCCGACAAGCCGTCCCACCTCGTCTCACAAATTTTCCTGGCGGTCGATTCGCCGCAGGACGAAACCGAAATCCGCGGCAACATAGATCGGCTTTACGAGCAGCTCGAAGCGGGCACGCCTTTCAACGTCCTGGCGCAGCAATATTCGCAGGATGCGACGGCGAGCAGCGGCGGCGATGTCGGCTGGGTGCAGGTCGGCCAGATGCCGCCGGAAATCGACGAAATTCTCACCAAGATGCCCGTCGGGGCCATATCGCGCCCGATCCGTTCCGCCGAAGGCTATTACATCGTCGCCTTGCGCGAACGCCGCGAACCGCGCGTGACCTCGGCACAGGATATCAAAGTCTCGCTCAATCAAATCTTCCTGCCGATCGGTGCTGGCGCCCGGCCCGATGAAATCGCCAGCCAGCGGGAATTGGCCCTGACCGTTTCCGAAACCGTCACCGGCTGCGCCGATATGGACGCGGTGGCCAAGGAAATGGCGGCGCCCGACTCGGGTTCGATGGGCACATTCCGCGTCGGCGAACTTGCCGGAGATTTGCGCAAGGTTGTTAGCAACCTCGAAGTCGGCAAACCGAGCCAGCCCTTCCCGGTCGATGGCGGCCTACGTGTCGTCATGGTCTGCGAGCGCGAAGAGCCGATCGCCAACCTGCCGAGCCGCCAGGAAATCCAGCGCATGCTCGGCGAACAGAAGATGGAATTGCAGTCGCGCCGCTTCCTGCGCGACTTGCGCCAGAGCGCCTTCGTCGATATCCGCGCCTGACGGCGCCGAAAGGCCCGGCATGACGACCTCGCAGCCTCCTTCCCGCCTCCCCTTGGCGCTGACCATGGGCGAACCCGCCGGCATCGGCGGCGAGATCGCGCTCAAGGCTTGGCAGGCGGCGCGCGCTGCGGGGGGCCCCGTCTTCTTTGCCCTCGACGATCCCGAGCGCCTGGCGGCCCTGGCCCGGCAGATCGGCTGGGACATTCCCGTCATGACCATCGCCGCGCCGGAAGACGCCGCCGGCGTCTTCGCCCGCGCCCTGCCCGTATTGCCAGTCAATCTGCCGCACAGCGTGGCGCCGGGAAAGCCCGATCCCGCCAACGCCCCGGCCGTGATCGAGGCGATCCGCCGCGCCGTCGAACTGACGCAGGCCGGCCGCGCCGCCGCCGTGGTCACAAATCCGATCCACAAGAAGGTGCTGTACGACGCCGGCTTTCGGCATCCGGGCCACACCGAATATCTCGGCGAACTGACCGGCGTGGCGCGCCCGGTGATGATGCTCGCGACCGGCGAGTTTCGCGTCGTGCCGGTGACGATCCATCTGTCCTTGCGCGATGCGCTGGCCGCCCTCACCACCGAGGCCATCGTCGATCGCGGCCGCGTCACCGCCGAAGCGCTCAAGCGCGATTTCGCCATCGCGCAGCCGCGCCTCGCCGTCGCCGGCCTCAATCCCCATGCCGGCGAAGAGGGCGCGCTCGGGCGCGAAGACATCGAGATCGTCGCCCCCGCCGTGGCGCAGCTGCGCGCCCTCGGCATCCAGGCCGTGGGGCCCTTGCCGTCCGACACGATGTTCCATGGCGCCGCGCGCGCCACCTACGACACGGCGCTCTGCATGTATCACGATCAGGCGCTGATCCCGCTCAAGACGCTCGGTTTCGATCAGGGCGTCGACATCACGCTCGGCCTGCCCATCGTCCGCACCTCGCCCGACCATGGCACCGCCTTCAATATCGCCGGCACCGGCGCGGCGAACGCCAGCAGCCTGATCGCCGCGCTCCACATGGCCGCCGAGATGGCCGCGCGGCGAGCCGCCAATTGAGCGAGACCATCGATAAGCTGCCGCCGCTGCGCGACGTCATCGCCGCCCACGGCCTGAATGCCATCAAGAAGCTCGGGCAGCATTTCCTGCTCGACCTCAATCTCACCGCCAAGATCGCGCGCGCCGCCGGCGATTTGACGAACTGCGCCGTGATCGAAGTCGGCCCCGGTCCCGGCGGCCTCACGCGCGCCATTCTCGATGCCGGCGCCGCCAAGCTGGTCGCCATCGAGCGCGACGAGCGCTGCATCGCCGCCTTGCAGCCGCTGATCGCCGCCGGCGGCGGACGGCTCGCCATCGTCGAAGCCGACGCCCTGGAGATCGATGCCGTCGCGCAATTGCGCGAGGACGGCTGGCAGGGCCCGATCAAAGTCGTCGCCAACCTCCCGTATAATGTCGGCACCGCGCTGATCCTCAATTGGCTGGAGCGGCCCGCCGATCTCGCCGGCATCACCGTGCTGGTGCAGAAGGAAGTCGCCGAACGCCTTGCCGCCCAGCCGCGCACCAAGGCCTACGGCCGCCTGTCGGTGCTGGCGCAATGGCTCTGCCGGGTCGATCTCGTCTTCGACATCGGCCCGCGCGCCTTCACGCCGCCGCCGCAAGTGACCTCGACCGTGGTCAATTTGATCCCGCGCCCCGCACCGCTTCAGGATGCCGTGCGCGCCGATCTTGAAGCCGTCAGCAAGGCGGCCTTCGGCCAACGCCGCAAGATGCTGCGCGCCAGCCTTAAGGCGCTAAACGTCGATCCGCTGCCGTTGCTGGCGCAGGCCGGCATCGAACCGACCGCGCGGGCCGAGGAATTGGACGTGGCGGCCTTCTGTCGCCTGGCCAACGCTTATGCGAGCCGACGCACGACGCCCCCCGAATAAAATAACCGTCATGCTCGGGCTTGACCCGAGCATCCATTCATCCAGCGCTCAAGCGCTTGTGACATGGACCCTCGGGTCAAGCCCGAGGGTGACGAAAAGAGGCGCTTATGGGGCCTACTGCCCTTCGCGCAGGGCCTTCACGAAATCGCCGAGGCCGATTTGGCGCTCGCGCTTCAAGCGCTCGGCGGTGAGGATCGCCTGCACCGAGCGCACGCTGAGCTCGATGTCGTGATTGACGATGACGTAGTCGTATTCCGGATAATGGCTCATCTCGTCGGCGGCGCGCGCCATGCGCTTGGCCACCACGTCGGCGGGGTCCTGCGCCCGCGTGTTGAGGCGGCGCTCCAATTCCTGCGTCGAGGGCGGCAGGATGAAGACGGTGACGAGATCGTCACGCGCGTTCTCGCTGAGCTGCTGGGTGCCCTGCCAATCGATGTCGAACAGCACGTCCTTGCCGGCGGCGAGCGCCGTCTCGACCGGCGCCTTTGGCGTGCCGTAATAATTCTCGAAGACGCGGGCATGTTCGAGCAGTTCCTGACGGTTGACCATCAGGTTGAACTCGGTCGGATCGACGAAGAAGTAATCGACGCCCGCCGTCTCGCCCGGGCGCTTGGCGCGCGTCGTCGCCGAGATCGACATGGTGAGGTTGGGCTCGCGATCGAGCAGGGCGCGGGAAATCGTCGTCTTGCCGGCGCCCGACGGCGAGGACAGCACCAGCATCACGCCGCGCCGGTGAATGGCGAGCGGATCGTGCGCCGGCGTCTTGGCCTTCGCCTTACTCGACATTCTGCACCTGCTCGCGGAACTGCTCGATCGTCGCCTTCAATTCGAGGCCGACGCGCGTCAGCTCCAAATCCTCGGCCTTCGAGCAGAGCGTATTGGCCTCGCGGTTGAACTCCTGCGACAGGAAATCGAGGCGGCGGCCGACCGGCTCCTTCGCCGCCATCAATTCGCGCGCCTGGGCGACATGGGCGTTGAGCCGGTCCAACTCCTCGCGCACGTCGGCCTTGGCGGCGAGCAGCGCGGCCTCCTGGATCAGGCGGTCCTCGGCGATGCTTCCGCCGCCGAGCAGATCCTTCAATTTACCCTGCAGGCGGTCGCGGATGGCGTTGGGCTGGGCGCCGGCGATGCCGGCGGCCTGGGTGGCGAGACCAGCGATCTTCGCCACATGGGCTTCGAGCACGGCCGCCAGCTTGGCGCCTTCGGCGGCGCGCGCGGCGGCGATGGCGGTCAGCGCCTCGGCCAGGCTTTTCAGCATGGCCTTGTCCCGGGCGGCCTTGGCCTCCTCGCTGTCGTTCGCCTCGACCTCCTCCAGCACGCCTTTGACGCGCAAGAGGCCGTCGATCTGCGCCGGCGCGGCATCTGGCAGGCGCGCCTTCACCTCGGCCATGACGCCGACCAGCTGATCGAGCAGGTCGCGGTTGAGGACGAAGCGGCCGGCGCCGCCGGCGCGGGTGACGGCAAGATTGACGCTGAAGCTGCCGCGGCTGAATTTTTCCGCCAGGGCGGCGCGCGTCGCCACCTCCAGGCTCTCGCAGCCGGGCGCCAGGCGGATGCGCAAGTCGAGGCCGCGCCCGTTGACGCTCTTGACCTCCCATTGCCAGCCGATGTCGTCCATCTGTCCGGCGGCCCGGGCGAACCCGGTCATGCTGGCGACGCTCAACGCTCCCCCTTAATCGCCGCCGCGCCGGGCTTTTCCCCCTCGGAACGACAGCATCTAGTGGCCTCAAAATCGCGGGCCGCAATATAGCGCGGGCACAGGGGGCCGAACAACCCGCCATTGGGCTGGCAGGCCGGGGCGGCAACGCCTAGGGTAAGGCATCATGCTGTCCCCCAAGAGTATCCTCATCACCGGCGCATCCAGCGGCCTCGGGGCCGCCCTCGCGACCTTCTACGCGGCCCCCGGCGTCACCCTGTTTCTCGGCGGCCGCCATCGCACGCGCCTCGACAACACCGCCGGCACCTGCAGCGCCCTCGGCGCCACGGTGGAGACGGCGGTGATCGACGTCACCGACCGCGCTGCCATGACCGACTGGCTGAAGCGCGCCGACGCCCAGGCGCCGCTCGACCTCGTCATCGCCAATGCCGGCATTTCTGGCGGCAGCGGCGGCGACGGCTCGACCGAAGGCGGCACCCTCGGCAGTCCGGCCAAGATCGAAAGCGGCGAGCAGGCGCGGCGGATTTTCGCGGTGAACGTCACCGGTGCGATGAACACGGTCCTGCCGGCGATCGATTTGATGCGCGCCCATCCGGCCCTGACCAAGGGCAAGGGCCAGATCGCCATCATCAGCTCGCTGGCGAGCTTTCGCGGCCTGCCCGGCGCACCGGCCTACTGCGCCACCAAGGCCGCCGTGCGCGCTTGGGGCGAAGGCCTGCGCGGCACGCTGGCGACCGACGGCATCGAATTGTCCGTCGTCTGCCCGGGCTTCATCCGCACGCCGATGACGGCGGTGAACCCCTTCCCCATGCCCTTCCTGATGGATCCCGAGCCGGCCGCCGAGATCATCGCCAAGGGCCTGCGCGCCAACCGATCGCGCATCGCCTTTCCGTTCCGGCTCTATGCGCTGGTCTGGCTGCTGGCGGCGCTGCCGCCCGGCCTGACCGACCGCTGGATCAACAAGCTGCCGGACAAGCCGGGGCGCTAAAGCGTTCTCTCAGAACGTCATGGCCGGACTTGTGTCCGACCGAAGGTCGGCTAATCGCCGACGGGCCATCCACGACTTCCCTTTTATCCGCATCGCAAGGCGTGGATGCCCGCAACGAGTGCGGGCATGACGCTTTTGGTGAGATTACGGCGCCGCGCGGCCTGGCTCGGGCTTGCTGCGCATGAGCGCGCGCCATTTGGCGACATTGCGGTTGTGCTCGTCGAGGGTGCGGGCGAAGGCATGGCCGCCCGTGCCGTCGGCAACGAAATAAAGCGCATCGGTGCTGGCAGGTTTCACCACCGCCATCAGCGCGGCGCGGCCGGGATTGGCGATCGGGCTCGGCGGCAATCCGTCGTTGAGATAGCTGTTGAACGGCGACGGCGCGTTCAAGTCCGCGCGCGTCAGCGCACGATCCAGCCAGTCGCCCGGCTTGGCCTCGCGCTTGGCGACGCCATAGGCGACGGTCGGATCGGACTGTAATCTCATGCCGCGCGCCAGGCGGTTGAGGAAGACGGCGGCGACCAGCGGCCGCTCCTCGGCAACGCCGGTTTCCTTCTCGACGACGGAGGCGAGCACGGCCAGCTCGCGCGGGGACTTCAGCGCGAAATCGGCCGGCCTGGCGGCCCAAGCGGCCTCCACCGCAGCCTGCATCGCCTTTTCCATGCGCGCGACGACGCCGTCCCGCGTGTCGCCGCGCGAATAATTGTAGGTCTCGGGCAAGAGCGCGCCCTCGCCCGGCTGGCGCGGCAGCTCGCCGGCGAGCGGTTCGGCCTCGGCGATCAATTTCAGCACCTGGGCGGTGGTCAGGCCTTCCGGCACGGTCAGGCGATAGACGACGGTGCGGCCGCTGGCGATGAGGTCCATCGCCGCGCGCGGGCTGATGGCGGCGGGAAAGGCATATTCGCCGGCGCGTAGGCGCGGCCCCATGTCGTTGATGCGGGCGCCGAAGACGAAGGGCAGCGGATCCTCGATGACGCGATGGGCGGCGAGCAGCCGGGCGATCTCGTCGAGGCCGGCGCCGCGCGGCACGACGAGCGTGACCGTGGGACCGTCGGCATAGGGCCGCTCGAAACCAGCGAACAGCCAGACGGCGAAGCCGGCGAGGACGGTAGCGATGGCGCCGGTGAGAAGGAGAGCCGCGACGAAGACGCGCCGCAGGCGCAACTTAGGGGGCCTTGCCGAAGATCAGCGCGGCGTTCGTTCCGCCGAAGCCGAAGCTGTTGGACAGCGCGTAGTCCAGCTTCTTTTCCTTGGCCTTGTGCGGCACGAGATCGACCACCTCGCAACCCGGCGACGGATTGTCGAGATTGAGCGTCGGCGGCAGGATGCCGTGCTTGATCGCCAGCAGCGAGAAGATCGCTTCGACGCTGCCCGCCGCGCCGAGCAAATGGCCGATGGCCGACTTGGTCGAGGACATGGAGAGCTTGGTCGTGGCGTGGTCGCCGAACAGGCGCTTCACGGCGCCCAGTTCGATCTCGTCACCGAGCGGCGTCGAGGTGCCGTGCGCGTTGACGTAACCGATCTGGTCGGAGTTGATGCCGGCACGCTTGAGCGCCGCCGACATGGCGCGGAAGGCGCCGTTGCCGTCGGGCGTCGGCGCCGTCAGGTGATAGGCGTCGCCCGACATGCCGTAGCCGATGATCTCGCCGTAAATCTTGGCGCCGCGCTTCTTGGCATGCTCGAGCTCTTCGAGCACGACGACGCCGGCGCCTTCGCCCATGACGAAGCCGTCGCGGTCCTTGTCCCACGGGCGCGAGCCCTTCTCGGGGGTGTCGTTGAAGTTGGTCGACATGGCGCGCGCGGCGGCGAAGCCGGCGAGGCCCAAACGGCAGACCGCCGCTTCGGTGCCGCCGGCGACCATCACGTCGGCGTCTTCCCACTGGATCAGCCGCGCGGCGTCGCCGATGGCATGCGCGCCGGTCGAACAGGCGGTGACCACGGCATGGTTGGGGCCGCGAAAGCCGTATTTGATCGAGACATGGCCGGAGGCGAGATTGATCAGCGCCGCCGGAATGAAGAACGGGCTGAGACGGCGCGGCCCCTTCTCGTGGATCGTCATCGCGCCTTCGGCGATCGACGGCAGGCCGCCGATGCCCGAGCCGATCATGACGCCGGTGCGGTCGCGATCTTCTTCCGCCTCGGGCATCCAGCCGGAATCCTCGACCGCCTGGATGGCCGCCGCCATCGCGAAGATGATGAACTGGTCCATCTTCTTCACGTCCTTGGTGTCGACCCAGTCCGCCGGATTGAACAAGCCGGAGGCTTTATCGCCGAGCGGCACTTGCCCGGCGATCTTGGTCGTGATGTCGGAGACATCGAAGGATTGGATGGCGCGCAGGCCGGATTCGCCAGCGATCAGGCGGTTCCAAGTCGCGTCGACGCCGCACCCGAGCGGCGTGACGAGACCGAGGCCGGTAACGACGACTCGTCTCATGGGCTCAGGCTCGCCTTTGTCGCAGAGGCTTAGCTGCTGTGCGACTGAATGTAGTCAATCGCGTCTTTCACGGTCAGGATCTTCTCGGCGGCGTCGTCGGGGATTTCGCACCCGAACTCTTCCTCGAAGGCCATGACCAGCTCGACGGTGTCGAGGCTGTCGGCGCCCAGATCGTCGATGAAGCTCGCGGTCGGCGTCACCTTGGCAGCGTCGACACCCAGGTGCTCGACAACAATCTTGGACACGCGGTCGGCAACGTCGCTCATTCTTCAAGTCCTCGGCTGGTGATTTTGGTCGCTAGGTTTATAGCGCTTGATCTTGCTTGTCTCGTCGTTCCGACGGATCCCGAAAAACCGGCAACCGGCGAAAAAGTGCGGTTTGGTAACATACTTCCCCTGGTATTGCCAGCGCCGAGGAGCCACAAACTGTGCGCGGTTCCGGCCCGGCGGGGTCTCGTAGCGGCCTTATCGGCCTATATCATGGCCATGCCGCCATTCACATGCAAGGTCTGGCCGGTGACATAGGCCGCCTCCTCGCTGGCCAGGTAGAGCGCCGCGGCGGCGATATCGTCGGACGACCCGAGCCGCCCGGCCGGGATGGCGCCGAGCAATTTGGCCTTCTGGTCGTCGGTCAGCACGTCGGTCATCGGCGTGGCGATGAAGCCGGGCGCGATGCAATTGACGGTGATGCCCCGGCTCGCCACTTCGGCGGCGAGCGATTTGGACATGCCGATCATGCCGGCCTTCGACGCCGCGTAATTCACCTGGCCGGGATTGCCGGTGACGCCGACGATCGAGGTGATGTTGATCATGCGGCCCCAGCGGTTCTTCATCATCGTGCGCAGCACGGCGCGCGACAGGCGGAAGGCGGCGGTGAGATTAACGTCGAGCACCGACTGCCAATCCTCGTCCTTCATGCGCATCATCAGGGTGTCGCGCGTCAGGCCGGCGTTGTTCACCAGAATGTCGGTCTTGCCCATCGCCGCGTCGCAGGCCTTGACCAGCGCCTCGATGCTCGCGGCGTCGCCGAGATTGGCGGTCTGCACATGGGCGCGCTCTTTCAGGTCGCTTGCCAGCGTCTCAAGCGCGTCGGCGCGCGTGCCCGACAGCATCACCGTCGCGCCGGCGCCGTGCAGCGCGCGGGCGATGGCGCCGCCGATGCCGCCCGAGGCGCCGGTGACCAGGGCCGTCTTGCCGGTGAGATCGAACATGGAGGCTCCTACTGCGGAAAACGTTGATTATTGGGCTTTTATAAAGGCTTCGATATCGGCCGGGCCTTGGATCGAGGCGGTCTCAAAGTCGCGGTCGATGCGCTTGGCGAGACCGGCCAGCACCTTGCCGGCGCCAAGCTCAACGACGCGCCCGACGCCCAACTGCTTCACGGCGATCATGCTCTCGCGCCAGCGCACCATGCCGGTGACCTGTTCGACGAGCAATTTGCGGATGTCGTCGGGATCGAACACCGGCGCGGCCCGCACGTTGCTGATGACGGGCACGACCGGCTCGGTCACCGTGGCGCGGCTCAAGGCCTCCGCCATGGCGTCGGCGGCGGGCTGCATCAGCGAGCAGTGAAACGGCGCGCTGACCGGCAAGAGGATGGCGCGCTTGACGCCGCTGTCGGTGGCGATCTTGAGGGCGCGCTCGACGGCGCCCTTGTGGCCGGAGATGACGACTTGATCGCCGCCGTTGTCGTTGGCGGCGGCGCACACTTCGCCTTGCGCCGCTTCCTTCGCGATGGCCTGCGCCTTCTCGAGATCGGCGCCGAGCAAGGCTGCCATGGCGCCGATGCCGACCGGCACCGCCTTCTGCATCGACTGGCCGCGCAGCTTCAGAAGGCGCGCCGTGTCGGTCAGGGAGATCGCCCCCGCCGCCGCCAGGGCGGAATATTCGCCGAGCGAATGGCCGGCGACGAAGCGGACCTGCGCGGCGATCTTCACGCCGGCCTCGCGCTCCAGCACGCGCAGCACGGCCAGGCTGACCGCCATCAGGGCCGGCTGGGCGTTTTCCGTCAGTGTCAGCTCGTCGGCCGGGCCTTCGAACATCAGGCGCGAGAGCGATTGGCCGAGCGCCTCGTCGACCTCCTGGAAGACCTCGCGGGCGTTTACAAAGGCCTCGGCGAGGTCCTTGCCCATGCCGACGGCCTGCGAACCTTGTCCAGGAAAAACAAAGACTTGATCCATAAAGACCCCTGTCAAAAACCAGCGGAAGACATACCCGGCCCCCGCCGCAAGTCAAGGAAAAGGGGCTAAAATCCTTGGTTTTTCCCGGGAAAATCGCCGCCGAACGCGGCTTGCGCCGGGGGAGTCTTCGTGTATATTCCGCGCCTTCATAACTCCTTGCCGGCCTTTTACGGGGTCGGCTAGGTCCGGGCGGCCGTCGTTTCATAGGGAAGCGAGGCGCCGGGCCACAAACAGCCATAAGGAGCTGCTGTTTATGCCTCTTTACGAGAGCGTGCTGATCGCACGCCAAGACCTCGCCGCGCCCCAGGCGGAAGCCCTGGGCGAAACCTTCCAGGCCCTGCTCGAGGCCAACGGCGCGAAGGTCACCAAGCGCGAATATTGGGGCCTGCGCAACCTCGCCTACAAGATCAAGAAGAACCGCAAGGGCCACTACATTCTGATGAATGTGGAGGGCAGCGGCCCGGCGGTCGCCGAGCTGGAGCGCAACCTGCGCATCCACGAAGACATCCTGCGCTACATGACCGTGCGCGTCGACGAGCTGGAAGAAGGCCCCTCGGCCCTCGTCCGCAGCCGCGGCCAGGAAGACGAGCGGCCGCGCGGCCGTGGCGGCTTCGGCGGCGGCGACCGCTTCGGCGGCGACCGCCCGCGTCCGCCGCGTCGTGATGGCGCCCCCGGCGGCGACCGTTTCGGCAGCGATCGCCCGCGCCGCGACGACGCCCCGCGCGACGCCGCCCCCCGTGAGGCCCAGGCCACGCCCGTTCAAGGAGACCAGTCATGAGCGAACGCCCCGAGCGCGACGCCGATGCCGGCGGCAAGGCCGCTGGCGGCCGCCGCCCCTTCTTCCGCCGCCGCAAGAGCTGCCCGTTCTCCGGCGCCAACGCGCCGAAGATCGACTACAAGGACATCCGCCTGCTGCAGCGCTTCGTCTCCGAGCGCGGCAAGATCGTGCCGAGCCGCATCACCGCCGTGTCCGCGCCCAAGCAGCGCGAACTGGCCCAGGCGATCAAGCGCGCGCGCAGCCTCGCCTTGCTGCCCTATTTGCTGAAGTAAGGCTGCTGAACTAAGGCTGCTGCGGCTCGCGCCGCGGGAGTTCTCGAGAGGAAGGCGCGAATGGCGAAGGAGATCGGGATCGCGATAGGCGGCGGAGCCGCCGGCGCGATCCTCTACCTCGCCACCTTCATCGGCGGCCCGGCCGGCATGTTCTTGGCCTATCTGGCGCTGCTGCCGCTGTTCGCGACGGGCCTTGGCCTCGGCACGGTGAGCGGCCTGGTGGCCGTGGTGACCGCGACGGCCATGGTGACGGCGGCGACGTCGGTGCTGTTCGGCATCGTCTTCGCCTTGGTTTACGCCTTGCCGGCGGCCGGCCTGATCCGTCAGGCGCTGCTCCGGCAGGGAGACGTGGCGAACGACGAGGCGTGGTATCCGCCCGGCCGCATCCTGGCCTGGCTGGTGCTTTACGGGTGCGGCCTCTTCGCCCTGCTGGCCCTGGCCGGCGGCGAGGACGAGATCGCGGCGATGGTGAGCGAGATCGAGCAGGTGATGGCGCAAGTGCTGCCCACCGGCGACAATCCGCGGGTGGCGGAGATGATGAAGGCGATCGCGGGCTACTTCCCGGCGATCCTGATCTTCTCCTGGGCGATCATGGTGATCGCCAATGCCGCCATCGCCGAGGCGCTGCTGGCGAAAGCCGGCCGCGCGATCCGGCCGAAGCCGCGCTACGCCGCCGTCGAGCTGCCCGGCTGGTTCGCCGGCTGGACGGCGGGACTGGCGGCCCTGGCGCTGATCGCGCCGGCGTTGGAGATGGGCGCGCTGACGTTCGTGGCGCGCAACGCGGCCCTGGCGATGCTGGTGCCGTTCTTATTGGTGGGCTTGGCGGTCATCCATGTCTGGAGCCGCCGCTGGCCCGCCCGCATGGCGATCCTCGCGGGTTGCTATGTCGTGCTGTTGTTGTTCGGTTGGCCGGCTCTGCTGGTCGCCGGATTGGGCTTCATGGAGCATTGGCTGCTCTTGCGTCGGCGCGTCGCCGGCGGGACCGGCCAGGAGGAAAAGCGATGATGGAAGTGATCCTGCTCGAACGCGTCGAGCGTCTCGGCCAGATGGGCGACAAAGTGCGTGTGAAGCCGGGCTTCGCCCGCAACTTCTTGCTGCCGCGCAAGAAGGCGCTGCGCGCCACCAAGCAGAACATGAGCCTGTTCGAGACGCAGCGCGCGCAGCTCGAAGCGGCCAACCTGAAGCGCAAGAGCGAGGCCGAGGCCGTCGCCGCCAGCGCCAAGGACATCAGCGTGATCCTGATCCGCCAGGCCAGCGAAAGCGGCCAGCTGTTCGGCTCGGTCCGTCCGCGCGACGTCTCCGAGGCGGTCACCGCCGCCGGCCTGACGGTCGACAACACCCAGGTCAAGCTCGACATCCCGATCAAGACGCTCGGCATCCACAAGCTGCGCGTCAACCTGCACCCGGAAGTGGCGATCACGGTGTCCGTCAACGTGGCGAGCTCCGAGGAAGAGGCGAAGCTGCAGGCCGCGGGCAAGACCCCGGCGATGATCGCCGCCGCCGAGGACGAGATCGCCGCCCTCACCGACGTGTTCG
>CAMAVH010000032.1 GCA_945861615.1 Rhizobium sp. Q54 | reverse complement strand
CACGCTCTCGACCGAACAGGCCAAGCTCGCCGAAAGCCGCGCCGCGAGCGCCGGCCTCGCCGAGCAGGTGCGCTTCAAGCTGCAGGATTATCGCGCCGAGGCCGCGCAATATGACCGCATCGTCTCGGTCGGCATGTTCGAGCATGTCGGCCTGCCGCAGTTCGCCACCTTCTTCGGCAAGCTGCGCCAACTGCTGAAGCCGGACGGCGTCGCGCTGCTGCACGCCATCGGCCGCATGGACGGGCCGGGCATCACCGACCCGTGGATCCGCAAATATATCTTCCCGGGCGGCTATGTGCCGTCGCTGTCGGAAGTGCTGCCGGTGATCGAGCGCAGCGGCCTGTGGGTGACCGACATCGAAATCCTGCGCCTGCATTACGCCGAGACGCTGAAGGCCTGGCACAAGAATTTCATGACGCACCGCGAGGAAGCCGCGCGCATCTACGACGAGCGCTTCTGCCGCATGTGGGAGTTCTATCTCGTCGGCAGCGAGATGGCCTTCCGCAACATGAGCCAGATGGTGTTCCAGATTCAGCTGGCGCGCGCGCAGACCGCCGTGCCGCTGACGCGCGACTATATCGTCGAGTGGGAACGCGCCCAGATCGAGAAGATCAGCTCGGCGGCGGAATAGCCGCGCTTTTCCGGCGCCAGGCTGGCGCTAGGGCCGCGGCAGAGACAGCGCCAGCTCGCCGGCCACCGCGCCGAGCCGCTTGTCGCGGGTCCAGAGCCGCGCCTGGCTCAAGGCGGCGCTGGCGAGGAGATGGACGTCGATATAGCCGATGCCGCGCGCCATCAGGCGATGGCGCGCGATGAAGGCCAAGGCCTCGTCGTCGGACGCGGGTTTCGCCTGTGGCAAGTCGCGCAACAGGCCGAGGATCTCGTCGCGCGCGCGCAAATCGCCGCAAGCCAGCTCGCCGACGACGAAGGGATGGGCGAGGACATCGCCCGACTGCAGCAGGTCCGCGAGCCCGGCGTCGCCGCCGCGCAAATGATCGACCCAGACCGAGCTATCGACCAGAATCATGCGCCCAGCGCGCGCCGGCGCGGCGCCGGTTCGATGCGCGGCTCGCTGCCGCCGAGGCGCGCGAGGCGGCGCGCGCTTTCGCGCTCGATCAGGGCGCGCAAGCCTTCGCGCAGGAGCGCGGCGGTCTCTTGGACGCCGGACAGACGCCGGGCCCGGTCGAGCAGATCGTCGTCGATGGCGAGGGTGGTGCGCATGGCCGTCTCCCGTGCAAAAGGTCATCAATAATAGCATCATTTGATGCCGATTTCAATGCCGAGCGGCTCTCCCAGAGACGGACGGGGGCGGCCGCGCAAGCCATGCCCGTGATTCACATGCTGTGGATCACTTTCCTCCGGACAGCCCGCTTGGCTATGATGGAAACCGTGAACCCGGCCTGGGCTTGGGTTAGGTTCGCCCCCCAATCATCGATTTTGTCCGGAGTACCGGGGCGCATGGCCGAGACCACCAATCCCAAAGTCACGCCGCTGCGCGCGGCGGACGACATCGCCGGCCTGAACGCAGCCCCGACCCGCGAGCCGCCGCATAATTTCGAGGCCGAACAGGCCCTGCTCGGCGCCATCCTGACCAACAACCTGGCCTATGGCCGGGTCTCGGAATTCCTCCGCCCGGAGCATTTCGCCCATCCGGCGCACGGCCGCATCTTCGACGCCGCCACCCGGCTGATCGAAAAGGGCCAGGTCGCCAACGCCACCACGCTCAAAAACCTGTTCGACCAGGACGCCGACCTCGATGCGATCGGCGGCGCCGCCTATCTCGCCCGCCTCGCCGCCTCGGCGACCACGGTGATCAACGCCGGCGACTACGGCCGCATGATCTTCGACCTGCATCTGCGCCGCCAGCTGATCGAGATCGGCGAAACCGTCGTCAACGAGGCCTTCGACCACGACCCGGAGCAGAGCGCCACCGGCCAGATCGAATTCGCCGAGCAGCGCCTGTTCGATCTCGCCACCACCGGCCAGGCCGACAGCGGCTTTCGCGCCTTCAAGGACATCCTGGTCAAGGCCGTCGACATGGCCGAGGCCGCCTACAAGCGCGAGGGCGCGCTCACCGGCATCTCCACCGGGCTGATCGATCTCGACAAGCTGCTCGGCGGCCTGCAATCGTCGGACCTCGTCATCCTCGCGGCGCGCCCCTCCATGGGCAAGACGGCGCTCGCCACCAACATCGCCTTCAGCGCCGCGCAGGCCTATCACCGCGCCCTCGCCGAGGGCCGCACCCAGATGGTCAACGGCAAGCCCAAGGCGATCGACGGCGCCGTGGTCGGCTTCTTCTCGCTGGAAATGTCGGCCGAGCAATTGGTCACCCGCATGCTCGCCGAGGCCGCCGAGGTCGATTCCGACAAGATCCGCAAGGGCGAGCTGACCAGCGACGACTTCAACCGCGTGGTGCAGGCGAGCCGCGCGCTGTCGCAGATCCCCTTCTTCATCGACGACACGCCGGCCCTCTCGGTCGCGGCGCTGCGCACCCGCGCCCGCCGCCTGCAGCGCCAGCACGACCTGTCGATGATCGTCGTCGACTATCTGCAATTGCTGCGCGGCTCGCCGGGCCCGGGCGGGCGCAGCCAGGAAAACCGCGTGCAGGAAATCTCGGAAATCACCCGCGGCCTGAAGGCGCTGGCCAAGGAGTTGAACCTGCCGGTGATCGCCCTGTCGCAGCTGTCGCGCGCCGTCGAAGCGCGCGATCCGCCGCGCCCGCAGCTCGCCGACCTGCGCGAATCGGGCTCCATCGAGCAGGACGCCGACGTGGTGATGTTCATCTATCGCGCCGAATATTACCTGTCGCGCAAGGAGCCGGAGACCGGCACCGACAAGCATCTCGAATGGCAGACCAAGATGGGCGATCTGCACAATATCGCCGAAGTGATCATCGGCAAGCAGCGCCACGGCCCGATCGGCACGGCGGTGTTGCAATTCGAGGGGCGTTTCACCAAGTTCTCGGACTATATTTCCGACAACCGCATCCCCGACATTCATTGAGCCCCGATGTCCTTAGAGCCGTCCGCGACTGAGTCCCGAGCTGGCGGCATCCTGCGCATCGACCTCGGCGCCATCGTCGCCAACTGGCGGCTGCTCAAGGGCAAGCTGGCCAACGGCGCCGACTGCGCCGCCGTGGTCAAGGCCGACGCCTATGGGCTCGGCATGGCCGAAGTCGCCCCGGCGCTGCACAAGGCCGGCTGCCGCGTCTTCTTCGTCGCCCTCGCCGAGGAAGCCCTGGCGCTGCGCGCGCTTTTGCCGGATACGGAGATTCACGTCTTTTCCGGCGCCACCGCCGACAGCCTGCCCGACCTGGCGCGCCAGCGCATCGTCCCGGTGCTCAACAGCCTGGAGCAGATCGCCGCCGCCACCGCCTTCGCCCGCACAAGCGGCACGGCCCTGGCGGCCGATATCCATGTCGATACCGGGATGAACCGGCTCGGGCTGGAGGCGCGCGAACTGGCCGCCCTCGCCGGCGATCCCGGCCGGCTCGCCGGCCTCGATCTGCGCCTGGTGATGAGCCATCTCGCCTGCGCCGACGAGCCCGGCCATCCGCTCAGCGCCCGCCAGCTCGCCGCCTTCCACGCCGCCCGGGCGCAGATTCCCGCCCTGGCCGGCGCGACGCCCTCCTTCGCCAATTCGGCCGGCATCTTCCTGGGGCCCGACTACCACTTCGCCCTGGCCCGTCCCGGCGCCGCCCTCTACGGCCTGAAACCGCAGAATTCAGCGCCCAATCCGATGGCCCAAGTGGTTCGTCTGCAAGGGAAAATCCTGCAAGTGCGCGACGTTGACACCCCCATGACCGTTGGATATGGTGCCGCGCACCGCGTGACGGGCAAGGCCCGGATCGCCACCGTCGGCGTCGGTTACGCCGATGGCTATCGCCAAAGCCTGACCAATCGCGGCCACGCCTATCTCGGCGACATGCGCGTGCCTGTAGTGGGACGAGTCTCGATGGACCTGATCGCTCTCGACGTCTCCCAGGCGCCCGCCGCAGCGGCCGTGCCCGGCGCGCTCGTCGATCTACTCGGCCCGCAGCACGACGCCGACGCGCTCGCCGCCGAGGCGCAGACCATCGGCTACGAAATCCTCACCGGTCTCGGACGGCGCTTCCACCGGGTTTACGTTCCAGCCAAGGAAAGCCAGCCGGCATGAACTTCGTCGCCGCCATCGGCCGGCTGCTGATCAGCTTCTTCGAAGCGGTCGGCCGCATCGCCATGTTCACCGGCCTGGCGCTCTTCCACAGCCTGCGCCCGCCCTATTACCCGCGCCTGATCGCGCGCCAGATGATCGACATCGGCTATTACTCGCTGCCGGTCGTCGGCCTCACCGCCATCTTCACCGGCATGGTGCTGGCGCTGCAGAGCTATTCCGGCTTCGCCCGCTTCTCGGCGGAAAGCGCGGTCGCCACCGTCGTCGTCATCTCGATCACCCGCGAGCTGGGCCCGGTGCTCGCCGCGCTGATGGTCGCCGGCCGCATCGGCGCCTCGATGGCGGCCGAGATCGGCACCATGCGCGTCACCGAACAGATCGACGCGCTGACCACCCTGTCGACCAACCCGTACAAATATCTCGTGATGCCGCGCCTGCTCGCCGGCATCGC
Organism: Rhizobium sp. Q54; assembly: GCA_945861615.1. GTDB lineage: Bacteria > Pseudomonadota > Alphaproteobacteria > SMXQ01 > SMXQ01 > CAMAVH01. The sequence continues at coordinate 21,822 of CAMAVH010000032.1, read as the reverse complement.
CATGATGCCGGTGCTGGTGCTGGTCGCCGACATCATCGGCGTGTTCGGCGGCTACATCATCGGCGTCAACAAGCTCGGCTTCAACCCGGCCGCCTATCTCAAGAGCACCTTCGAATATCTCGAATTCAAGGACGTGTTCTCCGGCCTGGTCAAGGCGGCGGTGTTCGGCTTCATCATCACGCTGATGGGCTGCTATCACGGCTATCATTCGCAGCGCGGCGCCCAGGGCGTCGGCACCGCCACGATCAACGCCGTCGTCTCGGCGCTCATCCTGATCCTGGTGTTCAACTACATGATCACCGAACTGTTCTTCTCGCGATGAGCACGAACTTGCAAACCCCGAAGATCAAGGTCCGCGGCCTGAAGAAGGCCTTCGGGCGCAAGGTCGTGCTCGACGGCCTCGACCTCGACGTGATGTCCGGCGAATCGGTCGTCATCATCGGCGGCTCGGGCACCGGCAAGTCCGTGCTGCTCAAATGCATCCTCGGCATCATCCAGCCCGACGCCGGCTCGATCGAGATCGACGGCGAGGAAGTGACGCGCATGTCGTCGCGCGAGCGCGAGCGCGTGATGCGCAAGTTCGGCATGCTGTTCCAGGGCGGCGCGCTGTTCGACAGCCTGCGCGTCTGGGAAAACGTCTCGTTCGGCCTGGTCCAGGCGCAGGGCATGGAGCGCGTCCAGGCCAAGGACATCGCCATCCGCAAGCTCGCGGCCGTCGGCCTCGGCCCCGAAGTCGGCGAGCTGCTGCCGGCCGAACTGTCGGGCGGCATGCAAAAGCGCGTTGCCTTGGCGCGCGCCATCGCCACCGAGCCGGAAATCATCTTCTTCGACGAGCCGACCACCGGCCTCGATCCGATCATGAGCGACGTGATCAACGACCTGATCGTCGATTGCGTGAAGCAACTCGGCGCGACGACGCTGTCGATCACCCACGATCTCGCCAGCGCGCGCAAGATCGCCCACCGCATCGCCATGATCTACAACGGCAAGATCATCTGGTCCGGCCCGGTGCAGAAGATCGACTACACCGGCAACGCCTATGTCGATCAGTTCATCCACGGACGGGCCGAAGGCCCGATCAAGGTCGAGGTCGGCGCCATCAACGATCCAACGCCGGGGAGCCGGCGCTAGATGGCGCGCGGGGCCGCCCGCTACGTTTGTCAGGAATGCGGCGCCGTCACCAGCCGCTGGGCCGGTCGCTGCGATAACTGCGGCGCCTGGAACAGCATCGTCGAAGAGGCCGTCTCCAAGGCCCCGCCCGGCGCCCTCAAGAACGCCCTGAAGGCGAGCGGCGCGTCGGGCAAGACGCTCGGCCGGCGCATCGAATTCCAGCCCCTGACCGGCCGCACCCTGCCGGAAGCGCGCCGCCTCACCGGCATCGCCGAGCTCGACCGCGTGCTCGGCGGCGGCTTGGTGGCCGGATCGACCATCCTGGTCGCCGGCGATCCCGGCATCGGCAAATCCACGCTCATGACGCAAGCCGCCGCCGCCCTGGCGCGCAGCGACGGCGGCGCCGCCTACATCTCCGGCGAAGAGGCGCTCGACCAGGTGCGGTTGCGCGCCAGCCGCCTCGGCCTGTCCGACGCGCCGGTCAAGCTCGCCGCCGCCACCGACGTCGCCGACATCCTGGCGACCATGGAGCAGCCCGACGCGCCGCGCGCCGTGATCGTCGATTCGATCCAGACCATGTATCTCGACAGCCTGGAATCGGCCCCCGGCACCGTCGCCCAGGTGCGCGCCAGCGCCCAGGCGCTGATCCGCCTGGCCAAGAGCAAGGGCATCAGCGTTATCATGGTCGGCCATGTCACCAAGGAAGGCCAGATCGCCGGGCCGCGCGTGCTCGAGCATATGGTCGACACGGTGCTCTATTTCGAAGGCGAGCGCGGCCATCAATTCCGCATCCTGCGCGCCGTGAAGAACCGTTTCGGGCCGACCGACGAGATCGGCGTGTTCGAAATGACCGACGGCGGCCTGCGCGAGGTCGCCAACCCCTCCGCCCTGTTCCTCGGCGAGCGCGAGGGCCGCGTTTCGGGCTCCTGCGTCTTCGCCGGCATGGAGGGCACCCGGCCGATCCTCGTCGAAATCCAGGCCTTGGTGGCCCCGTCCTCGCTCGCCTCGCCGCGCCGCGCCGTGGTCGGCTGGGACAGCGGCCGCCTCGCCATGATCACGGCGGTGCTCGACGCGCGCTGCGGGCTTGCTTTGGGCGGCCTGGATATCTATTTGAACGTCGCCGGCGGCCTGAAGATTTCCGAGCCCGCCGCCGACCTGGCGGTCGCGGCGGCGCTGATCTCCTCCCTGGCGGACACGCCGACCCCGCCGGAAACCGTGGTTTTCGGCGAAATCGGCTTGTCGGGCGAGGTCCGCCCGGTCGGCCAGCGCGATTCCCGCCTGAAAGAGGCGGCCAAGCTCGGTTTCGCCCAGGCGTTTGCCCCCAAGGCGGCGCCGTCGAAACGTGATAAAGGAAAGCGGGAGAGTTCTCCCGGCGGCATCAACGTGACGGAGATCGGCCACTTGAACGACCTGCTGCGCCTGTTCAGCGTGACCCCCGGCCAAGCCCCGAAAGGCGGTGCCAAGGGCGATGGCGGCAAGCGCCAGAAGGCCGCCGCCCAAGGTGCCGCTTCCGACAGCGATTTCGCCCCGTACGAGTGAGGACGCGTTAGACCATGCAGGTTCTCGGCTTCAACCTTGTCGATCTGATCGTCATCGTCGTCGTGCTTTTGTCCGGCGTCTTCGCCCTGGCGCGCGGCCTGGTGCGCGAAGTCCTGGCGATCTTCAGCTGGATCGGCGCCGCCTTCGCCACCTTCTACGGTTTCGAGTATATCAGCCCCTACGTGCTGCGCCTGATCGGCGAGCCGACCATCGCCAACGTCGTCACCGGCGCCAGCATCTTCCTCGTCGTGCTGTTCGTCCTGTCGCTGATCAGCGGCGCCATCGCCGGCGCGGTGCGCGGCACGGCCGCCGGCTCGGTCGACCGCACGCTCGGCTTCGTCTTCGGCCTGGCGCGCGGCGCCGTGCTGATCTGCCTGGTTTACATGGGCCTCAGCTGGGCCATCCCGCCGCGCGAGCAGCCCGCCTGGGTCCAGGCCGCGCGCACCGCGCCGCTGATGGAACGCGGCGCCGACTTCCTCTATTCGCTCGCGCCGGCCCATGTCCGCAACAGCGGCTATCGGCCCAATTCCGAGCGCCGCACCGACGCCCCACGCCCCGCTTCACCCCAGTCCACGCCTTCGGCGCCCGCCGCTTCCACCGCGTCCAATCCTCCGGCCCCCAATCAGGGCCCGGGATATCGCGCGGACGAACGCAGAGAGATGGACCGCCTTATCGAGGGAACGCAGTAACCCATGCTGACCACCCAGCCGTTCGACGACGACCATCTGCATGAGGAATGCGCCATCTTCGGCGTCTATGGCCATGAAGACGCCGCGGCGCTGACGGCGCTCGGCCTGCATGCCCTGCAGCATCGCGGCCAGGAGGCGACCGGCATGGTCGTTTACGACGGCGCGCGCTTCAACAGCCACCGCGGCCTCGGCCATGTCGCCGACATCTTCTCCAGCGAGGCGGCGATTCGCCGCCTGCCCGGCCGCTCGGCCATCGGCCACAACCGCTATTCGACCAGCGGCGAGACCATCGAGCGCAACATCCAGCCGCTGTTCGCCGACTTCCAATATGGCGGCTTCGCCATCGGCCATAACGGCAACCTGACCAACGCCGTCACCCTGCGCCAGGACCTGGTGCGCAAGGGCAGCCTGTTCCAATCGACCACCGACACCGAAGTCATCATCCATCTGATGGCGATCAGCCGCCATGAAACCGTGGTCGAGCGCATGATCGACGCGCTGCGCCAGGTCGAAGGCGCCTATTCGCTCGTCGGCCTGCACAAAGACGGGCTGATCGGCGTGCGCGACCCGCTCGGCGTGCGCCCGCTGGTGCTCGGCAAGCTCGACGACGCCTATATCCTCGCCTCGGAGACCTGCGCCCTCGACATCATCGGCGCCGACTATGTGCGCGATATCGAGGCCGGCGAACTGGTCGTCATCAACGAGAAGGGCGTCGAGAGCCTCAAGCCCTTCGGCAGCACGACCAAGCGCCCCTGCATTTTCGAATATATCTACTTCGCCCGCCCCGACTCGGTGATGGAAGGCGTCTCGGTCTATGACGCGCGCAAGCGCATCGGCATCGAGCTGGCCAAGGAAAGCGGCGTCGATGCCGATATGATCATCCCGGTGCCCGACTCGGGCGTACCGGCGGCCATCGGCTACGCCAACGAATCGGGCATCCCCTTCGAGCTCGGCATCATCCGCAACCATTACGTCGGCCGCACCTTCATCGAGCCGACCGACCAGATCCGCCATCTCGGCGTCAAGCTGAAGCACAATGCCAACCGCGCCTACATCAAGGGCAAGCGCATCGTGCTGGTGGACGATTCCATCGTGCGCGGCACCACCTCGAAGAAAATCGTCGAGATGATGCGCGCCGCCGGCGCCACCGAAGTGCATATGCGCATCGCCAGCCCGCCGACGACCAACCCCTGCTTCTACGGGGTCGATACGCCGGAACGCGACAAGTTGCTCGCCGCGCGCTATTCGATCGCCGAGATGGCGCAATTCATCGGCGTCGATTCGCTGGCCTTTATCTCGATGGACGGGCTGTACCGCGCCATGGGCGAGACCGGCCGCAACGCCGACCGCCCGCAATATTGCGACGCCTGCTTCAGCGGCGAATATCCGATCCGCCTGACCGACATGGACGGCACGGAAAAGCCGGCGCAACTCTCGTTCCTGACCGAAGTCCTGCGCCGCGCCGGTCGGCGCTGAACCGGCCATGACGGACCTTCCCAACGGCTGCCTCGCCGGCCGCGTCGCCTTGATCACCGGCGCCTCGCGCGGCATCGGCGCCGCCGTCGCCAAGCGCTTCGCCGCCGAAGGCGCGCAGGTCATCCTCACCGCGCGCACGGTCGGCGGCCTCGAAGATGTCGACGATCAGATTCGCAAGGCGGGACATGGCAACGCAACCCTGGTGCCGCTCGATCTCGCCAAGGGCGCCGAGATCGACAAGCTCGGCCCCGCCATCCTTGAGCGCTTCGGCAAATTGGACATTCTCGTCGGCAATGCCGGCCAGCTCGGCGTGCTCAGCCCGTTGGGCCATATCGACCCGCCGGTGTGGGAGCGTGTCTTCGCCGTCAACGTCGCCGCCAACTGGCGGCTGATCCGCATCTGCGAGCCGCTGCTGAAATTGTCGCCAGCCGGGCGCGCGATCTTCGTCACCTCGACCGTCGCGCAAGGCCAACATCCCTATTGGGGCGCCTATGCCGCGAGCAAGGCGGCGCTCGAAAGCATGGTGCGAACCTGGGCCGGGGAGTTGGGCCAGACCAACATCCGCGCCAATCTGCTCAACCCAGGGCGCACGCGCACGCGCATGCGCGCCGAAGCCTTCCCCGGCGAAGACCCGCTGTCGGTCAAGCCGCCGGAAGACGTCGCCGCCGTGATGGTGCCGATGGCGAGCGCCGAGGAAATCCGGCAGGGCGAAGTCGTCGGCGTTTAAGGCCAACCGCAACATTCTCTCCAGCGTCATGCCCGCACTTGTTGCGGGCATCCACGCCTTATGATGCTGACAATGGATAAGTCGTGGATGGCCGGAACAAGTCCGGCCATGACAATTTTTTAAAGAGCTTTCCGGTGGCAGCGCGCTTAACGCCGCTTGTCTTCGGACGCTACGCGCCCGCTAGCGCTTCTCGTCCGGCGCGTAGGGGTTTTTGCCGGCGCGCAAGCTGAAGCGGATCGGGATGCCGGGCAGGCCGAAGGTGTCGCGGATGCCGTTGGCGAGATAGCGCAGATAGCTGTCCGGCACTTCGTCGGCGCGGCTGATGAACAGCGCGAAGTTCGGCGGCCGCGTCTTGAGCTGCGCCATGTAGCGGAATTTCAGACGGCGGCCGTGCGGCGCCGGCGGCGGATTGGCCTCCAGCGCATGTTCCAGCCAGCGATTGAGGCGGCTGGTCGAGATGCGCGTGTCCCAATGTTCGAAGGCCTCGAAGGCACCGGCCATCAGATCGTCGAGCCCTTCGCCGTGCTGCGCCGAGATGCGATAAAAGCGCAAACCCTTCACTTGGGGCAGCGACGTCTCGATGCGGTCTCGCAGCTTGCCGATGGCGCTCGCCGGATCGTCGATCAAATCCCATTTGTTGACGGCGATGATCAGCGCGCGGCCCTCCTCCGCCGCCAGCGCGGCGATGGAGAGATCCTGATGCTCCAGCATCACGGTGGCGTCGAGCACCAACACGACGACCTGGGCCAGACGGATGGCGCGCTGGCTGTCGGCGCCGGCGAGCTTCTCGATCTTTTCGGCGATGCGCGCCTTGCGGCGCAGGCCCGCCGTGTCGACCAGGCGCACCTTCCTGCCGTGCCATTCCCAATCGACGGCGATGGCATCGCGCGTGATGCCGGCTTCCGGCCCCGTCAGCGAGCGCTCCTCGCCGAGCAGCGCGTTCATCAGAGTGGACTTGCCGACGTTGGGGCGACCGACGATGGCGAGGCGCAGCGGCTTGTCGCCGAGGCCGGGCTCCGATTCGATGTCGCCCTCGAAGCCGGCATCCTCGTCGTCGTAGGTCGAACCGGCGTCTTCGAGATGGGCGCGCAGACCGTCATAGAGTTCGCCGATACCTTCGCCATGCTCGGCGGAAATGGCGACCGGCTCGCCGAAGCCGAGCTTGTAGGCCTCCGCAACGCCTTCGCGGCCCTTGTTGCCTTCGCATTTGTTGACGAGCAACAGAACCGGTTTCTTCATCGGCCGGATCCAGCGCGCGAAGGCTTCGTCGAGCGGCGTGACGCCGACGCGCGCATCGATCACCATCAGCGCGAGATCGGCGCCGGCCAGAGCCTTGGCCGTCTGCTCCTGCATGCGCGCTTCGAGGCTTTCGCCGGTTTCGTCCTCGAAGCCCGGCGTATCGACGGCGATGAATTTGAGATCGCCGACGCGCGCCTCGCCCTCGCGGCGGTCGCGCGTGACGCCCGGCGTCGGATCGACGATGGCGATTTTCTTGCCGACGACGCGATTGAACAGCGTCGACTTGCCGACGTTGGGACGACCGACGATGGCGACGACAGGGAGGCGTTTGCCGTCCATTTTAATCCCGCTTGGGCTTGTCACCGATAGGCGACCAGATCGCCGTTATCCGTCAGGAAAATCAGCGTGTTCTGCGCGACGATCGGCGCGATCCGCACGCTGTCGGGCAGCTCGCTCTGGCCGAGGATCTCGCCGCTGTAGGGCGAGACGGACATGGCGAACTCGTGCGAACCGGCAAGGATCAGGCGGTCGCCGGCGAGCACCGGCCCGGCCCAGTCGATCGGATCCCGCTTGCGCTCTTCGTCTTCGTAGCGCGGCAGCTGCTTGATCCAGCGCACGCGGCCGTCGCGCGCAGATAGGCAGATCAATTCGTTATCGGTGTTCAGCACATAGATCACATCGCCGGCGAGCAGCGGCGTGTGGACGCCGCTGATGCGCTGATCCCAGGCGCGCGCGCCAGTGCCGACGACGATGGAGACCATACGGCCGGCGTTGCCGACGGCATAGACGCGGCCGCCAGCGATCACCGGCGAGGCGCGGATGTCGTTCAAGTCGGAAACGGCGCTGATGCGGCGCGGCAACGACAGGAAGTCGGCCCAGATCTGGCGGCCATTGGTGGCGCGCAAGCCGTAAAGTTCGCCCGAACTGTAGGCGATGACGACGACGTCGCCTTCCACCGCCGGCGTCGCGGCGCCGAGCAGGCCGGCGCCCTCGCTGGTACCGGAATGCGTCCACAGCACGCGGCCGTCGTCGACCGACAGAGCGTAGCTGGTATTGTCGATGCAGATGACGAAGACGCGGCCGTTCGCCACCGCGGGCGAACCGCGGGCCGGACCGGACACCTTGCGGCGCCACAATTCCTTGCCGCTCTTGGCGTCGAGCGCGACCACTTCGGCAAAGCCGGTGGTGGCGTAGAGCTTGCCGTCGGCATAGGCGAGGCCGGCGCCGAGCGGTCCGTCGGATTCGTCGTCCGGCGTGATGTCGCGACTCCACAAGCTGCCGCCGTTCTCCAGGCGATGAGCGGTGACCTCGCCTTCCGAATCCATGGCGAAGACCGCCCCGTCGGCGACGATCGGCTGACCGAGAAGTTTGCGCGACGAGTTCGAGCCCGAGCCGATGCTGGCGCTCCAGACGCGCTTGGGCGCGTCGGCGAACTGCAAATGGCCCGAGATATGATTGGCGCCGCCGAAGGCCTGCTGCCAATCGGGATTGACGCGCGGCGCGGGCACGGCGATCGGCTCGCCGGCCAATTCGGGGGACGGTTTGAGCGATGCCTCGAACTGCATGACGGCGATGCGTTCGCCGGGCAAGGGCGCCGGCTTGCTCGCGCCATAGAGCCAATCGCAGGCCGCCAGCAGCGGCAGCAGCGCGACGGCCACGACGAAGGAGATAGGACGGCGCATCCGATCAGCCACCGAACACCGCGAGCATCTCGGCGGCGCGGGCGCGCATCTGGCGCGGCGTCCCCGGATCGTCCGACAAAGCGGCATAAGCGTCTTTGGCTTTCGCCATGTCGCCGGCGCGCGCGGCCAACAAGCCGGTCATCTCCAACGCCGAGTAGCGCCAGGGATTGCCGGCGGCGGTGAGCGGGGCGAGACGCGCGGCGAGATCGTTGGGCTCGGCGCTGTCGATCTGCTGCAAGGCGAGCAGCACGAGCGCGAGATCGCGGAATATCTTGTCGCTGCGCGAATCGTTGGCGAGCGTCTGATAGATCGCGGCAGCCTCGTTCGGCTTGCCGGCTTTCGAGAGGAGCGCGGCCTCCTGCAAACGCGACAGCGCGGCATAGCCCGAGCTGCTCTTGCCGGCGAGATCGCGCAAGGCGGCGATGGCCGCGTCGGACGCGCCGGCGGCGGACGGCGAACCGGTCGCCGGATCGAGCTGCGGTCCGGCAAGGTCCATGGCCGCCATGTAGGCGAGGCCGTCCTGCAACCGCTCGCGCGCCGTATATTGCCGCCAGAACAGCACCGCCGCGACGGCGATGATGGTGAGCAGCGCGACGGCGACGGCGAAGCGGCCGTATTTCTTCCAGAGGGCCATCTGCCGGTCGTGGCGGAGGTCCTCTTCGATCTCTTGAATGAAATTGTCCATGGGGGCGAAGGCCGAATGAAAAGGCGGGCGGACAGTGCGGCGACAATCGCCGTCCGGACGCCGGAAAAGGGCCTAACTCCTTAGCCTAAAAGCGATATTAATGAAACCCCAAAGCGCCCCGGGCTGCCGAGACATCGGCCCGGCATGCGCGGCTGAAAGGCTATAATCGCAAGGAAATAAGGCTTTTTTGCGCCTGGCAGGGGGAAAAACCGCCGCCGCATCGCCGCAACTGGACGGCGCGACCGATTTGGGGAAGACTTGCGCGTAGCCCCGGGGCGCAGGAAATAGCCTCCGGAGACAGCGTACGGAGGGCGTGGTCGCCGTCGATGACACAGTTGGTCCGGATTTCCGATTTTCAGGCGCGCAAAGCGGCGCAGGAACAACTCGGCAAGACGTCGTCCCGCGGCGGACGCAAGACCCTCGTCGTGTTCGCCCGCGCCGAACTCAACCAGCTCATCGCCGTTTATAGCCGCCATGTCATCGCCGGCGAATGGAAGGCCTACGCCATCGACCATGGCGAAGGCGCGGCGATCTTCTCCATGTTCCAGCATGCGCTGGCCAAGCCGATCTATTCCGTCGTCAAGCTGGGCGGCCAGCGCCGAAACGGCCAATGGCTGATCATGAGCGGCGGCGAACGGCTGCGCCGTAGCGCCACTCTGGAAGGCGCGCTCGAAATCTTCGACCGCAAGCTGCGCCTCGTTTAAGGCGACAAACAGCGAATCCGGCGCGGACGCGAGCCCGTGCCGGATTCCCGTTGGTTACGGCAGACTGGCGAATTTCGGCTGACTGGCGTCGGTCGCGCGCGCCACCTCGCCGATCGGCTGCGTCCCCATCGTCTGCACGTTGGGGCTCTGCGCACCCGTCGACGCGCCGCGCTGCGCCGACTCCCCGCTCTCGATGTCTTTCACGTCGCCGGAGACACGACCGCCTTCCTCGATGACGATCGAGCCGTAGCGCACGATGCCCTTCACGCGCCCCTGGGCGCGCACCACCAGGCGCTTATGGGCCGTCAGCTTGCCTTCGAACAGGCCGCTGATTTCCGCCGTCTCGACATCGGCCTCGCCGATGAAGACGCCGCTCTCCGCCGTCTGGATGATGCGGCTTTTCATCGACGCCTCGACGCGGCCTTCGACGACGAGCGTGTCGCACGCGCCGATCTCGCCCTTGAGCTGGATATTGCGGCCGACGATGAGCCGGTTGTCTTCCGACACCGACCCCGCCGCCTGACCCGTCGGGCCGACCGGCCGCGCGCCGCCTTGCTGGCCGACGATGCCCGCCACGGCGCCGGCATAATCGGGCTTGCTCGGCATCACCGGCTGGCGGCTCGCCGCCTCATCCTTGCTGTTGCTGTCCTTGGAAACGATACGGTCGCGAAACGCCATAGGGCCCTCCTCATGAGCGAAAATAATCCTAATCGTGCCCCTGCACGGTGGTCTTGCGCGCGTCACGCCACCCCTGACGCCGCGGCAACATCGCCGTTGGCACTTTGTTTCATGCACTCATGGCGAGGGTGTGACTTTTTTATGGGCATACGGCGAATTCGCATAAGGCGCGCAAGGATCTCGGGGGACTTGGACAGCCCATCGCATGAGCAAGTTCAGGAGTTGTTAACCCTGCCGCCCTACAACCGAAGACGTACTCATATCTATCGGGCGCCTGCCGTCGCCCTCTCTCGCGGGATTGCCTTTGGTGTCCGAGTCCGCTCCAACCGATCAGACAAGTTCGCTCGCGCAGCGAGCCCGCGCCGCCGCATCGCGCTTACTGACGCAATTGCTCGAACGGCCCCTGCCGGTTGTCGTCCTCTATCTCGCCGTCGGCACCATCCTGCTGCTCGCCACCGTCGGCCGCTACGCCGAACGCATTCGCGATGCCACCGTGCTGCAATCGGCCGAGACGCTGTCCTTCGCCGTCACCGAATTCCGCGATTTCTATTCGAACGAAGTCGTGCCGCGCGCCCAGTCCGCCGGCGTCGTCGCCACGCACGACTATGTGCAGAAGCAAGGCGCCGTGCCGCTGCCCATCACCTTGACGATGGAGCTCGGCCAACATCTGTCCAAACGCGAATCGGGCGCCAGCTTCGGCATCTTCAGCGCCTATCCGTTCTCCTGGCGCCAGGATCGCGTGCTCGACGATTTCGAACAAAGCGCGTTGGCCGCGCTCGCCGCCGATCCGCTGAAGCCCTATGTGCGATTCACCGAAGTGAACGGCAAGCGCGTCGTTCGGCATGCCGCCGCCATCCGCATGGGGGAGAATTGCGTCGCCTGCCACAACAGCCACCCCGATTCGCCGAAGCTCGACTGGAAGATCGGCGACATGCGCGGCGCGCAGCAAGTCATCGTTCCCGTGACCGCCATCGGCGCCATGACGATCAACCAATTTCTCGAACCGACGCTGCTGATCGGCGGCGTGCTCGGCCTCGGCACGCTAATGGTGATGCTGCTGGTCTCGCGGCTGCGCCGCTCCGCCGAGGAAAGCCGCCGCCTCGCCGCGCTGACCGAAGAACGCAATGCCGAGTTGATCGTGGCGACGACCGCCGCCGAGCAGGCAAGCCGCTCCAAATCGGAATTCCTCGCCAACATGAGCCACGAGCTGCGCACGCCACTGAACGCCATCATCGGCTTTTCCGACATCATGTACCGCGAGCAAATCGGCCCGATCGGCCAGCCGCGCTATCGCGAATATGCCGAAGACATCAATAATTGCGGCCAGCATCTGCTGGAAATCATCAACGACATTCTCGACATGGCGAAGATCGAAGCCGGTCGATTCGAGATGCATGACGAGCGCATCTCCCTGCCGATCCTGCTCGAATCCTGCTTGCGTCTGATGCGCGACCGCGCCGAGACGGGCGGCGTGATCTTGGAAAGCCGCCTCGCGCCCAATCTACCGCTGCTGCGCGCCGACACGCGCGCCCTGAAGCAGATCATGCTCAACCTGCTGTCGAATGCCGTGAAGTTCACCGGTCAGGGCGGTCGCGTCACCCTGATGGCTGGCACCGACCCCGCGTCCGGCGAACTGATGGTGAGCGTCGCCGACAGCGGTTGCGGCATTTCCGCCGCCGATCTCGAACGCATCTTCCAACCCTTCATCCAGGCCGACGGCAGCATCAGCCGACGCCACGAAGGCACCGGCCTTGGCCTTGCCATCGTCAAGGCGCTATCCGACCGTCAAGACGTCACCATCGCCATCGCCAGCGAAGTCGGCCAGGGCACCCGGATCGACCTACGCTTCTCGCGCGAACGCCTGCTCGACGCGCTTGGAAATCAACAGGTTGCTTAAGTCGCGGAGCGCTTAAGATCGCGTCCTATGCCACGAGCCATTTTTGGCACTGTCTCCGACCCTCCTGAGGCCCCATGACGGTGACGGCATGTTGCCGCTTTCGCCTCTAGCGGACACCGCTCTCCATGCTAGCCTTCTTCTATAAGACGCCGGCACTCGGTCGAGCGTCACGACTGCCGCCCGCAAGAGGCGGCGCAACAGGAGGCTGTCATGGTCAAGGGATCAACCACGCTGGGAGTCTGCGCCGCGCTACTGCTCGCCGGCACAGGCATGGCGAATGCGCAGAGCGTCGCCGATTTCTACAAGGGTAAGAACATCAACCTGCTGATCGGCGTCGGCGTCGGCGGCGAATACGATCTGCAAGCGCGGCTGACGAGCCGCCACATCGGCCATCACCTGCCCGGCAATCCCAACTTCGTGCCGCAGAACATGACCGGCGCGGGCGGCATCAAGATGGCCAACTATCTCTACGCCGTCGCGGCCAAGGACGGCACCTACATGGGCATGATGTCCAACACGCTGCCCCTATTGCAGGTAACCGACCAGCCGGGCTTGCAGTTCGACGTCTCGAAGTTCAACTGGATCGGCTCGATCGCTCCGACGGTCGAGACGATGGCGACCTGGCACACCTCCGGCATCAAGACGGTAGACGACGCGCGCAAAAAAGAAGTGGTCGCCGGCGCCTCCGGCAAGGGCGCCATGACCTACACCTACCCGGCGGCGATGAACGAGCTGCTCGGCACCAAGTTCAAGATCATCGTCGGCTATGAAGGCGGCAATGCCGTCAATGTCGCCATGGAGCGCGGCGAGGTGCAGAGCCGCAACAACACCTGGTCGAGCTGGAAAGCGACCAAGGGCGACTGGCTGCGCGACAAGCAGATCAACATCCTCGCCTATGCCGGCCCCAAGCCGAAGGATCTCGACGGCGTGCCGTCGCTGAGTTCGCTCGCCAAGGGCGCCGACGAGCGCAAGGTGCTAGATCTGCTCATGTCCGGCACCGAGTTCGGCCGTCCGTTGGCGCTGACTCCGGATGTGCCGACCGATCGCGTCAAAGCCATGCGCGCGGCCTTCGACGCCACCATGAGCGATCCGGCCTTCATCGCCGACGCCACCAAGCTGAAGTTCGAAATTGAACCGGTGAAGGGCGAATATCTGCAGGGCCTCGCGCGCGAGTTGATCGATCTGCCCAAACCGCTCGCCATGCGCGCCAAGGCGATCGTTCAATAAGGGATCGTCGCATGAAGGTGATCCTAGGAACATCCGCTTAACGCTTCATCCATCGCGCGTGAAAGCCCCGGAGAAACTCTCCGGGGCTTTTTTGCGCGCTCGCATATGAATAGCTTGAAAAGAAAAATCGGAACATCGCCGCAGCGAGGTCGTTGTGTTTGTGTATTAACCAACGGGAGAATACCACATGAAGATTCGAACTCTTTTATTCACCGGAACCACCGCCATCGCGCTAGGCGTCGCATCCCTCGCAGGCGCTCAAGACATGAACCGCAGCGGCAACACCGGCGCTGGCAGCGCCACTGAAATGAATCGCGGGACCACGACAGCGCCCGGAACGGCCAACACGGGCGCCGCGAACCGCGCCGGCAGCGCCGACATCGGAACCCTCGCCGCCGCGGAGAACGGCGACATGATGGTGCAGCCGTTCAACAAAAGCGTCGATGATGTCGAAGGCATGGATGTCGTCGGCGCGAACAACGAGAAAATCGGCGATGTCGAGAACGTGCTCATCGATTCCTCGGGCAAGGCGACAGCCGTGTCCATCGAAGCCGGCGGTTTTCTAGGCCTGGGCGCTCGTCAGGTCATAGTGCAAATCAGCGACCTCAAGCTGCAAGATGACCGTCTGGTCAGCGACATGAGCAAGAATCAGGTGTCCGAGCTGCCGAACTGGAACGACTAATGCTTCCGGCAGCCTTGCGGATCGCTTGATCTGCTACTCAGCAATAAAGAAGCCCCTGGAGCCCTTGCGTTTCAGGGGCTGCTTTATGCCGGCAGGCGAGGTGGCGCGGCGATGATCGCTAAGGCATGCCGCTTTCTACGCCATGACCGCCGTGCTAGAACGCGGCTGTCTCCGCGGGGGAAGCAAGCATGTTCAAATCCATTCTTTTGGCGGCGATCGCCGTCACCACGGTCGCGGCCGCACAAGCCGAAACGCCCGTCGCGCTCGACCTGCCGCGCGCCGCGCTTGAAGCGCAGTGGCGCGGCCGCATCCAGGGCTTCCTCGATCGCGGCGTCGTGCCGGTGATCGATCTGGAAAGCAGCCTGCCGCGCGAAGCGGGCACGCGTTACATGACCGAGTTGCTGACCGCCATGGACAGGCTCGGCATCGCGCTCATCGCCTTCGACGGCTATCAGGCGCCGCAGGACGGCAAAAAAAGCGCCGGCTATCGCTGGGGCTATTACATCCATGAGATCGTCAACGCCCATCCCGACCGTTTCGTGCTGGCGACCAACGGCGGCACCAATCCCAACTGGCTGCAACAAAAGGGCGGCAACGCCACCGACTTCATCGACCAGACGGAAGTGCAGGTGCGCAGCGGCGCCTATCCCATCATGGGCGAATACGACTTCCGCCATTATCTGTCGTCGAACCAGTGCAAGACCAAGCAGGACCATCGCGATGTCGATCTGCCGCTCGATGGGCCGAACGGCCACCGCCTGTTTCGCTTGTCGGCCGAGACCGGCGTCGCGTTCGCGGTCCATCTCGAAGCGGAGGATCATGCCCTCGCCGCCTTGGAAAAAATGCTTGCCGCCTATCCGGCGGCCAAAGTGATCGTCGCCCATTTCGGCCAGATTCGCTTTCCCGAAAAGCAACGTCACTTCACGCCGGAAACCGTGCGCCGTCTGCTCGGCAGCTATCCCAACCTGCATTACGATCTGTCCACAGGACACCCCGGCCGCACCTACGCCTGCAATGGCGGCCGTCGCGATACCGTGCTGTGGGAAACGCGCGGCGGCCAGCAGATCGACCAGCTCACGGCCGACTACAAGGCGATCCTCACCGAATTCGCCGACCGTTTCGTCGCCGGAACCGATTACGGCGGCGGCCGGCCGCCGCTCTCGCAACATTTCAGCGAGCGCATCGGCAACGTCCGCTTGATCCTGCGCGATCTGCCGCCCGCCGCCCAACAGGCGATCGCCTGGGGCAACGCCTGGCGTCTGCTCACCGGGCGGCCATGGGGCGCCTCGGCCACGCCGTGACCTCAGCCGCGCGGAAACGCGGCGAACAGGCATAGGCCTGAGGCGACGATCAACACGCTGAAGGTCGTCACCGTGCCGAGAAAACGGCCTGGAGATTCGCCCTCGGAACGGCCGAGTCCCTGGGCATGGGCGAGCCGCGCGGCAACCAACGCGGCCCCCAGCGCATGGACGATCCAGGCCGCATAGCCAAGCCCCTCGACGGCAAAAATCAGCAACAGGGCGAGCGGCACATGTTCGGCGAAATTGCCTTGCACCCGGATCGCCCGGGTCAGCGCGGCTTGGCCGCCGTCGCCCAGGCCAACGCGAAAGCGAAAGCGCAGCCGCACAACCAGCAAAGACAAGACGACAAGAAACAGGCCGAGCAGGCCTGCATAAAGTGGCGTGACGGCAAAAATCATAAGGCTCTCCTGATGTTGCGAAGTGATTACGCAAGCCAAGGCGAACTGGACGCCGCATGGCAGACCGGGCCCGGCCGGAAAAAATTGTTGGGACCGCTGTCGGCTGCCGCTAGCCTCGTTCGTCCTTGGGCGAAAGGGAGATCAGCCATGCATTACGTTTTGCTCTGCTACCATATGGAAAAGACCGTGCGCGCCTGGAGCCAGGCCGAGGATGACGCCGTCATGGCGCGCCTGACGGTGGTTCACGAACAACTCCTCCAAGAGGGCAAGCTCGGCCCGGTGGCGCGGCTGATGCCGACCACGGCGGCGACCACGCTGCGCAAGGGCAAGGAGCCGGTGGTGCTCGACGGGCCCTTCGCCGAGACCAAGGAGCAGTTGCTCGGCTTTTATGTCATCGACTGCAAGGATTTGGAGGATGCTTTGAGCGTCGCGCGCCGGCTGGGCGTGGCCAATCCCGACGGCGCCTATGAAATCCGCCCGATCATGCTGATGTACGAAAGCGGCAGCCTAACGCCGGCCGTCAGCCGCGCATGAACGATCTGCGCTGGATCGATTTCGCGCTGACCTCGGCGCGGCCGCAGGCGGTCGCCGCCCTGCTGCGCTACTTTCGCGATCTCGATACCGCCGAGGAGGCCTTCCAAAACGCCTGTCTCAAGGCGCTGCAAACCTGGCCGCAAAACGGCGCGCCGCGCGACCCTGCCGCCTGGCTGATCTTCGTCGGCCGCAACGCGGCGCTCGATGGCGTGCGCCGCCAAAGCAAGCAGCAACCGCTGCCGCCCGAAGAGCTGCTGTCCGATTTGGGCGACGCCGAAGCCGACATGGCCGAGCGATTGGACAGCGCCGACTACCGCGACGACGTGCTGCGCCTGTTGTTCATCTGCTGCCATCCGGACTTGCCGCAGACCCAGCAGATCGCCCTGGCGCTGCGCATCGTCTGCGGCCTGACGGTGCCCGAGATCGCCCGCGCCTTCCTGGTCAAGCCGAGCGCCATGGAACAGCGCATCACCCGCGCCAAAGCCAAGGTGGCCGAGGCCGACGTGCCGTTCGAGGCGCCCGACGCCATCGAGCGCAGCCAGCGCCTCGCCGCCGTCGCCGCCATGGTCTATCTCGTATTTAACGAAGGCTATTCGGCGAGCGCCGGCGAGATGCCGCTGCGCGCCCCTTTGTGCGAAGAAGCCATCCGCCTGGCCCGCCTGTTGCTCGCGCTCTTCGCCAGCGAGCCGGAAATCATGGCGCTGCTGGCGCTGATGCTGCTGCAATATTCGCGCGCGGCGGCCCGCTTCGACGCCAATGGCGCGATCGTCCTGCTCGACGATCAGGAGCGCGGCAAATGGGACAAGCGCATGATCGCCGAGGGCCTGGCGCTGCTCGACAAGGCGCTGCGTCACCGCCGCCCCGGCCCCTATCAATTTCAGGCGGCCGTGGCCGCCATCCATGCCCGCGCCACCGCCGCCGCCGACACCGACTGGGCCGAGATCGACGCGCTCTATGCCGGCCTCGAACGGCTGCAGCCGTCGCCGGTGGTGACGCTCAACCGCGCCGTGGCGGTAAGCAAGCTGCAAGGGCCCGAGGCGGCGCTGGCGATGATCTCGCCGCTGGCGGCGTCGCTCGACGGCTATTTCTATTTTCACGGCGCGCGCGGCGCCTTCCTCATGGAGTTGAACCGGCGCGACGAGGCGCGCGTCGCCTTCGACAAGGCCATCGCGCTCGCCCACACAGCCGCTGAGGCGGCCCATATCCGCCAACATCTCGACAAGTTGGCAGAAAAATAAAATGCCGCGATGTCGGCTGGCCGGCAGGCCGTTCGTCCTTGGGACGACGACCATCCTGGGAGACAACCGATGTCGCATACCATTGTAACCCGCGAGGACTGGACCATCGCCCGCAAAGCCTTGCTGGCCAAAGAAAAAGCCCTGACGCGCCAGCGCGATGCCCTGGCCGCCGAGCGCCGCGCCCTGCCCTGGGTCAAGATCGACAAGCCTTATAAATTCGACACGCCGTTCGGCCAAGTCGGCCTCGCCGAATTGTTCGCCGGGCGCAGCCAGCTCGTCATCAAGCATTTCATGCTGGCGCCGGGCCAGAGCGAAGGCTGCGTCGGCTGTTCCTTCGAGATGGACCATGCCGAAGGGGCGCTCACGCATCTCAACGCCCATGACGTCAGCTTCGTCGCCGTGGCGCGGGCGCCGCTCGCCGAGATCGAAGCCTTCAAGACGCGCATGGGTTGGCGCGCGCCCTGGGTGTCGTCGTTCGGCAGCGATTTCAATTATGACTTCAACGTGTCCTTCACGCCGGCCCAGATGACGGGGCAAACTGCCGAATATAATTACGTGCGCGGCCCGGTGCCGATCGAGGACCTGTCGGGCTTCAGCATCTTTTATAAAAATGAATCCGGCGATATCTTCCATAGCTATTCGAGTTTCGGGCGCGGCGCGGAGGAAGTCCTCGGCACTTACATGATTCTCGACATGACGCCGAACGGCCGCAACGAACAGGGGCCGCGCTTCAACCTGACCGACTGGGTGCGCCACCATGATCGTTATGGCGCGGCCGGCCGCGTCGACGACAAGGGCACCTGGCAGGCCGGCGCAGCCGAACCCGCCTGCCCCGCCTGCAAGTAAGCAAAAACGCCGAGGGGACCCATGCTGCTCAAGACTATCGCCATCATCGGCGCGCTGCTGCTCACCGCCATTGTCGTCATCGTCATTCTGGCCTCGCGCAAACCGGACGAATTTCGCGTCAGCCGCGCGCTGCCGATCCAGGCGCCGCCCGACAAAATCTACCCGCTGATCGCCGATCTGCATGCCTGGGCCAAATGGTCGCCCTATGACAAGAAGGACCCCAACATGGCGCGCCGGATCAGCGGCGCGCCCAGCGGGCCCGGCGCGATCTACGAATGGGATGGCGACAAGAACGTCGGCAGCGGGCGCATGGAGATTCTCGACGTCGTCGAACCCTCCGAGGGCGGGCCGGCGAAGATCGCCATCAAGCTCGACATGTTCACGCCGTTCGAGGGCCACAACCTCGTGGAATTCATCATGGTGCCGGTGCGGATGGCGAACGGCGCCGAGGGCAGCAACGTCACCTGGGCGATGCGCGGCCCCTACGCCTTCCCGGCCAAGGTCGTCGGCCTCTTCATGGATATGGACAAGATGATCGGCGCCGATTTCGCCGCCGGACTCGCCAATCTGAAATCCGTCGCGGAACAATAAACGCAAGGACGCAAAATGTTCGAATCCTCCCCCACGGCCATCGCCGACCGCGAGTTGGTTCTCACCCGCCTGATCGACGCGCCGCGCGCCCTGCTCTATCGCTGCTGGACCGAGCCCAAGCTGATGGATCAATGGTTCTGCCCGAAGCCCTGGCGGGCCGAGGTGAAGAAGATCGAGTTGCGCAACGGCGGCGCCAACGAGATCAACATGTACGGGCCGGACGGCGAGAAAATGGAGAATCGCGGCGTCTATCTCGACGTGGTGCCGAACGAGAAGATCGTCTTCACCGACGCCTTCGTGAAGGCCTGGGAACCGTCGGGCAAGCCGTTCTTCGTCTGCACCATCACCTTCGCCGACGAGGCGGGCCAGACGCGCTATGTCGCGCGGGCCCAGCATTGGACGCTGGAAGACTGCCAGACCCACGAGAAGATGGGATTCTACGACGGCTGGGGCGTCGCCACCGACCAGCTCACCGCGCTCGCCAGAACGCTCTAGGAGAAGGCCATGATCGCCACACAAATCTTCGTCAATCTGCCGATCAAGGATCTGGACAGATCGGTCGAGTTCTTCACCAAGCTCGGCTTCACCTTCAATGCCGAGTTCACCAACGAGAAGGCGACCTGCATGATCGTCGGCGAGAACATCTACGCCATGCTGCTGGTCGAAAGCTTCTTTCAGACCTTTACCGGCAAGCCGGTCGCCGACGCGACCAAGAGCACCGAGGTGATCAACTGCATCGCGCTCGCCAGCCAAGAGGCGGTCGACAAGATGGTGGCCGACGCGGTGAAGGCCGGCGGCACGGCGCCGAGCGAGGTCAAAGATCACGGCTTCATGTACCAGCATGGGTTCGAGGATCTCGACGGCCATATCTGGGAATTGGTCTATTTGCGGCCGGGCAAGCCATCCTGACCTGACTCTCCTGACGGATCTCCGCATCGCATCTCTGCGGCGGGGGCGCAACTCCCGGAGCATCGGGAACTCTCCATGCGATGGCGCGTTCCTGTCCAAGCGCGCCGGCGAGAGCTTGCGCTGCCTGCGCAAGCGCGCCACAGGAGAAGAGCGTCGCATGATCTCGAAATGGCAATGGCGGCTTCAGCAGTTCGGCCGCAAGCTATGGGTGCGCGCGGCGCTCATCGCCGTGTTCGCCGTCGCCGCCGCCCTGCTCGGCCTGCTCGGCGAGCGCCTGATCCCCGCCGATCTGCCGACCAAGATCGGCGCCGATTCGGTCGAGGGCATTCTCAATATTCTCGCGTCCAGCATGCTGGCGGTGACGACCTTCTCGCTCAGCATCATGGTTGCCGCCTATAGCGCCGCGACGAACAGCGTCACCCCGCGCGCCACCCAGCTGCTGATGCAGGACCCGACGACGCAAAACGTCCTCGCCGTCTTCATCGGCTCCTTCCTCTACAGCCTTGTCAGCATCGTCGCGCTCAGCGCCGGCGCCTACGGGGCGAGCGGCCGGCTGGTTCTGTTCGTCGCGACGCTGGCGGTCATCCTGCTCATCGTCGTCACCATCCTGCGCTGGATCGAGCATCTGACCCGGCTCGGACGCGTCGGCGAAACCACCGACCGCGTCGAACAATCGGCATCGCGCGCCATTCGCGGACGCGCCGCCGAGCCCTTTCTCGGCGGACACCCTTTATACGATCCGGCCAAGGATCGCCCCGCCACGGCGCTAGCCATTTTTCCCGAGACGACCGGCTACGTGCAGCATATCGACATGGCGGGCTTGTCCCGCCTCGCCGAACGATTGACCGGACGCATCTTCATCGCGGCGCTGCCGGGCAGCTTCGTCCATGCCGTCCAGCCGCTCGCCTATGTCGAAAGCGCGCTCGACGCGGAGGCGACCGCCATGCTGCGCGAGGCTTTCGTCATCGACAACGCCCGTTCCTTCGACCAAGACCCGCGCTTCGGCCTTTCGGTGCTGGCCGAAATCGCCTCGCGCGCCTTGTCGCCGGCGCTCAACGATCCCGGCACGGCGATCGACGTGATCGGCCGCGGCGTGCGTCTGCTGACCTGCTGGACCGCCTGCCGCGAGGCGGAGGCGGCGGAGGCGCCGACCTATCCGCGCATTTGGGTGCCGCCACTGGCGCTCGGCGATCTGTTCGACGATATTTTCGGCCCCATCGCGCGCGACGGCGCAGGCCTTCTAGAAGTGCAAACGCGCTTGCAGAAGGCCTATCGCGCGCTGGCCGAAATCGGCGGCGAGGCCTTCGCCGCCGAGGCCAAGCGCCATTCGCGCCGCGCCATGGCCTTCGCCGAAGCAGCGATGACGCTGGAGGCGGACAAGGCCCTATTACGCGACCTCGCGCTGTGACGGCGGGCTGTCTCAGCCCTCCTCCTTAAGCGAGCGCCTTCTCGTATTCGGCCGGCTTGAAGCCGACGAGCAGCTTGCCGCCGACGTCGAGCACCGGGCGTTTGATCATCGAGGGCTGATCCATCATCAGGGCGATGGCCTTGCGCTCGTTGATCGTCGCCTTGTCGGCCTCGGACAGCTTGCGGAAGGTGGTGCCCGACTTGTTGAGCAGCACGTCCCAGCCGACCTTGCCGGCCCAGGCTTCGAGCGACGCCTTGTCGAT
>CAMAVH010000031.1 GCA_945861615.1 Rhizobium sp. Q54 | reverse complement strand
CCGCCGACCAAGTGGAAAAGCGCCTCGAATCGGGCGAGATCGAAGTGGCGCCGCTTGCCTTCATGCGCGGGCGCACCTTGGCGCATAGCTTCGTCATTCTCGACGAGGCCCAGAACACCACCGCGATGCAGATGAAGATGTGCCTGACGAGGCTCGGCGAAGGCTCGCGCATGATCATCACCGGCGATCTCAGCCAAGTCGATCTGCCGTCCGGCACCAAGTCGGGCCTCAGGGACGCGCTCGACACCTTGCAGGGCATCGAAGGGGTCGGCGTCGTCACCTTCAGCGAGGCCGACGTGATGCGCCATCCGGTGGTCGCGCGCATCGTGCGCGCTTACGAGCAGGCCGACCGCACGCGGCTCGAGCGCAAACGCGCGCCTGTGGTGGACGCCGACGATGGCGCGGCGCCCGAATTGCCCGATTTCATCACCAAGCCGCGCAAGAGCGAATGACGGTCAAGCCGCCGCCGGCTCTGCGCATCGCCGTGATCGTCGAGACGCCGGCCTGGACCCGCCGCCTGCCCGCCGTCGCGGCCCATGTCCGCAAGTTCGCGCGCGCCGCGGTCAAGGCGGCGCTGGCCGATGGTGCTGCGGCGCCGAAGGGTACGAGCCCCTGGTCGTTGACGGTCTTACTGGCCGACGATGCCGAGCTGAAGGCGCTCAACCGCGATTTTCGCGGCAAGGCCAAGCCGACCAACGTTTTGTCGTTTCCCGCCGGGGACGGGGTTCCGGCGCGCCGGCAAGAACCGCTCAATCTGGGCGATATCGCCATCGCCCTGACCGTCACGGCGGGCGAATCGCGCAAGCAGGGCAAGCGCTTGGCCGATCATCTGGCGCATTTGACGGTGCATGGCGTTTTGCATCTTTTCGGCTATGATCATCTCGACGATCACCAAGCCGATGACATGGAAGGCTTGGAGCGGGCGGTGCTGGCGCGCCAGGGGATTTCCGATCCCTATCTTCTGCGTCCGGCGCGCAAAGCCGTTTCCCGAGCCCGCCAGACCCCTGTCGCCAAACCAGGAGGCCGCGCCCGCAAAGCGGCCCGAACGAGGACATGACCGACCCGAGCCATAGTACGTTGCCCCGCGACGAGACACCGGCCCCGACTCACGGACCGCTGGCGTCTCCCGGGGCGTCTCCCATCTCGCCGCGCGGCTTGCGCGGCTTGATCCAGAAATTCCGCCGCGCCCGCAAAGCCGACGAATCGCTCCGCGATGCCATCGAAGAGCTGATCGAGGACAGCGAGCCCGGCGAGGGCGAAGGCGGCCCGGCGGAAATCAATCCCGACGAACGGCTTCTGCTGCAGAACATCCTGCATCTGCGCGACGTCACGGCCTACGACGTGATGGTGCCGCGCGCCGACATCACCGCCGTCGAGCTTTCCACGCCGCAAGCCGAATTGGTCCGCCTGATGACCGGCGAAGCGCATTCGCGCCTGCCGGTCTATCGCGAGTCGCTCGACGACGTGCGCGGCGTCGTCCATATCAAGGACGTGCTGGCGCATACCCTGAAGACCGAACCGTTCGACCTCGCCAACATGCTGCGCAAGGTGCTGTTCGTCTCGCCGAGCATGCGCGTGCTCGATCTCCTGCTGGAGATGCGCCTCACGCGCGTGCATATGGCCATGGTGGTGGACGAATACGGTGGCATCGACGGCCTCGTCACGATCGAGGACATGATCGAAGCCATCGTCGGCGACATCCAGGACGAGCATGACGCCGAAGAGCCCGGCATGATCGAGCGCCCCGACGGCAGCTGGCTTGCCGACGCGCGCACCGATATCGCGCATTTCGAGGAGAAGGTCGGCGCCGTCTTGACCGAAGAGGAGCGCGAGGCCGACATCGACACGCTCGGCGGCCTCGTCGTCTTTCTCGCCGGCCGCGTGCCGACGCGCGGCGAAATCGTCCGCCATTCTTCCGGCCTGCAGATCGAAGTGGTCGATGGCGATCCGCGCCGCGTCAAGCGCCTGCGCTTGCGCAATCTGCCGCGCGCCGGGGACAAGCCGGATGCCGAACCCTCGCGCGCCAACGGCGGACGCTGACGGGTGCTGACGGCCGTCGAGCGCCTCGCGGCGCGTTTGGCCGCATTGACCGGCTGGCGCCGCCTGCTCGCGGCCTGCGGCTTCGGCATCCTCTCGGTCGCCGCCTTGCCGCCGTTTTATCTCGTGCCGCTGCTCGCCGTCGCCTTCACCGGCCTGTTGTGGCTGGCGCAGGGCGCCAAGTCGCCGTGCGCGGCCTTCGCGATCGGCTGGGCCTTCGGCTTCGGTCATTATGCCGCCGGCCTCTATTGGATCACCAATGCGCTGCTGGTGGACGCCGCCAAGTTCGGCTGGCTGGTGCCCTTCGCGGTCAGCGGCCTCTCGCTTTTCCTCGGCCTCTTCGCCGCCGCGGCGCTTGCCGCGCTGCATCAGCTGCGCGCGCGCGGCTTCGCGCAGGGCTGGGCCGGTCCGCTCGCCTTCGCACTGCTCTGGACGGCGGTGGAATGGCTGCGCGGCCATATCCTCACCGGCTTTCCGTGGAATCAGATCGCCACCGTCTGGGCGGCGCTGCCGGTGATGACGCAAAGCGCCGCGCTGTTCGGCGCTTACGGCCTGACGCTGCTCACCGTTGCCGCCGCGGCGGCCTTCGCGCCGCTCGGCGAGCCCAATCTGCCCTCGCTGGCGCGCCGTCGCACGCTGCTACTTTTGTTGCCCTTGGCGCTGTGCGCCTTCTTCGGGGTCTGGCGCATCGGCGGCGCGCTGGAAGCGAATAGTCCGGGGGCGAACGTGCCCGGCGTCAACCTGCGCCTCGTGCAGGGCAATATCGATCAGCGGCTCAAATGGCAGGACGACGTGCGCGTCGAGACGGCGCGCAAATATCTCGCGCTCTCGGCGCAGCCTTCGGCCAATCCAACGATGGGGCCAATCAACGCGGTGATCTGGCCGGAGACGGCGCTGCCCTTCTTCCTGGCCGACGAGCCCGAATTGCGCGCCGCGCTCGGTCAGCTCGCCGGCCGTCTCGCGCCCGGTGCGTTGGTCATCACCGGCACGCCG
This sequence comes from Rhizobium sp. Q54, assembly GCA_945861615.1. GTDB lineage: Bacteria > Pseudomonadota > Alphaproteobacteria > SMXQ01 > SMXQ01 > CAMAVH01. The sequence continues at coordinate 24,112 of CAMAVH010000031.1, read as the reverse complement.
CGCGCCGAGCGCGCGCCCTATCGCATCTGGAACAGCGTGCAGGCCGTCGATGCGCGCGGCGAGATCGTCGCCACCTACGACAAATTCCATCTCGTGCCGTTCGGCGAATATATGCCGCTGCGCGGCCTGCTGCCGTTCGACAAGATCACCGCCGGCGCGGTGGATTTCTCCGCCGGGCCGGGACCGCAGACGATGACGCTGCCCGGCCTGCCGCCGGCCTCGCCGCTGGTCTGCTACGAGGTGATCTTTCCCGGCAATGTCACCGATCCGCGCGCGCGGGCCGGTTGGCTGCTCAATGTGACCAACGACGGCTGGTTCGGCATCTCGACGGGGCCGCATCAGCATCTCGCCAGCGCGCGGTTGCGCGCCGTCGAGGAGGGTCTGCCGCTGGTGCGCGCGGCCAACACCGGCATTTCCGCCATCGTCGATTCTTACGGCCGCTTGCGCATGTCGCTCGCGCTCGGCACCAGCGGCGTGCTCGACGGCGCCTTGCCGGCGGCCTTGGCGCCGACGCTCTATGCGCGCTTCGGCGATTTCATTTTTTTGATGCTGTTCGCGGCGGCCCTTGCCGGCTGCGTCCTTCGGCGCCGCTAACCGTCTGTCAAACATGGGATCGCTGCGCGCGGATCGCCTGATCCGGCGAAGGGACGACGGCGTAGGCAACGGCCTTACGGAAAATTGACCGATAAGCACGAGACAAGGCGGCGCTGCCAGCATACACTTGTATGCGAAAATGAAACGGTGCCGCTTATGTCTTGGGCCGTTGCGGTCAGGATCCGTATCGGCCGTTGCGAACGGCCTGGCCGAGCCGTCAGTCGAGGGGAAGTATGGTTAGAGTGCCGCGTGCCGGGACCGCGCGAACGAGCGTCGCCCGTCGGGGAGATGATCTTGCCGATCCGGTGGACATTCATGTCGGTCGTCGCCTGCGTCAGCGGCGGGCGTTGCTGGGCCTGAGCCAGGACAAGCTCGGCCGCGCCGTCGGATTGACCTTCCAGCAAATTCAGAAATACGAGCGCGGCGCCAATCGCATCGGCGCCAGCCGCTTGCTGCAGCTGAGCCGCGCGCTCGCCGTGCCGATCGCCTATTTCTTCGAAGACGCGCCGGGATCGGCAGACAAGCCGGCGCGCGGGCGCGGCAAGCTCGACGGCAAGATGCGCGCCGGGCCCAAGGGTCTGGCCAAGGATGGCGCGGCGGCGGAGGAAGCGGGGGGCCGCGATCCGTTCGCGCGCCGCGAGACTCTCGATCTGGTGCGAGCCTATTACGCCGTGACCAATCCGTTCGTGCGCAAGCGCGTCCTCGATCTGGTGCGCGCGCTGGCCAAACCCGGCGCTTGAGGCCGGCGCGGCGGCGTGGCCCGCGCGTCCAGCCGGCAAATCCGCTTGACGCTATCGGCAAAGGTTGCAACAACCCAGCGCTAAGGCGCGGAAAAGGGGAGAAAAACCGCGCCTTCCCGCGCTTCGCAGCGGCGCGGTCCAAGGCTCCCATCCATCGCGCGGGTTTCGCGCGCTCCATCGGCTTTCGGAGGTCATCCGTGCCCAAGAATTTCCTGTTTACGAGCGAATCCGTTTCCGAAGGCCATCCGGACAAGGTCGCGGACCGCATTTCCGACACCGTGCTCGACGCCTTCCTCGGCAGCGATCCCTACGCCCGCGTCGCCTGCGAGACGCTGGTCACCACCAACCGCGTCGTCATCGCCGGCGAAGTCGGCATGAACGCCAAGAAGATGGGCGCGCGCGCGCCCATGCTGAAGGCCACGGGGCGCGGCAAGCCGAAGATCAACAAGCCGCTGATCGAGAAGCTGACCCGCGCCGCGATCAAGGACATCGGTTACGCCCAGGACGGCTTCCACTGGAAGAACGCCAAGGTCGAGATCCTGCTGCACGGCCAGTCGGCCGATATCGCGCAGGGCGTCGACGCCAAGGACAACAAGGACGAAGGCGCGGGCGACCAGGGCATCATGTTCGGCTACGCGACCGACGAGACGCCGGAATTGATGCCGGCGCCGCTGCAATATTCGCACAATATCCTCAGCGCCCTCGCCGCCGCGCGTCACTCGGGCAAAGAGAAGATGCTCGAGCCCGACGCCAAGAGCCAGGTGACCCTGCGCTACGAAAACGGCAAGCCGGTCGGCTGCACCGCCGTCGTCGTCTCGACCCAGCATAACGCCAAGGTCGACCAGGACGACGTGCGCGAGATCGTCCGTCCCTACGTCGAGAAGGTGCTGCCGAAAGGCTGGATGCCAGCCAACGAGCATTTCTACGTCAACCCGACCGGCAATTTCGTCATCGGCGGTCCCGACGGCGACACCGGCCTCACCGGCCGCAAGATCATCGTCGACACTTACGGCGGCGCGGCTCCGCACGGCGGCGGCGCCTTCTCCGGCAAGGATCCGACCAAGGTCGACCGCTCGGCCGCCTATGCCGCGCGCTATCTGGCGAAGAACGTCGTCGCCGCCGGCCTGGCCGAGCGTTGCCTGATCCAGCTCGCCTACGCCATCGGCGTCGCCTACCCGCTGTCGGTCTATGTCGATACCTTCGGCACCGGCAAGGTCGATGAAGCCAAGCTCGCCAAGATTCTGCCGCAGCTGATGTCGCTCAGCCCGCGCGGCATCCGCGAGCATCTCGGCCTGAATAAGCCGATCTACGCGCGCACCACGGCATACGGCCATTTCGGCCGCACGCCGGATAGCAAGGGCGGCTTCTCCTGGGAGAAGCTCGACCTGGTGAAGGAACTCAAGGGCGCGTTCTAAACGGCACGCTCCGCTTTTTTGCAACGGCCGGTCGCTCTGCGACCGGCCGTTCGTTTATCTTGGCCCCCATGCCGCATAAACCCCCTGGCGTCACGCCGCCCGCTCAGCCACCCGTCGAACAGCTGGTCGTCGATCAGCGCGTCTATGGTCGCCGTCTCGGCCGGCCGCTGCGCGCCGGCCGCCAGTCGGCGGTCGACGCCTGGCTGCCGAAGATCGGCATCGCGGTGCCGGCCGTGCCGGCCGCGCTCGATCCGCTCGCGCTCTTTTCATCTCCGGTCCGCGAAGCCTGGCTCGAAGTCGGCTTCGGCGGCGGGGAGCATCTGCTGGCGCAGGCCGCGGCCAATCCCCAGGCCGGCCTGATCGGCTGCGAGCCCTTCATCAACGGCATGGCGGCGTTGCTCCGCGCGATCGACGACGAACCGGCGCGGGCTGGCAATATCCGGGTGCTGATGGACGATGCCCGCCCGCTGATCGCGTCGTTTCGCGACGCCAGCCTGGCCAAGGCCTTCATCCTGTTCCCCGATCCCTGGCCGAAAGCCCGCCATCACAAGCGCCGCTTCGTCGCCAAGGCCAATCTCGACCAGCTCGCCCGCGTGCTGAAGGACGGGGCCGAACTGCGCCTGGCGACCGACGATCCGGGCTATTTGCGCTGGATGCTGATCGAAATGGCCGATCATCCGGCCTTCGCCTGGACCGCCCGGCGGCCCGCCGAGTGGCGCCAGCGGCCCGCCGATTCGCCAAAAACTCGCTATGAAGACAAGGGCTTAGCAGGGGCTGCCCCGGCCTTCCTGACGTGGCGGCGGGTTCCCCGCGCCTAAGCCTTGGCCAGCGAGCCGGCAGCGCGGGCGGGCGGCAATGGCCGACAAACCTTGAAGAAACCGGCGAAACGGCTATATTTGGCCTGCCTTGACACAAGGCCTCCTTCACATCGGTCGAGTTTGGTAGCGGGTGGGCCGGCGGCCCGCTCTTGTCGCCGCTTGATGTCGCATTCGCTGGCGTTGTCGCCGACTGGACCGAGAACGAAGGCATGATCCCGACGGATGTCGGTGCCGCCACGCTGGACCCAGCGGGCTGCCGACAGGCTTTTGGGGCCGCGCGCTGAAATGCTGCGCGGTGCTTCGCATTACGACGATGTTGCAGACTGAGACGCTAGAGACCGATGGATATCGCAGAGCGCATTGCCGGCATGATCGAGCCCGCCCTCACGGACATGGGTTATGTCCTCGTGCGCGTGCAGCTGTCCGGCGCCTCGCGTTTGACGCTGCAGATCATGGCCGAGCGGACCGACGGCGAGAACATGAAGGTCGATGACTGCGCCGACATCAGCCGTGCCGTCTCGGCGCTGCTCGATGTCGAAGACCCGATCGAGGCCGCCTATAGCCTGGAAGTCTCGTCGCCCGGCATCGACCGTCCGCTGGTCAAGCCGGCCGATTACGTGCGCTGGGCCGGCTTCGAGGCGCGCATCGAGACCGCGATGCCGGTCGATGGGCGCAAACGCTTTCGCGGCCGCCTCATCGGCCTCGCGGGCGACGACGTGAAATTGCGGCTCGACGACGGCAACGACGCGGCAGTGCCGCTCTCCGCCATCACGCGGGCCAAGCTGATGCTGACCGACGACCTCATCGAAGCCGCGCAAAGCGGCAAGCCGATCTAACCTCCGACGCGACCCATCGGGGCGCATCTAACAAGGACGCAACGACACCATGGCGATCGACACGACACTGGGCCTCGCCCGTCCCGAACTGATCCAGGTGGCCGACACGGTCGCCCGCGAGAAGAGCATCGACCGCGAGGAGGTTCTCGTGGCGATGGAGCAGGCCATCCAGAAGGCGGGCCGCTCGAAGTACGGGCACGAGCACGACATCCGCGCCGACATCAACCGCAAGACCGGCGAGATCATGCTCGCCAAGTACACCGAGATCGTCGAGAACGTCGAAAACGAAGCGACGCAGATCGATCTCAAGAACGGCCTGCGCAAGAAGCCCGACGCCCAACTCGGCGATTTCATCATCGAGACTCTGCCGCCGATCGATTTCGGCCGCATCGCCGCGCAGACCGCCAAGCAGGTCATCGTGCAGAAGGTGCGCGACGCCGAGCGCCAGCGTCAGTACCGCGAATACAAGGATCGCGTCGGCGAGGTCATCAACGGCCTCGTCAAGCGCGTCGAATACGGCAACATCACCGTCGACCTGGGCCGCGCCGAAGCCGTGCTGCGCCGCGACGAGAGCCTGCCGCGCGAAAATCTCCGCCAGTCCGACCGCGTGCGCGCGTACATCTTCGAAGTGCGCGAAGAGCCACGCGGTCCGCAGATCTTCCTGTCGCGCACCCGGCCGGAGTTCATGGCCAAGCTGTTCGCCCAGGAAGTGCCGGAAATCTACGACGGCATCATCGAGATCAAGTCGGTCGCCCGCGACCCCGGCAGCCGCGCCAAGATCGCCGTGCTGTCCAACGATTCGAGCATCGATCCGGTCGGCGCTTGCGTCGGCATGCGCGGCTCGCGCGTGCAGGCCGTCGTGCAGGAATTGCAGGGCGAGAAGATCGACATCATTCAATGGTCGCAGGATCCGGCGACCTTCGTGGTGAACGCGCTGGCGCCCGCCGAAGTGACCAAGGTCGTGCTCGACGAAGAGCAGAACCGCATCGAAGTGGTGGTCCCGGACGATCAGCTGTCGCTCGCCATCGGCCGCCGCGGCCAGAACGTGCGCCTCGCCTCGCAGCTCACCGGCTGGGACATCGCGATCCTGACCGAAGCGCAGGAATCGGAGCGCCGTCAGGCCGAATTCCATTCGCGCTCGCAGATGTTCATCGACGCGCTCGACGTGGACGACGTCATCGCCCACCTGCTGGTCACCGAAGGCTTCTCCTCGGTCGAGGAAGTCGCCTTCGTGCCGGTCGAAGACTTGGCGGAAATCGAAGGCTTCGAAGAGAGCATCGCCGAAGAACTGCGCAATCGCGCCCAGGCGTTCCTCTCCGACCAGGAAGAGAAGCTCACCGCGCGCCGCAAGGAGCTCGGCGTCGACGATGCGCTGTCCGAGATCGAAGCCCTCACCGTCGCCGATCTGGTCAAGCTCGGCGAGAAGGGCGTGAAGACCCTCGACGACCTAGCCGATCTGGCCAGCGACGAACTGATCGAGATCGTCGAGCGCAAGATGACGAACGACGACGCCAACGCGGTCATTATGGCCGCGCGCGCCCACTGGTTTGCCGACGAGCCTGCCGCTTCTGATGAAGCCGGCACGCCCACCGGGCAGGCTTGATGTAGCACCGGGCGCGAGGCAACCATGACGGGGCCCGCGATCAAAAAATACCGGCCGGCAAAATCGCCGGCCCCCACTGCGGCGTCAGTCGCAGTGAACGAAGAACTACGTGCCGCCGATGCGGTCGCCCGGCCGAAGAAGCAGCGGCGCAATATCGCCGACGGCGAAACCGGCGATCGCGAGACCATGGTCCGCTTCGTCATCGCGCCGGACGGCGTCGTCGTGGTCGATCTCGAAGGCAAGTTGCCGGGCCGCGGCCTATGGCTGGCGGCCAATCGCGACGTGCTGCAGGGCGCGCGTCTCGCGGCGCTGTTCAGCCGCGCCGCGCGCGAAAAGGTGACCGTGCCGGCTGACCTCGCCGACAAGCTAGAGGCGTTGCTCGCCAGCCGTTGCCAGAACCTGATGGGCCTGGCGCGCCGCGCCGGCCTGATGGTCGCGGGCTACGAACAGGTGCGCGGATCCTTGCGCGCCGGCAAGGCCGCCGTGCTGATCGCCGCCAGCGATGGCGCCGCCGACGGCCGCGACAAGATCAGGCATCTGGCGCCGGACCTGCCCTTGATCGATTCCTTGACCTCGGCGGAGATCGGGGCGGCGCTCGGCGCCGGCGCCATGGTCCATGCCGCCTTGAGCGACGGGCGCTTGGCCCGCGAAATTTTGACCACCGCCGACAAGCTAGGTGCGCTCCGCCGCGGTTCGCAGGCGGCGTGAGCGGTTTTGAATTGCGATGATTGTTGAAGAAAGTCGGACGATATGACCGAAGCCACCAAAGACGAGAAAAAGCCGCTGACGCTGTCGCGTCCGGGCAAGCTCGAGTTGAAGAAGACCGTCGAGACCGGGCAGATCCGTCAGAGTTTCTCGCATGGCCGCACCAAGGCCGTGACCGTGGAAGTACGCAAGAAGCGCACCTTCACCCAGGGCGAAGGCGGCAACATGGCCGAGGTCAAGCCCGGCCTGAAGGAAATGGCCGCCGCCGCCGAAGCGCAGATGGCCGCCCCGCCGCCGGCGCCCGAGCCGCGCGCGCCCGAGCCGGCGCGCCCCGCCACCCCGGGCGGCCGCCTGCTGACCAATGACGAGCGTGCCGTGCGCGCCCGCGCCTTGCAGGGCGCGTTGAGCGCTGCCGAGATCGCCCGCCGCGAGGCCGAAGAAAACGCCCGCATCAAGGCCGAGGAAGACGCCCGCCGCAAGATCGAAGATGACGCGCGCAAAGCCGACGACGCGCGCCTTGCCGCCGAAGCTGCCTTCCGCGGCGAGCCGGCGCCCGCGCCGACGCCTGCGTCCGCCCAAGCCAAGTCTGCCGCGCCCGTTGCGGCGCCCGCCGTCGGCGCTGCGAAGCCGAAGCTCGTCGCCCCGCCCGTCGCGAAGGTCAACGAAGCCGAGGACGACGACGACGGCAAGAAGCGTGGCGCGCCTGGCGCCAAGCCGGCGCCGCGCCGTCCCGGTCTCACTCCCGCCAAGGGCGTTGCCGACCGCAACCGCGGCAAGCTCACGATCAGCCGCGCGCTCGATGACAACGCCGGCGACCGCATGCGCAGCTTGGCCTCGGTGCGCCGCGCCCGCGAACGCGAGAAGCGCTTGCTGCAAGGCTCCGGCCAAGTCGTCGAAAAATTCGCCCGCGACGTGGTGATTCCCGAAGTCATCACCGTGCAGGAATTGTCCAACCGCATGGCCGAGCGTTCGACCGACGTCATCAAGGCGCTGATGCGCATGGGCGTCATGGCGACGATCAATCAGAGCATCGATGCCGACACCGCCGAGCTGGTGGTGGCGGAGTTCGGCCATAAGGCCAAGCGCGTCAGCGCTGCCGACGTCGAACAGGGCCTCAAGGGCGAGGTCGATATCGACGGCGCGCTGGAGTCGCGTCCGCCGGTCGTCACCGTGATGGGTCACGTCGACCACGGCAAGACCTCGCTGCTCGACGCGCTGCGCAAGACCGACGTCGCCGCACACGAAGCCGGCGGCATCACGCAGCATATCGGCGCCTATCAAGTGCATATGAAGTCCGGCGCGGCGATCACCTTCCTCGACACACCGGGCCATGAAGCCTTCACCGCCATGCGCGCGCGCGGCGCCCAGGCGACCGACATCGTCGTGCTGGTCGTCGCGGCCGACGACGGCATCATGCCGCAGACCATCGAAGCGATTCACCACGCCAAGGCCGCCGGCGTGCCGATCGTCGTCGCCATCAACAAGATCGACAAGCCCGACGCCAACCCCGGCCGCGTGCGCCAGGAATTGCTGCAGCATGAGATCGTCGTCGAAGACATGGGCGGCGACGTCATGGCGATCGAGGTCTCCGCCAAGTCCGGCGAGAATCTCGAGAAGCTCGAAGAGGCCATTCTGCTGCAGGCCGAAGTGCTCGAACTGAAGGCCAATCCGAACCGCGCCGCCGAAGGCGTCGTCATCGAAGCCAAGATGGAGCGTGGCCGCGGCAGCGTCGCCACCGTGCTGGTCCAGCGCGGCACCCTCAAGCTCGGCGACATCTTCGTCGCCGGCTCGGAATGGGGCCGCGTGCGCGCCCTGCTCGACGATCACGGCAAGAAGGTCAAAGTCGCCGAGCCGTCGATGCCCGTCGAAGTGCTCGGCCTCAACGGCACGCCGTCCGCCGGCGACGATTTCTCCGTCGTTGACAGCGAGCAGCGCGCCCGCGAAGTCACCGAATTCCGCCAGCGCCGCGCCCGCGACGTCCGCACCTCCGTCGCCGCGCGCGGCACGGTCGAGCAGATGCTCTCGGCGATCGCCGCCGGCACCGCCAAGGAACTGTTCGTCGTCATCAAGGGCGACGTGCAGGGCTCGGTCGAAGCCATCGTCGGCAGCCTGGAGAAGCTCAACACCGACGAAGTCGCGGTGCGCGTGCTGCATTCCGCGGTCGGCGGCATCAACGAGTCCGACGTCACGCTCGCGCGCGCGTCGAACGCGGTGATCATCGGCTTCAACGTGCGCGCCAATCCGCAGGCGCGCGATCTGGCCAAGCGCGACGGCCTGGAAATCCGCTACTACTCGATCATCTACGACCTGACGAACGACATCAAAGCCGGCCTGTCCGGCATGCTGTCGCCGACGCGCCGCGAAAACTTCCTCGGCAATGCGACGATCCGCGAGATCTTCAACATCACGAAGACCGGCAAGGTCGCCGGCTGCATGGTCACCGAAGGCACCGTCAAGCGCGGCGCCAAGGTGCGACTGCTGCGCGACAACGTCGTCATCCACGAGGGCACGCTCAAGACCCTCCGCCGCTTCAAGGAAGAAGTCCGCGAAGTGAAGGAAGGCTACGAGTGCGGCATGGCCTTCGAGAACTACACGGATATCCAGGCGAACGACGTCATCGAGTGCTTCGAGATCGAGGAGGTCGCGCGCACGCTGTAAGGCGCCGCGCGATCTTCGATCTCAGAAACAGCGGGAGAGCCGCATGAAACGTCGCGACTCCGGCGGCCACGAAGATATCGGCCCGACGCAACGCCAGTTGCGCGTCGGCGAAGAGCTGCGCCATGCGCTGGTGCATATCATGGAGCGGGCGCATTTTCGCGACCCGGACCTGCTCGGCGTGTCGGTCACCATCACCGAAGTGCGCGTCAGCCCGGATCTGAAGAACGCCACGGCCTATGTCACGCGGCTCGGCGGCGAGAATGTCGACACTCTGGTCGCCGCGCTCAAGCGCGCCGCGCCCTATATCCGCGGCCAGCTTGCCAAGGCGGTCAAATTGCGCGTCGCGCCGGTCGTCACCTTCGCGGCGGACATGTCGTTCGACTACGCCTCCTACATCAACAACATCCTGCACAGCCCCGACGTGTCGCGCGATCTCGCGGCCGGCGACGAGGCGGCCGAGCCGGATGAAAACCAAGACGGCGGCGCGTCCGCCGAAAAGCCCTGACAAAAAAAGACCAAGGACCGGGGCCCAGCGGCTGGCTGGTCATCGACAAGCCGCTCGGCTTGTCGTCCTTCCAGGTCGTCGCCCGCGTCCGCCGCGTGCTCGGCACACGCAAGGTCGGCCAGGGCGGCACCCTCGATCCCCTGGCCTCCGGCGTGTTGCCGATCGCCGTCGGCGAGGCGACCAAGACCGTCGCCTATGCCATGGACGGGCGGAAGATCTACCGTTTCGCCGTGCGCTGGGGCGAAAGCCGCAATACCGACGATGCCGAGGGCGAAGTGACCGGGACGAGCGAATCTCGGCCCGACCGCGCTGGCATTCTCGCCGCTTTGCCCGCCTTCACCGGCTTCATCGACCAGATCCCGCCGGCCTTTTCCGCCATCAAAATCGGCGGGATGCGGGCCTATAAGCTTGCCCGCGCCGGCGAGGCGGTCGAGATGGCGTCGCGTCAGGTGACGGTCAAACGCTTGGATTTGTTGGAAGAAACACCAGATTTAGCGCGTTTCGAGGTCGAGTGCGGCAAGGGCTTGTATGTCCGCTCGCTCGGCCGCGACCTCGCCAAAGCCTTGGGAACATTGGGTTATATTGCCGAGCTGCGGCGCACGCGGGTCGGCCCGTTCGGCGAAAATACCGCGATTTCCCTGGATAAGCTGGAGGCCCTCGGGCATAGTGCCGCCGCTTCAGAGACCCTGCTGCCGATCGAGACCGTGCTGGACGACATCCCGGCCCTGGCCTTGAACGACACCGACGCGGCCCGCTTAAGACAGGGCCAGCCCGTGCAGGTTCTCGGTACCGGCTTCCCGGCGTATCGGCTTCCCGAAGATGGCGTGATCGCTCTCGCGACCGCCAATGGAAAGCCCGTTGCGCTGGCCCGCATGGAGCGGGGCATGTTGCGTCCGGTGCGAGTCTTGAACCTCTAAACGTCAGGAGATTGACGATGTCGATTACGGCCGAGCGCAAGACGGTGCTCATTGGCGAATACGCCACGCAGCAGGGCGACACGGGGTCGCCCGAGGTCCAGATCGCGATTCTCAGCGAGAGAATCAACAATCTGACCGAACATATGAAAACGCATAACCACGACTATCATTCGCGGCGCGGTTTGTTGGCCATGGTCAGCAAGCGCCGCCGGCTGCTCGACTACCTCAAGGGCAAGAACGTTGCCCGTTACAACGAGGTCGTTCAGCGTCTCGGCCTGCGCCGCTGAGGACCCCGTTAGGGGTTCGGCGACGAGCCGATTGATTCCGCGGGCTTCGGCCCGCGGGACGCCCCGCCGAGGCGGCGGGTGCGTCGTGGAAGGTTGGAAGGAAGATCCATGTTTAATATCGTGAAGAAAGAAATCACCTGGGCCGGCCGCAAGCTGACCTTGGAAACCGGTCGCGTCGCCCGTCAGGCCGACGGCGCCGTCCTCGTCACTTACGGCGAGACCGTCGTGCTCTGCACGGCCGTCGCCGCCCGCGAACCGAAAGTCGGGATCGACTTTTTCCCGCTGACGGTCAACTACCAAGAGAAGGCTTTCGCCGCCGGCAAAATTCCCGGCGGCTTTTTCAAGCGCGAAGGCCGTCCGACCGAGAAGGAAGTTCTGTCTTCCCGTCTCATCGACCGCCCGATCCGCCCGCTGTTCCACCCTCTGTTTCGCAACGAAACGCAGGTCGTCACCACGGTCATCTCGCATGATCTCGAGAACGATCCCGACATCGTCGCGATGATCGGCGCCTCCGCCGCGCTCACGCTGTCCGGCGTGCCTTTCATGGGCCCGATCGGCGCCGCGCGCGTCGGCATGATCGACGGCGAGTTCGTCCTGAACCCGCAGCTCGACAAGATGAAGGACACTGTCCTCGATCTCGTCGTCGCCGGCACCAAGGACGGCGTGCTGATGGTCGAGTCGGAAGCGAAAGAACTGAGCGAAGAGCAGATGCTGTCGGCCGTCATGTTCGGCCATCGCGGCTTCCAGCCGGTGATCGACATGATCATCGCCCTCGCCGAAAAGGCCGCCAAGGAGCCGCGCGCTCTGCCGACCATTCCGGAAGCGACCACGGTCGTACAAGCGCGCCTCAAGGCGCTGGCCGAAGCCGATCTGCGCAAGGCCTATGCCATCGTCGACAAAACCGCCCGCCGCAACGCGGTGGACGACGTGAAGGCCAAGGCCCTCGAAGCGTTGAAGGCCGAAGAGCTCGATGCCGATCTCGGCAAGAAGCTGTTCAAGGAGTTGGAGAAGGACGTCGTCCGCAACAACATCCTCGACACCAAGCTGCGCATCGACGGCCGCGACGGCAAGACCGTGCGTCCGATCGTCGCCGAAGTCGGCGTGCTGCCGCGCGCGCACGGTTCGGCGCTGTTCACCCGCGGCGAAACGCAGGGCCTGGTGGTCGCCACGCTCGGCACCGGCCAGGACGAGCAGGTCATCGACGCGCTCGACGGCGATTACCGCGAGCACTTCATGCTGCATTACAACTTCCCTCCCTACTCGGTGGGTGAAGTCGGTCGCATGGGCAGCCCGGGCCGCCGCGAAGTCGGCCACGGCAAGCTCGCCTGGCGCGCCATCCGTCCGCTGCTGCCGCCCAAGGACAAGTTCCCCTACACGATCCGCATCGTCTCCGAGATCACCGAGTCGAACGGCTCGTCGTCGATGGCGACGGTCTGCGGCTCGTCGCTCTCGCTGATGGACGCCGGCGTGCCGCTGATCCGTCCGGTGGCGGGCATCGCCATGGGCCTGATCAAGGAAGGCGAGCGCTTCGCCGTCCTGTCGGACATCCTCGGCGACGAAGATCACCTCGGCGACATGGACTTCAAGGTCGCTGGCACCGAGCAGGGCATCACCTCGCTCCAGATGGACATCAAGATTACGTCCATCACGGAGGACATCATGAAGATCGCGCTGGAGCAGGCCCAGGGCGGCCGTCTCCACATCCTCGGCGAGATGTCGAAGGGCCTGTCGGGCGCGCGCGAAGGCGTGTCGTCCAACGCGCCCCGCATCACCACCTTCTCGATCCCCAAGGATAAAATCCGTGAAGTGATCGGCACGGGCGGCAAGGTGATCCGCGAGATCACCGAACAGACCGGCGCCAAGATCGACATCGAAGACGACGGCACCATCAAGGTCGCCGCGGTCGACAGCGAAGCGGCTGACAAGGCCATCGCCTGGATCAAGGGCATCGTCGCGGAGCCGGAGATCGGCACCATCTACGTCGGCAAGGTCGTGAAGGTCGTCGATTTCGGCGCTTTCGTGAATTTCCTCGGCTCGAAGGACGGCCTCGTCCATATCAGCGAACTGGCCGCCAAGCGCGTCGCCAAGGTGACCGACGTGGTCAACGAAGGCGATGCCGTGAAGGTGAAGGTGCTCGGCGTCGACGAGCGCGGCAAGGTCCGCCTGTCGATGAAGGTCGTGAACCAGGAGACCGGCGAAGAGCTGGCGCCCAATGATGCCAAGGGGGCCGAAAAGGGCGTGCCGGCCGAATAAGGCCGCCGCCTTTCAAAAAAGATCGGGAAAGGGGAGGGCAACCTCCCCTTTTTCATGCCCGCGCCGGGCGTGCGACGGGCACTTAGCGGCTTGGAAAGGCTGACAAAACGCTGCGCCGCCGCATGAGAAAAGCCTTTGTGCATAAAGTTTAATAAGGTATCTCTCGGCGGCTTGGCGTTTCGCCTCGGCGACCATATATAGCCAAGGCGGGGGCAAAGGTTCGGTCCGGGTCACCAAGGGATTGGCAAGATCGGGCCGAATGGGGACAGGCGCATAAGGCGCCACGGGATTTCTCCAGTCATATGGGTTTGATCGGCGTGAAGACGCTCAAGACGTTGCTTATCTCGGGACGCGAAGTCCTGCCGCTCGTCGAAGGCGGCAAGGGCATTGCCGTCTCCAACGGCGAATCGTCGGGCGCTTGGGCAAGCGCCGGCGGCGTCGGCACCTTCTCCGGCGTCAATGCCGATTCCTACGACGCCAACGGCGACATCATCCCCGTCATCTACAAAGGCCGCACGCGCCGCGAGCGCCATGAAGAGCTGATCGCCTACGCCATCCAGGGCGGCATCACCCAGGCGCGCATCGCCCATCAGATGGCCGGCGGCAATGGCCCGATCCACATGAACATCCTGTGGGAAATGGGCGGCTCCGAGCGCATCCTCAAAGGCGTGCTCGAAGGCGCCAAGGGGCTCATCCAAGGCGTCACCTGCGGCGCCGGCATGCCTTACAAGATGGCCGAAATCTGCGCCAGCTTCGGCGTTTATTACTATCCGATCGTCTCGTCGGCGCGCGCCTTCCGCGCGCTGTGGAAGCGCGCCTATCACAAGTTCTCCGACTGGCTCGGCGGCGTGGTCTATGAAGATCCCTGGCTCGCCGGCGGCCATAACGGCCTGTCGAACAGCGAAGATCCCAACCATCCGCAAAGCCCCTATCCGCGCGTCGCCGAGCTGCGCGCCCTGCTGCGCGAAGTGGGCCTGCCGGACACGCCGATCGTCATGGCGGGCGGCGTGTGGAATCTGCGCGAATGGGAGCATTGGCTCGACAATCCGGAGATCGGCCCGGTCGCCTTCCAGTTCGGCACGCGGCCCTTGCTGACCAAGGAAAGCCCGATCTCCGACGAGTGGAAGCAGAAGCTGCTGACCCTCGAAGAGGGCGATATCTATCTCAACAAGTTCAGCCCGACCGGCTTCTATTCGTCGGCGGTGAAGAACGATTTCCTCAACGACTTGCGCGGGCGCAGCGACCGCCAGGTCGCCTATTCGCACGAGGCGGTCGGCGAGCACGACACGTCCTTCCCGGTTGGCGCGCGCGGTCGCGAGGTCTTCCTCACCGCGCATGACGCCGAGAAGGCGCGCGGCTGGGTCGCCGCCGGCTTCGACATGCCGCTGCGCACGCCGGACTCGACCCTGATCTTCGTCACCATGACCGACGCGCGCCAGATTCGCACCGACCAGATCGAATGCATGGGCTGCCTGTCGCATTGCCATTTTTCGAACTGGGCGCAGAACGAGGAAGGCACGACCGGCCGGACGCCGGACCCGCGCTCCTTCTGCATCCAGAAGACGCTGCAGGCGATCAGCCACGGCTCGCGGGTGAAGGACCAGCTGATGTTCGCCGGCCATAACGCCTACCGCTTCAAGACCGACCCGTTCTACGCCAACGGCTTCATCCCGTCGGTCCGCCAGCTGGTCGAGCGGCTGCAGACCGGCGACTGAGCCGGGTTCCAGGTTAATTGTCATAACGGACGGAAAGTCCTGCGAACTCAAGGTCTTGGAACTCGCCAGGTTCCTTTGACTAGTTCCAGAACGCGGCCAAGGCCTCTGTTTCTTTTAGCTTTAATTTAATCGTCCACAGCCCTATATAAAGCCTGTGGAGGCGCGCGACCGTTTCGCGACCGTCTCCGGGACTAGATTGGGAAATGTGACATGACCAGCATGGACCGGCCTTTCAGCCGCGTGCTCGATCGCCTCAAGGACGCGGGCCTGCGCCCGACCCGTCAGCGCTTGGCGCTCGCCAAGCTGCTCGCGGAAGCGGGCGACTGCCACATGACCGCCGAGCAGCTGCATGCCCAGTCGCAGGGCGCCGGGATCCGCGTGTCGCTCGCCACCGTCTACAACACGCTGCATCAGTTCACCGAAGCGGGTATCCTGCGCGAGATCGTCGTCGATGCTGGCCGCTCCTACTTCGACACCAATGTCAGCGACCATCACCATTTCTTCTTCGAGGACTCGAGCCAGTTGCAGGACATCGACGGCGCGTCGGTGACTATTTCGAGCCTGCCGCAAGCGCCCGAGGGCACCTCGGTCAAGCGCGTCGACGTCGTCATCCGCGTCAAGCAGGACTGACCTCCCGGCGCCGCCGGGGATCTGCGAGCGCCTCTCATTTTCCATATATTACTGACCCTTCTATAACAGTTTAGATTTTCTCTAAACTGTTGACGGCGGTCGTCCTTTGCGCCATAAAGAGCGTCAGGTCGCCGTCGGAACCCATCCGCGTGCCCTGCCATCGCCGAGCGTCATGACGCGCGACCGATGATCCCAAGATTCATAACCGGCGCGATCGCACAGGGCGCGCCTCAACATCAGGAGAGAGAGCCATGGCCAGTTTGAAAGGCAGCAAGACCGAGGAAAGCTTGAAGGCCGCTTTCGCCGGCGAATCGCAGGCCAACCGCCGTTATCTGTACTTCGCCCAGAAGGCCGACGTTGAAGGCTTCAACGACGTCTCCGCCGTGTTCCGCTCGACCGCGGAAGGCGAAACCGGCCACGCCCACGGTCATCTCGAATTCCTCGAGGCCGTTGGCGATCCGGCGACCGGCAAGCCGATCGGCGACACCAAGCTGAACCTCGCCGCCTCCATCGCCGGCGAGACGCACGAGTACACCGACATGTACCCGGGCATGGCGAAGACCGCGCGCGAAGAAGGCTTCGACGAAATCGCCGACTGGTTCGAGACCTTGGCCAAGGCCGAGAAGTCGCACGCCGGCCGTTTCCAGAAGGCCCTCGACTCGATCTAAGCCGATCACAGTGAGCCGTTCCGGCCCGCCGTCCGTACATCTCAGGTGAACGGGCGGCGCCGGACGGCATCGCTGACTGTCCGCGCGCCGGGCTAATGCGCGCCAATAAACCGTTGCAAGAAGGATCTGGTCGATGGCCGAAGGTAGTCTGGGGGCGCCGACGCGCCATGCGCTCGATTGGAACAATCCCGATTTCTTCGACGAGGCGCAGCTCGATGCCGAGATGCGACGCGTCTTCGACATCTGTCACGGCTGCCGCCGCTGCTTCAATCTCTGCGACAGCTTCCCGCGCCTGTTCGACCTGATCGACGCCGGCGAGTCCGGCGAGCTCGAATCGGTCGACAGCAAGGATTTCAAGCCGGTCGTCGATGCCTGCACGCTGTGCGACATGTGCTTCATGACGAAGTGCCCCTATGTGCCGCCGCACGAGTTCAATCTCGATTTCCCCCATCTGATGCTGCGCTATCGCGCCGTCGAGAAAAAGAAGGGCGAAATCCCCTTCGCCGTCACCCAGCTCACCGAGACCGACCGCAACGGCCATATCGCCGGTGCCGTCGCGCCGCTCGCCAATTGGGCCTCGGACAGCCACAACGGCCTGACGCGTTCCGTGCTGCAGGCGACCGCCGGCGTGCACAAGGACGCCGAGCTGCCGAAATTCCACGGCAAGACCTTCACCGCGCGCGCCAAGACCGACAAGCCGGCGCGCGACATGTCGGCGCCCGCCGCCGCGCGCAAGATCGCCGTCTATGCCACCTGCTTCGTGAATTACAACAACCCGTCGATCGGCGAGGCCGCGCTCGGCGTGCTGGCCAAGAACGGCGTCGAGACCGAGGTGGTCTATCCCGGCTGCTGCGGCATGCCGCAGCTCGAGAACGGCGATCTGGCGCGCGTCGCTGAAGGCGCCAAGCGCACCGCCGCCGCCTTCAAGCCGTGGATCGAAAAGGGCTACGAGGTCGCCGCGCTAACGCCGTCCTGCGCGCTCATGCTCAAATTCGAATGGCCGCTGATCCTGCCGAACGATCCGGACGTCAAACTGCTCTCCGAATCGGTGTGGGACATCAGCGAGCTGATCGTCGACATCGCCAAGACCGAAGGCCTAGCGCCGGGCTTGGAACCGGTCGACGGCGGCGTCACACTGCATTTCGCCTGCCATTCGCGGGCGCAGAACATGGGCAACAAGGCGGCCGAGATGCTGCGCCTGATTCCGCAGGCCGATGTTGCCGTGATCGAGCGCTGCTCGGGCCATGGCGGCTCCTGGGGCATCCGCGAGGAGAATTTCCCGGTGGCGCTCAAGATCGGCAAGCCGGTCGCGCGCACGGCGGTCGAGCAGAGCAAGGCCTATGTCGCCTCGGAATGTCCGCTCGCCGGCAAGCATGTCGTGCAGGGCATGAAGACGCTCGCCGGCGACGCGGTAAAGGTCGAAGCCTCGACCCATCCGATCGAGATTTTCGCCAAGGCCTATGGCGTCGGTCCCAAGGCGAAAGACTAAGCGCCCAAGCAAATCTAAAGCGTAAGCGCGCGGGCGACCCGCGCGCCCGAGGGGGATCATCCACCCGAGGAGACGGAGCATGAACAGTATGGCCAAGCACGACATCACCGCCGCCGACATCGACATGACGAATTACGCCGCCGAGCGTAAGGATCGCCGTTCGCGCATCTCCGCCTACAAGCGCGAACGGCGCGTCGAGGTCGGCCCGTTCATCTGCTTCTATTTCGAGAGCTACGAGACCATGCTGCATCAGGTTCATGAGATGCTCTATATCGAGCGCGGCGGCGACCCGCAGATGGCCGACGAGCTGGCGGCCTACAATCCGCTGGTGCCCAAGGGGCGTGAGCTTGTCGCCACCATGATGATCGAGATCGCCGATCCCGACCGCCGCGGCCGCGAGCTGTTCCGCCTCGGCCATGTCGAAGATGCCATCAGCATCAGCATCGACGGCGAGGAAGTGAAGGCGGTGCTCGAGGGCGATCAGGAGCGCACCGACGAGCGCGGCAAGACCTCCTCGGTGCATTTCCTGCATTTCCCCTTCACGCCGGCGCAGGCGGAAAAGTTCAAGCAGCCCGGCACCAAAGCGGTGCTCAATGTCGCCCATGCCAATTACGCGCATATGGCGATGATCCCGGAAGTGACGCGCGCGGCCCTGGCGCAGGATCTGGATTAGGCGCCCAACTGTAAAGCGTCGTCATGCCCGCACTTGTTGCGAGCATCCAGGCCTTACGATGCGGATCAAAAGACAGTCGTCGATGGCCGGAACAAGTCCGGCCATGACGCGGTAAACATCTACCGCGTCACTTGATCCGTTCGCCGTCCTTCACGCCCCACAGGCCCTTGCGCGGCAGCCAGCCGCGAAAGCCGTGGGTTTCGAGACGGCACCAGGCGCCGTCGCATTCGAGAATATTGACCAGCACGCCGGGCTCGAGCTTGGCGACTGCGGCCGAATCTTCTTCGGCGGCGCGGCGCAGAATCTGCGCGCTGCCGGCATTGCCGATGGTGACGGCGCTGCGTTTGCCCGAGAGCATCGAGCGGTGGACCCAGCCCTCCGCCCCCTGCTCGTCGCGGATTTTGCGCCAGGTGCCGAACTCGGCGACGATCTCGATGGGCAAGGCGCGGCGATGGAAGACCCAATCGACGGGGTAGCGCACGCCGGGGCCGGTCCGCATGTTGACCTCGCCGGCGCGCAAGCTGGCGAAGCGCGGCAGCGGCAGGTTGGACTGGCCGGTCGGCATGCCGCCGCGCGGCGATTCGTCGGATTCGCTCGGTGCGGCATTGTCCGGGATGCCCGATTCGGGATCGATTCCCGGGTTGCCCTGGGCGGCGCCGCGCGGTGTCGGCGGGCGCTCGTTGGGCAGGCCCTGCGAGAAGGCCGGCGCGGCCATCGCGGCGAGGAGCGAGAGCGCGGCGAAGGACGATAGCCAGGCGCGCGACGGGGGAAGCCTTGTCATGGGGCGCATTAAGCGAAGCCTCGGCCCGGTCCGTCAAGAGGAGACGCCGCCGAAGGGCCCGCGAATGTGGAAGGGCCGAGCAGGGCGGCGAGGTCACGCCAACGATAGGCCGCTTCGGCCAGCGCATGGCCTTCGCGCGTCTCCATCCGTTCGCCACCCGGCTCGCCGCCGAGCCGTTCGTAGAAGGCGCGGGCCGGCGCATTGTCGCGCAGCACCCAAAGGCCGAGATCGAGCGCGGCGGGCGGCAGCGACGTCAGCGTGAGATGCGCTGCGAGGCTCTGTAGCAAAGCGCGGCCGAGGCCCTGACGTTGGGCGCGGCGCAGCACATAGATCGCATAAACCTCGAGCGCGGCGCCGAGCTCGCCGCCGCGCGCCGGTCCGCCCGAGGCGAAGCCGAGCAGGCCGCCGTCCGCGTCTTCGGCGACGATCACCTGCACGTCGGCGCGGCGCTCCAGCGCGCGCTGCCATTGGATGGTGCGGTCCGGCATCCTCATGCTGTCGATCAGGGCGTCGGGGAGGAGGCCGCGATAGGTCTCGGCCCAGCAGGCGACATGGAGCGCGGCGATGGTTTCGCTGTCGTCGGGCACCGCGCGCCGCAGGCGCGGTGCGATGTCCTCCGCGCGCCGCAGGCGCGGCAGGTCGCCCCCCTCGCGCGGCGACCGCTCGTTCATATGAAGAGCGTACTGCCGCTCGCCGACGCGTCGGCGAGGAAGGTGACGATGCCGCCCTCGTCATAGGCGACGCCGCCGCGCAGGTCGCTCTTGGCGAGGCCGAGTGCGCGCAGGCCCATCTCGCAGACGAGGAATTTCACCTTGAAAGCAACGCAGGCCTCGAGCAATTCCTCGAAGCCGGCGAGGCCTTTGGCGGTCATCGCCGCGTCTTGCTCGCCGCCGGTCTTGCCGGGCGAGAGGTCGCCGGCGGGTAGCGCGCGCCAGCCGCCATCCTTGGTCAGCGCGCGGATCGCCGCCATGGTGAAGAACAGCGTGGCCGGTTTCGCCATCGCCGCCGCGGCGCTCGCCATGGCCAGCGCGTAATGGATGCGGCCGTAATCGCCGGCATAGACGACGATGGACAATTTGTCGGGCGCGGCGCTTTCGGCCATCACGGGGTCGCGCAGGCCTCGGCCGCCGGCGCATGCCGGTGCGCCGAGAGGTCGTGGATGGTGGCCTGGTCGCCGCAGAGCGGGCAGGCCGGATCGCGCTTCACCTTCACCTTGCGGAAGGTGGTGCCGAGCGCGTCGTAGATCAGCAGCGAGCCGGCCAGGCTGTCGCCGATGCCGGCCAGCTCCTTCAGCACTTCGGTGGCCTGCAGCGCGCCGAGCGCGCCGGCGACGGCGCCGAGCACGCCGCCTTCCGAGCAGGTCGGGATCAGGCCGGCAGGCGGCGCCTCGCGGAAAATGCAGCGGTAGCAGGGGCTCTTGCCGTCATGGGCCTTGAAGGTGGCGAGCTGGCCCTCGAAGCGCAGGATCGCCGCCGAGACGAGCGGCTTCTTGGCGAAATAGGCGGCGTCGTTGACCAGGAAGCGCGTCGGGAAATTGTCGCTGCCGTCGGCCACCAGATCGTAGCGCGAGATGAGATCGAGCGCGTTGTCGGCGGTCAGCCGCAGGCGGTGGGCTTCGAGTTTGACCTCCGGGTTGACGCGCGCGACGGCGGCTTTGGCGCTCTCGACCTTGGCGACGCCGATCTTGTCGCTGTCGTGGATCACCTGGCGCTGCAGGTTGGACAGCTCGACGACATCGTCGTCGATCACGCCGATGCGCCCCACCCCGGCCGCCGCGAGATAGAGCAGCAGCGGCGCGCCGAGGCCGCCGGCGCCGACCACCAGCACGCTGGCGCCGAGCAGCTTGGCTTGGCCGACGCCGCCGAGCTCCGGCAGGATGATATGCCGGGCGTAGCGCTGCAGCTGGGCGTCGGTGAAGTCCACGTTCAAACCTTTGGCAGCGGTGTCTCAGAGATTGTCGAACAGCGGCGTCGAGAGATAGCGTTCGGCGAAGGACGGGATGATGACGACGATGCGCTTGCCCGCCATCTCGGGCCGCGCACCGACTTCGATGGCGGCGGCGATGGCGGCGCCCGACGAGATGCCGCAGGGTATGCCCTCGAGCTTGGCGGCGCGCCGCGCCGTGGCGAAGGCGGTCTCGTTGCCGATGCGCACCACTTCGTCGATCAATTCGCGCTTGAGAATGCCCGGCACGAAGCCGGCGCCGATGCCTTGAATGCGGTGCGCGCCCGGCAGGCCGCCGGACAGCACGGGGCTATCCTCCGGTTCGACGGCGATCATCTTCACCGCGGGTTTGCGCGCCTTGAGCACCTCGCCGATGCCCGTGATGGTGCCGCCGGTGCCGACGCCGGCGACCACGGCATCGACCGTGCCGTCGCTATCGCGCCAAATCTCTTCGGCGGTCGAATGATGATGCGCTGCCGGATTGGCCAAATTCTCGAACTGCTGCAGGATCAGCGCGTCGGGCAGGGTCTTCTGCAATTCCGTGGCGCGATCGAGCGCGCCGCGCATGCCCTTGGCCGCCGGCGTCAGCTCGATGGTGGCGCCGAGCAGCATCAGCATCTTGCGGCGCTCGAGCGACATGCTTTCCGGCATGGTGAGGATCAGCTTGTAGCCCTTCGCCGCGCAGACGAAGGCGAGCGCGATGCCGGTGTTGCCCGAGGTCGGCTCGATCAGCACCGTGTCGGCCTTCAGGCGGCCCGAGGCTTCCGCCGCTTCGATCATGGCGAGGCCGATGCGGTCCTTCACCGAGGCGAGCGGATTGAAGAACTCCAGCTTGGCCAGCAAATCGGCCTTGCAGCCGTCGGCGCGCGACAATTTCGGCAAGCGCACGAGCGGCGTATTGCCGATGGTGTCGAGGATGCTGTCGTAGATGCGACCGCGTTCGCCGGATTTTAAGGGTCTCTTGCTGCTCGGCATGTCGTCCATCGGCGCGTTCCCTGTCAGATCGTGAAGTCGAGACGCTGGCGCGCTTCGCTATCGACGCCGGAACCATGGGCCTTCAGGCAAAGGTCCTCGATACTGATCTGATCGAGCTGTTCCATCATGCGCGTCTGGATGTCGGCCCACATGGGCTGCACCACGCGCTTGCCGAGTTCGGAGGCGGACTCGGCTTCGGTGAGCGGCTCGCCCGGATCGAGCGCGGCGACGACGCGGGTGATCTCGCCGACAGTGATACGTCGGCGCTCGCGCGCCAGCAGGTAGCCGCCGCGCGGACCGCGCACACCGGCGAGCACGCCGGCGCGCACCAGCTGCTGCAGCACCTGTTCGAGATAGCGGCGCGGAATGCCTTGGCGCGCGGTGATTTCGCGGCTCTGCACTGGCTGGCTGCCGGAGTTGTAGGCGATGTCGAGCACCGCTTCGATGGCGAACAGGAGTTTCTTCGAGAGCTTCAGCATGGGGCCTTCATCACGTCTTAATCGTTTCGACGCCGGTCGAGCCGAAGCCGCCGATGCCGCGCGCCGTGTCGTCGAGGCTGGCTTGTTCGTCCCAGGCGATGCGCGTCACCGGCGCGACGACCATCTGGGCGATGCGCAGGCCGCGCTCGATGGCGAAGGGCTCTTCGCCATGGTTGATGAGAATCACTTTGATCTCGCCGCGATAGTCGGCGTCGATGGTGCCCGGCGCATTGAGCACGGTGACGCCGTTCTTGGCGGCGAGGCCGGAGCGCGGGCGCACTTGCGCCTCGAAGCCGCGCGGCAAGGCGATGGCGAGGCCGGTCGGCACCAGGGCGCGCGAACCGGGCTCGATGCGCAGCGGCGCCTCGACGGCCGCCATCAGATCGAGGCCGGCGGCGTCCGCCGTAGCATAGGCCGGCAGCGGCAGGTCAGCCGCATGTTTCAAGCGGGTCACGGCGACGGAAATGGGCAGCGTGGTCATGGCGTCAGGCGACTTTCGACAGATGATCGCGGATGCGCGCGGCGAGCTGCTCAGCGACGGCGTCTTTCGCCATGCGCGGCCAGTCCTCGACCGCGTTCGCGGAAATGAGATGCACGGTATTCTCGTCGCCGCCGAACACGCCGGCGCCGGCGGAGACATCGTTGGCGACGATCCAGTCGCAATTCTTCTTGGTGCGCTTGGCCTGGGCATTGGCGATGACGTTCTCGGTCTCGGCGGCGAAGCCGACGACGAGGCGCGGGCGCGCATTGCCGGCGGCGGCGAGAGTGGCGAGGATGTCGGGGTTCTCGACCAGGTCGAGAGTGGGCACAGCAGATGCGCCCTTTTTCATCTTCTGCCCGGCGGCGTCTTTCACGCGCCAGTCGGCGACGGCGGCGGCGCAGACCGCGACATCGGCGGGCAGGGCGGCCCGGCAGGCCTCCAGCATCTCGCGCGCCGATTCGATATGGACGACGCGCACACCGGCCGGATCGGGCTCAGAGACCGGGCCGGAGACCAGGGTGGTGTCGGCGCCGAGACGGGCGAGCGCCGCGGCGATGGCATGGCCCTGCTTGCCCGACGAGCGGTTGCCGATGAAGCGCACCGGATCGATCGCCTCGAAGGTCGGGCCGCTGGTGACCAGGGCGCGCTTGCCGGCGAGCGGCGCGCTGGCCGCGAAGTAGCTCTCGACGGCGGCGACGATGTCCATGACGTCGGCGAGGCGGCCGTCGCCCACTTCGCCGCAGGCGAGATTGCCGGCGCCGGGGCCGACGAAGAGGGTGCCGCGGCTGATCAGCGTCGCGATATTGGCGCGCGTGGCGGGATGGTCCCACATGCGGCTGTTCATCGAGGGCGCGGCGAGCACCGGCTTATCGGTGGCGAGCAGCACGGTGGTGGCGAGATCGTCGGCCAGGCCCTGGGCCATGCGCGCGAGGATATTGGCGGTGGC